>JBIITW010000279.1:0-5088 GCA_044340265.1 Burkholderiales bacterium | reverse complement strand
GCCGGGCACCCGCGCGGGGTCGGCCGGCCCCAGGTCCACGAGCGGCACGCCGAGCCTGGCGAAGGCATTGGACAGCGCCCGGGTCGCGGTGAACACCACATGCTGCACCCCCTGCTCGAACAGGTGCACGGTGGTGAGCGCGATCAGCAGGCGGCCCAGGCCGTCGGCCGAAGCAGCGAGGTTGCCCACTTCGGCGAACGCGCCGCGCTCGACCCGCTCACCGAGCGCGGCAGCGACCACCTGCTCGACCGGCCGCTCGAGGTAGTGTTCGACGAACATCGCGCCGGCGGTCGCGCGGGTGTAGCCAAGACCGGCGCACCAGCGGCCGTCCTGACCTCGCAGCCCGAGCAGGCTGCCGGCATAGTGCGACACCTGTGCGCCGTGGCGCTGCATGAACACGCCGGCGATGAACGCCTCGAGCGATGCGCGCCCGTCGTCTCCGGGACACAACGGCTCGAGCCTCGGCATCATGCGCGCCAGCCGCCACGCAGTGGCGACGCGACGGGCGGACGGCGCTTCGTCCACCGCCGGCTTCGCCGGGCCCAGGCTCGCAGCCACGCGGCCGGCGACGTGACCGACAGCATGACCGGCAACAAGGCCCGCAGACGGCACCGCGGGCAGGAGGTTCGAATCTTGGAAGGAAAACATTGCAGGCTCCGGGTTTCAGAGCCTGCACGATGAGCGCCGAAGCTTAACGCCGACTTAACCGCTCCGCGACGTCACTGGACCGTCGCTCGACCGTCACTCGACCTTGATTCCGCGCTCCTTCACCACCCGTCCCCACTTCACCATCTCGCCCTTCAGGAACGCCGAGAATTCTGCCCGGGTGTTGCCCACCGCCTCGACGCCATCCCTGGCGAACCGCTCGACGATGTCGGGACGACGGATCACCTTCACCAGCTCGCCATGGATGCGTTCGGACAGGGCAGCCGGCATCTTCGCCGGTGCGAGGAAACCGAACCAGTTGCTGGTCTCGTAACCCGCAAGCCCTGGCGTATCGGCGATCGCAGGGATGCCCGGCAGCATCTCGACGCGCTGCGTGCCGGTGTGGGCGATCGCCTTGAGCTTGCCACCGCGGATATGCGGCATCGCCGAGCCCAGGTTGTCGATCATGAACGGAACATGGCCACCGATCACGTCAGGCAGCGCCGCGCCGCTGCCCTTGTACGGGATGTGCACTGCCTCGATCTTCGCCATCGCCGCGAACAGTTCCATCGACATGTGCGCCATGCTGCCATTGCCGGCGGACGCGAATTGCGCCATGCCCGGTTTCGCCCGGGCGAAGGCGATCACGTCTGCAACGGTCGAGATCGAGGAGCCGGCCTGGGTGACCAGCACCAGCCCGCTGCGCGTGGCCATGGTCAGCGGCTCGAAGTCGGCCACGGTGTCGAACGGCAGCTTGCGGATCAGCGACGGGTTGATCGCGAACGCGGCGGCCTGCATCAGCAACGTGTAGCCGTCCGGCTTCGCGCGCGCCACCGCATCGGTGCCGATCACCGAACTGCCACCGGGGCGCAGGTCGACCAGGAAATTCTGGCCGAGGTTCTTGGTCAGTTCCTGCGCGATGATGCGACCGGCGACCTCGGTCGGACCGCCGGCTGCGTACGGGATCACGATGCGTACCGGCTCGCGCGGCCAGTCGCCGGCCGGGTTTGCCTGGGCAGCGGCCAGCCCGGGCAATTGCAGGGCTGCGCCGGTACCGGCTGCGGTTGCGATGAAGGTCCTGCGATCCATGGTCATCCTCCGGGTCTTCGTTCTTGTCGTGGGCGTGGGCGGTGATCCACGTCCGTTGAAAACGTCAGTCGGGACGGAACTTGGTCTCCGGCTTCAGCCCCTTGCGCTGCTGGCTTTCGCTGATCTTCCCGTTCTCGATCCACTCGCCGCGCACCGCGCGTTCGGCCGCGGCGTCCCAGGCCGGATGCCAGTCGCCCAGCGAATAGCCGTACCACGGCGGCTGCGGGCGCACTGGCGGCAGGCCGAGTTCTTCCCAGATCGCCTTCGCACGTTCCATGTATTCCTGCTTGGGCAGCGCCAGCGGCGGCATGCCGGACTTCATGGTGGCGTCGATGAGCAGCGTGGAGTCCTCGTCGCCGTCGCTTTCGCGTTTCGGGCCATGGCCCTGCCCGCGGTGCGGCAGCGTCAGCACGTCGGCGACCGGGTTCGAGCGATAGGCCATCGCCCACAGCAGCGCATCCGAGTTGTCCGGATCGATGTCGTCGTTGATCGCGATGCAGATCTTGCTGCAATCACCCTTGAAGAACGCCGCGCCGTACAGTGCGCGCCACACCTCGGTGCGCGGCATGCCCCGTTCGCAGGTGATCATCGTCACCCGCAGCAGGCCGGTCAGCGGTTCATGCAGCGTCACCCGCTTCACGCCGCGGATGCCCAGGCCGTCGCGCAGGTGGGTCAGGAACAACGGCTCGTAGGCGACCCGCTTGATCACGCTCGACTCGCTCGGGGCCACCTGGCTGATGTAGGACGGGATCACCGCGTCGCGGCGGTGCGTGATCGCGGTGATCTTCATCACCATGTTGTATTCCTCGAGCGCCACATGGCCGTGCGACTCGCCGAACGGTGCCTCGGGCTCGACGGTCTCCGTGTCGATCAGGCCCTCGATCACCACCTCCGCCTCGGCCGGTACCATCAGGTCGACCGAATGCGCGCGGGTGATGCGGATCGGGTGGCCGGCAAGCCCGCCCGCGACTTCGAGTTCGTCCATGCCGATCGGCAGCTTCTGCGGACCCATGAACGCGACATACGGCGGGCAGCCGAGCACGATCGCGCACGGCATGTAGCGGTCGCCGCGCTTCTGGTGCTTGGTGTAGTGGATGTAGCCTTCGGCACCACCGACCCGGGTGGCCATGCGCACCACCATCCGGTCGGGCGCCTTCAGCGCGCAACGGTAGGTGCCCATGTTCTGGCCACCGGTCTCGGGGTCCCTGGTCACCACGTTGGTGGCGGTGAGCGTGGGCGAGCTGTCGAAACCCGGCGTGGAGATCGGGATCGGCAGCCGGCCCAGTCCGTTGCCCGGCCCGACCAGCGCATCGCCTTCGAGGATGACCTCATGGCACGGCGCCTTGTCGACCACCTGCGGCTTCACCGGGTTGGCGATCGCCCGGTCCCACTTGGCCTGGATGCCCTCGACCGGCGTGTCCATGCCGACCGAATAGACCGCGCGGTTCGCCGCCAGCGCCCCGACCACCACCGGCATGTCGTACTTGCGCCCCTGCCCGTCGACGATGTTGGTGAACAGGAAGGCCTTGCGCTCGGCCTCGGACATGCCGCCGACGAACTGCCAGCGAACCAGCGCGTGCAGTTCCGAGTCCTTGTCGATCTGCCGGTCGATCTTCAGCAGCAGGCCGCGCCGCTCGAGTTCGGCCAGGTGTTCATGAAGGTCGCGGTAGCCGCGGCTGTTGTCAGGACTGTCCATGGTGTCGGGTCACTCCGGTTCGATAGTCGGTTGCGGGCGATGCATCAATCCATCTTCAGGCCGATGGACTTCACCAGCGGCGTCCAGCGGGCGATCTCCTGGCGGATGAAGCGATCCGCGGACTCCGGCGTGGAATCGACAGCCGGCGTGCCGCCCACCGTTTCCAGGTCCTTCTGCAGCAGGCCTTCGCTCCAGGCCATGCGGGTCGCCGCGTGCAACTGGGCGACCACCGGCTGCGGCGTCCCTGCGGGAGCGAACACGCCGTGGAAGATGCTGGTGACCATCTTCGGCAGGCCTTGCTCGACCGCAGTCGGAATGTCGGGGGCAGCCTTCAGGCGCTGCTCGCCGAACACCGCCAGGATGCGCAGCCGCCCGGCGCGATGCTGGGCCAGCGGCTGCGCGCCGAAGATGCCCATGAACATCGGGATGTGCCCCGCGATCAGGTCGGCCACGCCCGGACCGGCACCCTTGTAGGCCACGTGCTGCAGTTCGGGTGCGCCGACCAGCTGCTTGAACAGTTCGCCTGCGAGGTGGTTGATGCTGCCCGCCCCTGGCGAGCCGTAGCTCAGCTGCTTCTGGTTCGCACGCACGAACGCGACCAGCTCCTTCAGGTTCTTCGCCGGCACCGAGGGATTGACCATCACGCAGGTGGGCGAGGAACTGACCAGCGTCACCGGCATGAAGTCGCGCAGGGGATCGTACGGCGGCTTGCTCATCGCGGCCGGGTTGATCACGTGGGTGGTCGTGGTGCCGGAGAGCAGCGTATGCCCGTCGGGCTTCGCACGTGATACCTCGGCCGCGCCGACCGCGCCGCCGGCCCCCGGACGGTTGTCGACGATCAGCGTGGTGCCCAGGTGGGGCGCCACACGGCTGGCCCAGGTGCGCGCGACGAAGTCGGTCTCGCCGCCCGGGGCGAAGGGTACGACCAGACGCACCGGCCGGTCGGGGAACTTCGGCTGTGCCGCCACCGGGCCAGGCACGCCGGCCAGCGAGACAGCGCCCGCCGCGCCGGCACCTGCGAGCAGGCGTCTGCGTTGGATTTCCATCATTTCTCCTCCAGTGTTGACCTGAGTGCTGCGACCGGGCGTAGGGATCAGCCGGGCATCGCGCAATCGGGGCGCACGCGGAACACCCGGCGTGCGTTCTCTTCGAGCAGCTTGCGCCGCACGGCGGCGTCCTTGACCGCTTCGTCGATCGGACGCAGCGGGTGCGGGTCGCCGGCCGGGAACGGCATGTCCGAACCCATCATCACCTTGTCATCACCCGCCTTGTCGATCAGGTAGGCGGTGGAATCGGCATCGAACACCAGCGCGTCGAAATACAGGGCCTCGAAGCCCTTGCGCGGGTCGGCGTATTTGTCACCGTGGTGGTCGTAGTGGCGGCCGAGGCGGCCGAGCACGAACGGCAGCGCCGCGCCGCCATGCGACAGCACCAGCTTCGCGCCGGGATACTTAAGCAGGTGACCGGAGAACAGCAGGCGCGACACCGCGATCGAGGTGTCGACCACGCGGCCGATCGCATTCACCAGGTCGTAGTCGCCCAGCCGCGGTTCGCCGCAGACGAACATCGGGTGCAGCATCACCGCGGCGTTCAGGCGCGAAGCGGTTTCCCAGAACGGATCGAGGTCGGGCGAATCGAGGTTGCCACCTTCGCCGCTG
>JBIITW010000082.1:0-19166 GCA_044340265.1 Burkholderiales bacterium | reverse complement strand
GCCCCTATGCGCTGATCGGTCCGAAGCGCCTCGGCTTCGAGGCTGGCGTCTCCTGCCACGGCTCTGCGATGGAAGACTTCATCGCAGAGGCCGAGGGCGTGGCCGCGCCGGTCTGCCTGCTATGGGGTGACCGTGACAATCGCGCGCCGCCGCCGGTGCTCGACGCGTATTCCGCGCTGGCGGGATGCATGCCCAACATCGAACTGCATGCGTTCCCGGGCGTGCAGCACGGCTACATGATGAAGGGCGACGAGCGGCACGATCCGGCCGCCTACGCGTTCTCGATGCAGCGCATCGGGGAACTGCTCGCAGGATTGCGCTGACCCGCGGGTGCGATGGCACAGCCTTTCGCGACGCCCGGGTCGCCATTCGACGCGCAGCAGTGGTCGGTCAGGTAACCGAGCAGTGCCTGCATGTGATCGAGCGCGGGCCGATAGCGCAGGTGGCGCCCGTCGCGCGCCTGCGTCACCAGGCCCGAGCGGGCCAGCCCCTTCAGGTGGAAGGACAGCGTCGACGGCGTCACGTCGAGCAGCGCCGACAGCACGCCGGGCGTGAGCCCCGCCGGCCCGGCGCCGACCAGCGCGCGGAACACCCGCAGGCGCATCGGCTGGGCCAGCGCGGCGAGAGACGCCACGGCCATCGACTCGGCCATCGGCGCGCTCATTGGTGTACTCATTGGCGTACTTGCCGGCACGTTATCCATGCTCATCTGCCCTGCCCGGCTGTCCGGGTACCGGCTGCCGCCGGTGCACGGCCGCTGACGGTCGGCAACATCAGCGTCACCGCCCAGCATGCCGACAGCATCGCCGCCGCGCCGCACAGCGTGTAGAGCAACCCGCCCCACTGGTAGAGCAGCCCGGACAGCAGCGTGCCGCCGAAGCGTCCCAGCGCGTTTGCCGCGTAGTAGAAGCCGACATCCTCGGCCGCCTTCTCGGACCCGGCGTAGGCCAGCACCAGGTACGAGTGGACCGACGAATTGACGGCGAAGGCGAAGCCGAACACGCCGAGCCCGATGACCACCACCCACTCGAGCGCGGGAACATCGAGTGCGACCATGGCGACCAGTCCGAAGGTGATCAAGGCCAGCAGCGCAGACCACAGGCGCGCGGCCGGCACCTCGGTCGACAGGCCGTCGTTGCTGCGACGGACCAGGGACGGTGCGATCGCCTGCACCAGTCCGTAGCCGATGGTCCACAGGGCGAGGAAGGCGCCGACCATGGTGAACGTCCAGCCAGCGGAATAGAGGAAGACCGGCACGCCGACCACGAACCACACATCGCGTGCACCGAACAGCACGACCCGGGCGGCGGCCAGCAGGTTCACGCCGCCGCTCTTTGCGAACAGTTCGCGCAACGACTTCGATGCCTTGCTGCGCCCCATCAGCGGCGGCACGAAGGCGAGCACGCCGGCGAGCACGCAGCCGAGCAGTGCGGCCATCGCCCACAGCGCGCCGCGGAAGCCGAGCGCCTCGAGCAGCAGGCCGCCCAGGAAGAAGCCGATGCCCTTCATCGCGTTCTTGCTGCCGGTGAACCAGGCGACCCAGCGGAACAGCCGCCCTGACGCATCGCCGGCGGTAAGCTTGATCGCCGACTTGCTGGCGGTCTTGGTCAGGTCCTTGGCGACGCCGCAGATGCCCTGTGCCAGCACGACCCAAGCCACCGACATCGCGGCGGTCCAGGCCGGCGACAGCATCGACAGCAGCAGGAAGCCGGTGATCTGCAGCATCAGCCCGATCGACAGCATGCGCGAGATGCCATGGCGCGTGGCCAGCCAGCCGCCGACCAGGTTGGCCAGCACGCCGGCCGCCTCGTAGAGCAGGAACAGGAAGGCGAGCGTGAACGGCGAATAGCCGAGCTGGTAGAAATGCAGCAGCACCAGCATGCGCAACGCGCCGTCGGTGAGGGTGAACCCCCAGTACGCCGAGGTGACGATCGCGTAGTTGCGGGTGCCGCTCATCGGAAGCCACCCATCAGATGCCACGCACCTTCATGTGGCAGGCGAGGTCGACCATCCGGCAGGCATAGCCCATCTCGTTGTCGTACCAGGCGTAGACCTTGAGCAAGGTGCCGTCGGTGACCATCGTCGATGGGGCGTCGACGATCGAACTGCGCGTGTCGCGCGCATAGTCGGCGCTCACCAGCGGCCGCTCCTCGTAGCCGAGGATGCCGGCCAGCGGTCCGCGTGCCGCCTCGGCGAACAGGTTGTTCACCTCGGCCACCGTCGTCTCGCGCTTCATCTCGAACACGCAGTCGGTCAGCGATGCGTTCAGCACCGGCGCCCGCACCGCATGGCCGTTCAGCTTGCCCTTGAGCTCGGGATAGATCAGCGCGATCGCAGTCGCGCTGCCGGTGGTGGTCGGCGCCAGGCTCTGCATCGCGCTGCGCGCCCGGCGCAGGTCCTTGTGCGGGGCATCCACCACGACGTTGGTGTTGGTCGGGTCGTGGATGGTGGTGATCTGTCCGTGGCGGATGCCGATCGCCTCGTGCACGACCTTGACTACCGGTGCGAGGCAGTTGGTGGTGCAGGAAGCGGCGGTGACGATCCGGTTGCGCGCCGGGTCGTACAGGCCCTCGTTGACGCCGACCACGATGTTCAGCACGTCGCCCACCTTCACCGGCGCGGCGACGATCACCCGCTTCGCGCCACGGTCGAGGTGCCCCTGCAGCGTCTCGGGCGTGAGGAACTTCCCCGTGCACTCCAGCACCAGGTCGACGCCGAGGTCGCCCCACGGGATGTCGGCCGCCACCGGATGCGACGAGAAGCCGAGCGAACGCGACCCGATCTGGATCGATGCCTCGCCTTCGGCTGCGATCGATTCCCGCCACCGGCCCTGCACGGTATCGAAGGTGAGCAGGTGCGCGGTGGCCGCGGCGCCCCCCTTGATCTCGTTCAGGTGCACCACGTCCAGCCGATTGCCGGCGCGCGGATCGTCCGACTGCCGTTCAGCCGCGCCAAAGGCGGCGCGCAGTGCGAGGCGCCCGATGCGACCCATGCCATTGATGCCGACTTTCATGTGCTGTCTCCGACGACGTTTTGATCATTATCGAAAGGTAGCCCGACTGTATGACGGCCGGATGACGCACGCACAGGCTTGCATGCTGGCGGTCCGAGCTATACGATTCCTTTGACCGTAATCAGATTCCGTTGAGCGGAACATCTGGAGGAGATATGCCGAACGCAGCTTCCGTGGCGAGCCCCGCCCCGGTACGCAACGCCCCCCATGTCGGCCGCATGCTGCGCGCCGCCGACGTCATCCGTGGCCCCGACGGCGACCTGCGCCTGAGCGGTGCCGAATGCACTGCGTGCGGCACCCGCATCTTCCCGGCCGCGCCGGTCTGCCCGACCTGCAATGCCGAGCAGCTGAAGCCGCTGGCGCTGGGCGCAACCGGCACGCTGTACGTCTGCTCCACCGTCCATGTCGCGCCCGCCGTCTGGCAGGTGCCCTACGTGATCGGCTATGTCGACCTGCCCGAGGGCGTGCGCGTGTTCGGCAAGATCGTGGGGACCGATGGCGCGGTCGCCGGGCTCGTGCCCGACCTTGCCGTGCGCGTGCATGTCGAGGAAACGGCCGCGGCGGACGCCAGCCCGGCCGCGCCGACCTACCACTACTGGTTCGCGCCCGCCTGACCGGCGGCCGCCCTGGAGGACAGCTGATGCACGCCAACCTGCGACCCGTGTCGGTGATCGGCACCGGCATGATCAAGTTCGGGAAACACCGCGACCTCACGGTACCCGCCCTCGCCCAGCCCGCCGTGCGCGATGCGCTGCGCGAGGCGAAGCTCGAGCCGAAGCAGATCGAGGCCATCTACGCCGGCACCGCCACCTCGGGCTGGATGCCCGGGCAGCGCGTCGCCCGCGACACCGGCATGAGCGGCGTGCCAGTGGTCAACTGCGAGAACGCTTGCTCCAGCAGCGCGACGGCGTTCCGCGAGGCCTGGGTGGCCGTGGCCGCCGGCCTGTACGACTATGTGCTGGTGTTCGGCGTCGAGCAGTTGACCAAGCTCGGCGGCGGCACGCTGCCGCTCGACCAGGACGACATCGAGGTGTCCAACGGCATGGTGATGCCTGCGCTCTATGCGATGCGCGCACAACGCTACCTGCACGACTACGGCGCGACCGAACGCGACCTCGCGGAAGTCGCGGTGAAGGCGCGCCGCCACGGCGCGCTCAATCCGGACGCCCAGTTCCGCACCGAGACCACGGTCGAGGAAGTGCTGGCTTCGCGCCGCATCGCCGATCCGCTGACGCTGCTGCAGTGCTGCCCCACCGGGGATGGTGCGGCCGCGGTGGTGATCTGCCCGACCGAACGCGCGGCTGCGCATTCCGACCGGCCGGTGAAGGTGCTCGGCTCGCACCTCGCATCGGGCAAGTACATGCCCGGCTTCCGCGACATGACCACGCCGGAAATCACCAGCCGCTGTTCGAGCGAGCTCTACGAAGAGACCGGCCTCGGGGCCGAAGATATCGATGTGCTCGAGTGCCATGACGCATTCACCATCGCCGAGCTGCTCTACTACGAAGCGCTCGGGCTGTGCCCGCGTGGCGAGGCGGTACGCCTGCTGCGCGACGGCACCACCTCGCTCGGTGGCCGCGTGCCGGTCAACCCGAGCGGTGGGCTGCTGTCGAAGGGCCATCCGGTCGGCGCCAGCGGTGCCGCGCAGATCGTCGAGATCGTGCGCCAGCTGCAGGGCCGCTGCGGCAACCGGCAGGTCGAGGGTGCGAAGGTCGGCCTGACCCATGTCACCGGCGGCGGCACCTCGGGTTTCGACCACGGCGCCTGCGCGATCCACCTGTTCGGCGTCTGAAACCCGCGGTGTCTGAATCTTCGGCATCCGGACTGCAGCCCCCGCCGGCTGATACCGGCACGGTCGCGCGCGCAGTCGCCGTGCTGCGCGCGGTGGCCGAGTCCGGTGACGGCACCCAGATCAAGCGGATCAGCGCCGACCTGCGGCTGCCTGCGTCGACGGTGCACCGGCTGCTCGACCTGCTGATCCGCGAGGGCATGGTCGAACGCGACGAGGAAGCGCCCACTTACCGTGCAGGCCGCGAATTCCTGAGGCTGTCCTCGGTGGTCGCGAGCCGGCATCCGCTGCAGGCGATCGCCGCGCCCCTGCTCGAACAGGCGGTGGCCGCGCTCAACGAGACCGCCTACCTGTGCCTGTACCTGCCGCGCGAGCACCGGCTCACCTTCGCTGCGCATGTCGAATCGACACATCCGCTCGGCTACCGCGTGCGCAGCCATGAACCGCAGACGCTGCTCACCGGCGCGTCCGGACGTTCGATCCTCGCCTTCCTGCCGCCTGACGAAGTCGGTGCAGTGTTCGCGCGAGAGGGCCTGGCCGGTCCCGTCGATGCTGCGCCCGACCTCGCCGCGATCCGCGCGCGCGGCTATGCCCTGTCGCTCGGCCAGCGCATCGCAGGCGCGGTCGGCATCTTTGCGCCGGTGTTCGGCCCGGGCGGCCGCGTCACCGGCTCCCTCGGCTTCACCATCCCTGAACAGAGATTCGACCCGGCCCGCGAGGCCGAGTTCGCGCACGAGGCCTGTCGCCTCGCGGCCGAGCTTTCCGCGGGCCTGGGCTACCGTGCTCGAAAGAGCGCCTGAGGAGCAGACCCGATGCCTGAAACCGCGTCCAATGCCGCGCCCGTCCCTTCCAGTCGGGACACCTGTGACGGTGCGCAACCGCTCAAGGGCCTGCGCGTGCTCGACCTGACGCAGTTCCTGTCCGGCCCGTATGCGACGCAGATCCTCGCCGACCTCGGTGCCGAGGTGATCAAGATAGAGCCGCACGGTGGCGATTCTTCGCGGCACATCCCGCCCTACTTCGTCGACCGCGACAGCGCCTACTACCTGAGCGTGAACCGCAACAAGCAGAGCGTCGCGGTGGACATGAAGCATGCCGACGGCAAGGCGCTGGTGCGCGAGCTGGCGCTGAAGAGCGACGTGCTGATCGAGAACTTCCGCCCTGGTGTCGCGGCGAAGCTGGGCCTGGATCCGGCTGACCTGTCCGCCGCGCACCCAGGCCTGGTCTGGTGCAGCATCTCGGGCTTCGGGCAGGATGGTCCCTATCGTGAACTGCCGGCCTACGACATGATCGTGCAGGCCCTGTCCGGCGGCATGAGCCTGACCGGCGAGAGTGGCGGGCTGCCGGTACGTTCGGGCATACCGCTCGGCGACCTCGCGGCCGGCATGTTCGCGGTGATCTCGATCCAGGCCGCACTGCTCGAACGCACGCGCACCGGAAAGGGCAAGCAGATCGACATCTCGATGCTCGACTGCCAGGTATCGATGCTCACCTACCAGGCTGCCTACCACCTGATTGCCGGCGTGGTGCCCGGGACCCAGGGCCGTGCACATGATTCCTTCGCCACCTACCGCACCTTCATCGCCGGTGACGGGGTGAACGTGGTCGTCTGTGCGAACACCGACCGCATGTGGGAAGACATGGCGCGTGAGCTCGGCGTGGCACAGATGCTCGAGGATCCGCGCTACAGGACCAATGGCGATCGCCATGCGAACCGGGACACGCTGCTGCCGGCGCTCGACCAGGCCTTCCTCGCGCAGCCGGCCGAGCACTGGGTCGGCCGCTTCCGCGCCAGGGGCATCCCGGTGGGCAGCGTGAACACCCTGGACCGAGCCCTGCGCGACCCGCAGGTGCAGCATCGCCAGATGGTGCTGCCACTCGACGACGGCCGCGGCCATCGCATCGAGGTCGCCGGCAACCCGATCAAGTTCACCGGCGAGACGCCACCGTCCGACCGCTATCCGCCGACGCTCGGCGAAGACAACGCGCGCGTGCTCGGCGAAGTGTTGCAATGGGACGCCGCGCGCATCGCTTCGCTGGTCGAGTCCGGCGTGCTGAAGGCGCCTGCGGCCTGACCTGATTTCCTTTCTGAGAATCCCTGGAGAACCATCGATGGACCTGAGACTTTCCGGCAAACGCGTGCTGATCACCGGCGCCTCCCAAGGCATCGGCCTGGGCGTTGCAGAGGGCTTCGCTGCAGAAGGCTGCCACCTGATCCTCGCCGCGCGCAACGGCGCGCTGATGGACGCGGCAACCGTCGGGCTGCGCAAGCTCGGCGCCGCCTCTGTCACCGTGCATGCGGGCGACCTCGCTGCGCCGGGTGCAGCGGCGGCCCTGTCGACGGCAGCCGGCCTGGTCGACGTGCTCGTCAACAACGCCGGTGCCGTCCCGCAGGGTTCGATCGACCAGATCGACGAGGCGCGCTGGCGCACGGCATGGGACCTGAAGATCTTCGGCTACATCAACCTCAGCCGTGAGGTCTATGCGGGCATGGCCGCGCGCAAGTCGGGCGCCATCGTCAACATCATCGGCGTGTCGCCGTTCCACCCGACCAACAAGAACGTCGCCGGGGCCGCCGGCAACGCAGCGCTGATGGCGTTCACCGCATGCCTCGGCACCGGCAGCATGGATGACGGCGTGCGGGTCGTCGGCATCAACCCGGGTGCAACCGAGACCGAACGCCAGGTCGTGCGCTGGAAGGCACGGGCGCAGGCCGCGTTCGGCGACGAGAACCGCTGGCGCGAACTGACCACCGGCTTCCCGCTGGGCCGCCTCGCCCGCGTCGACGAGGTGGCCGATGTCGCCGTGTTCCTCGCCTCGGATCGTGCGTCCTATGTGAGCGGCACCATGATCAGCGTCGACGGTGGATCGGGGTCGTCGCGATGAGCGCCGCCGGAAAGAAGGTTCCCGTGTCGCCGATGATCCGTTCGCTGTCGGCCTACATGGCAAAGGCGCCCGACCGGCCGCTGCCGGCTAAGGTGGCCGAGAAGACCAAGCACCACATCGCCGATTCGATCGCCGCCATCGTCTCCGGATCGAAGCTGCTGCCCGGGCGCAAGGGCATCGAGTATGTCGCCACGCAGGGTGGCACGGCGCAGGCGAGCGTGATGGGCACGACGCTGTCCACCAGCGTCACGCTCGCCGCTTTCGCCAATGCCATGTCCGCGCATGCGGACGAGACCGACGACTCGCACCAGGGCGGGCTGTTCCATCCCGGTTGCGCGGTGGTGCCGGCCGCGTGGGCGATGGGCGAACTCAAGCGCTCGTCCGGCACCGACCTGCTGCGCGCGGTCGCGCTCGGCTATGACGTCGGCGCCCGCTTCTCGATGGCGCTCGGTGGCATCAAGTTCCTGCTCGCGGCGCACTCCTCGCACGCGTTCGGCGCGATCTTCGGCGCCTCCGCCGCGGCCGGTGCGCTGGCGCGGTTCGACGCGCAGCGCATGCGCTGGCTGCTGTCCTATACCGCGCAGCAGGCGTCCGGCCTTTCGTGCTGGATCCGCGACCCGGACCATGTCGAGAAGGCATTCGACTTCGCGGGCATGCCCACGCGCAATGCAATGTCGGCGGCGACCATGGTCGATGCCGGATTCAATGGCGTCGACGATTCGTTCAGCGACACGCGCAGCTTCTTCCTCGCCTACGACAAGCACACCGACACCTCGCATGTCGCGCGCGACCTCGGCCGCACCTGGGAGATCATGCGCTCGAACATCAAGAACTGGTCGGTCGGCTCGCCGATCCAGGCCGCGCTCGATTCCCTGCTGGCACTGATCCGGGCGCACGGTCTGACGCCGGCGAACGTGCGCCGGCTGCATGTAGAGGTGCAGGACACCGAGTCGGAGATCGTCAACAACCGTGACATGCCCGACATCTGCATGCAGCACCTGCTGGCGGTGATGCTGGTCGACGGCGGACTCACCTTCGATTCATCGCACGACGATGATCGTATGCACGACCCGGCGGTGCTCGCGGTGCGCAAGTGCATCGTGTACGAGGGCAGCGCGGCGCTGAGCAAGGCGGGCGGACGTCAGGCCATCCTCGAGATCGAGACCACCGACGGGCGCCGGCTGAAGCACCACACGGAAGTGGTCCGCGG
This sequence comes from Burkholderiales bacterium, assembly GCA_044340265.1. Lineage (GTDB taxonomy): Bacteria > Pseudomonadota > Gammaproteobacteria > Burkholderiales > CAIKXV01 > CAIKXV01. The sequence goes on along the minus strand of JBIITW010000082.1, from coordinate 10,268 downwards.
CGCCTGGCAGAACCCGATGACCCGTGCCGACGTCGATGACAAGTGCCTGCCACTGATGGCGCCGGTGCTCGGGCGACGGCGCGCGCGCACGCTGCTCGACCGGATCTGGACGCTGGATGAAGTCCAGGACGTGCGCGCGCTGCGCAGGCTGCTGCAGCCCGCGGGCTGATGCCACGGCGGCGCGACACTGCCGCGAAACCGTCGCGACACCGCGAATAAAGGCGAACCCAGGAACGAGGAGGAGGACCATGAAGCAACCCAGCTATCGCAACGCCGGCACCGGCCTGCTGAGCGTGATGATCGGCGCGACCGGGTGGATCGCGGCCGAGGCACAGGCGCAGGCACAGACGACTTTCCCTGCGCGGCCGATCCGCATCCTGGTCGGCTCCGCCCCCGGCGGCGGACTCGACACCTCTGCACGGGCGATATCGGAACCGCTGGCTGCCGTGTTCAACCAGCCGGTCGTGGTGGACAACCGGCCGGGTGCCGCGGGCAGCCTTGCCGGCCAGATGCTGAGCAAGGCGCCGCAGGACGGACATACGATCTGCCTGGGCGCGATCGGCAACTTCGCGGTGAACTATTTCGTCTACAAGGACATCGGCTACCACCCGCTGAAGGATCTCGCGCCGGTGTCCGGCATCGCCGACGCGACCAATGTACTGGTGGTGCACACCGGGGTCGCAGCGACCAGCGTGAAGGAACTGCTGCAGCTGGCTGCACGCGAGAGGGGCCTGACCTACGGTTCTTCCGGAACGGGGAACGCCGGCCACCTGGCGGGTGAGCTGTTCTCGGCGATGACGAAGTCGGACCTGGTGCACGTACCCTACAAGGGAGGCGGCCCGGCGATGATCGACCTGCTGGGCGGGCGCATCACGATGATCTTCGCCTCGCCTTCGACCGCGACGCAGCAGGTCAAGGCCGGCAAGGTGCGCGCACTCGGGGTGACCACGGCGAAACGCTCCGCGCTGGTGCCCGACCTGCCGACGATCGCCGAGTCGGGCGTGCCGGGGTTCGACGTGAACAACTGGTACGGCATGGCGGCACCCGCGGGTACGCCGGCCGCAGTGATCGCAAGGCTGAACCGCGATATCGTGGCTGTGCTGAAGAATCCGGATGTCGCGCAGGTGTTCCTGAAGCAGGGGCTCGAACCCGCACCGACCACGCCGGAGGCATTCGGCAGGTTCATCCGGTCGGAGTTCGAGAAGTGGGGCCGGGTGCTCAAGAACGCCGGCGCAGCGGCGCGTTAGCTGGCGTGCGCAGAAGCCGATTCCAGCGTTGAATGGAGGCATGGACATGGCCAGGGTTTTTCATTGCTCGTTTCCGGTGCGCGACCTCGAGTCGACCCGCGCGTTCTATGGTGACGTGCTGGGATGCAAGGCCGGGCGAACCGAGGCTGATCGCATCGACTACGATTTCTTCGGCCACCATATCGTTGCGCAGGTCTCGGTCGAGGAGTCCGCGCACCGCAGCGCCGGCGTCGGCAAGGAGTCATACCCGCTGCGCCACTTCGGCGTGCTGGTGACGAAAGAGGAATTCGAGCGGCTGGCGGCGCGCCTGCAGGCGGCCGGTGCACCGTGGGTGATTCCGCCCGAAGTGCGCCATGCCGGTACAGTGCGGGAGCAGATGACCATGTTCGCGCTCGATCCGTCGGGCAACGGCGTGGAGTTCAAGTCGCTGGCCGATCCGGCGAACGTGTTCAAGGCCTGAGCGACAGCTACAAGGCGGTACCCACAAAACTCGCGAAACCCCCAGGAGGAGGAACCATGGCCAGCATCGTGCATCTTGCAGTCAAGGTAACCGACGTCGAACGTGCCGCTGCCTTCTACGAATCCGTGTTCGGATTCACGCGTTCCGAGACCACGCGCAAGCGCGGTCACACGTCCTGCCACATGACCGACGGGCGGTTCGACCTGGCGCTGATCCAGTACGACGCGGTCGACACGGTCGAGTCGAACTGGGCGGGCGAAGGACCGTGCATCCATCATTTCGGCATCGCGGTCGACGACACGGACGCGGTGCACCGGCGGCTGGTCGAGGGCGGATTCACCATCCTGAGTTCACCCGGCGTGCTGCCGATCAAGTTCCGCGGGCCGGACGGGGTGGTGATGGAGGTCGGTCCGTCCTCGATCTTCCCCGGCGTCGATGAAGGCGCTGCCGCCGAGCGCGCGGCCACGCTTCAGGGCGCGGGGAAGGCATGAAGAAGTTCAGCGTCAGCGCCGAGGCCTATGTCGAGATCCTCAACCTGTATTCGGCCTACAACCTGTCGAGCGATTCCGGCGACGCGGAGTGGTACGCGAGTTGCTTCACGGAAGACGGCGAACAGCATGGTACCTACGACATCGTCGGTCGTGCCAACCTCGTCGAGTACAAGAAGAAGGACTATGCAACCCGCACCCACCTGTACCGCCGACACTGGAACGGCAGCATCCACCTCGAACAGATCGATGAGCACACGATCCGCGGGCGCTGCTACCTGTTCGGCTACAACGGCGAACCCGGGACGCTGCCGCACGTGACCCATGCCGGCGTGTACACCGACATCATCAGGCGCGTCGATGGCGAATGGAAGTTCGCGCACCGCAAGCTGGTGTTCGATGGGGTGAAGAAGTGATGGCGCATCCGCTCGACTACGCGACGGTGGCCGGGCTGCTGGCGCTGTACCGGCGGCGCGAGGTGTCGCCGGTCGAGGTGCTGCGCCACCACTTCGAACGCGTGGCCCGCCACGAGTCCAGCCTGCATTGCTTCGTCACGCAGACGCCCGAGGTCGCACTGGCACGGGCGCAGGAGGCCGAGCGGCTGTGGATGCGCAGCGAGGCCCATGCCTTTGCGCCGCGACTGGCCGGCATTCCCTATGGGCTGAAGGACGTGATCTCCACCGCCGGCATCCTCACCACCGGGCAGTCGAAGATCCTGCAGCACAACGTGCCCACGAAGGATGCAGCGGTCGAGGCGCGGATGAAGCTGGGTGGCGCGGTGCTGATGGGCAAGCTCACCACCTACGAGTTCGCGCACGGCGGCCCGTCCTGGGACCTGCCCTGGCCGCCGGCGATGAACCCGTGGCTGCCCGGTTACCTCCCGGGCAGCACCAGCAGCGGCGCGGGCGCGGCGGTCGCGGCCGGGCTGTTGCCGGCGGCGATCGGAACCGACACCGGCGGTTCCATCCGGATGCCAGCCGCGATGTGCGGCATCGTCGGCGTGAAGCCGACCTATGGCCTGGTCAGCCGCCAGGGCGTGCTGCCCAACACGTTCACCTTCGACACCTGCGGTCCGATGGCGCGCACGGTCGAGGACGCCGCGCTGGTGCTCGGCGCGCTGGCGGGCTACGACGACGAGGACGTCGCGAGCGCAGACCGTGCGCCTGCCGACTACCTCGCCGACCTCTCGCGCGGCGTGCGCGGCGTGCGCATCGGCTGGGTGCGCCACTGGTACGACGGCGATGCGAACTGCCATCCGGACGTCGCACCGGCGATCGAGCAGGCGATGAAGGTGCTCGCCGATGCCGGCGCGATCGTCGAGGAGATCCGGCTGTCCGACCTGCTCGTCTATCAGGACTGCAAGACCACGATCTCGATCACCGAGATGTTCAGCGCCTATGAACACGAGTTCCGCACCCGGCCCCAGGACTTCGGGTTGATGTTCCGCAACAAGGTGCTGTCCGGCTCGCTGATCCGGGCGGAAGACTATTTCCAGGCGCTGCGCCAGCGGCTGTGGCTGGCGCGCGAGCTGGCGCGGGCCTTCCGCGAGTTCGACGTGATCGCCACCGCGGGATGGATGGCACCTGCCGACAAGGCACGCCCGGACACGCTCGACAAGTTCCTTCGCCCGCCGAACATCACCACGCCGTTCAACATCGGCGGCGGACCGGCGATGAACATCCCGTGCGGCTTCAGCACGGAAGGCCTGCCCCTCAGCCTGCAGATCGCGGCCGACCATTTCGATGAACCGATGATGTTCCGCGTCGGCCATGCGTACCAGCAGCTGACCGACTGGCACCAGCGACACCCGACCAAGGGGATGATCCAGTGACCCGATCCTTCGTATTGCCTGAACCGGGAGCGAAGACACTCGAAACGCTGCCGCCGTCCTCGCGCGAGGACATCCAGCGGATGGCGAAGCAGGCCGGCCTGGACCTGCCGCCGGCACTGATGGAAGAACTCTGCGTGTCGTACCCGGCCTTCGAGGCGATGGTGCGTCGCCTGCCCCGCAGGCGTGCCCGCTTCGACGAGCCGGCACACCACCTGGTGGATGCCACCCGGGTCAGGACGCTCGACTGAACACCAAGGAGAATATTGCGATGGACTACTACGACTGGGTCGCCGGGCAACTGGGCAAGGCCCCTTCGGTGATCGACTGGAAGGACATACCCGCCGAGGACGTGTCCGATCCGAACCTCACCACCCACTCGGGCACCGTGCGCCAGACCTGGGTCGGCGACAAGGTGATGATGACCCGCGTGGTGGTCAAGCCCAATTCGAAGGGCAAGCCGCATTTCCATCCTTCCGAGCAGGTGTCGATGATCCTGCGCGGCGGCGTCAAGGTCTACATGCACGGCCGCGAGCAGCTGGCGATGGCCGGGTCGGTCGTGCACATCCCCGGCAACGCGGTGCACATGTTCGAGATCCTCGGTGAAGAGACCGAGATCCTCGATGTCTACACCGTCCACGCATCGGTCGAAGAACTTCGCAAGCAGTACCCCCAGGAGACGCAGGCATGAAGACGCTCGCCGCAACGATGGCCGCAATGTTCGTGACCCTGCCGACGATGGCGCAGGCGCAGTCCCCGTCCGCCGGCACGTTCCCGCAACGCACGATGCGGCTGGTGCTGTCGGTGCCGCCGGGCGGCGCCGCCGATTTCACCGGCCGGGTGGTGGCTGCAAAGATGGGCGAACTGGCCGGCCAGAACGTGGTGGTCGAAAGCCGTCCCGGCGCCGGCGGCATCGTCGCTTCCGAGTACGTGACCAAGGCAACCGCCGATGGCCATACGCTGATGCTCAGTTCGAGCACCACGCATGGCGCGGCACCGGTGCTCTACAAGAAGCTGCCGTACGATGCGATCAGGAGCTTCACCCATGTCGCGGGTGTATCGCTTCTGCCGGCGATGATGGCGATCAATGCCGACGTGCCTGCGAAGACGGTGAAGGAGTTCATCGCGGTCACCCGCGCCAGTCCCGGCAAGTTCATGTTCAGCTCGTCCGGCAACGGCAGCGCCCCGCAGCTTTTCGGCGAGAACTTCAAGATCAGGACCGGTGCGAACCTCACGCACGTACCTTACAAGGGCAGCGGCCCGGCGGTCGTCGACCTCGCGACCGGCCAGGTGCACATGATGATGGACGGCCTGCCTTCGCTGATCAGCCAGATCAAGACCGGGCGCCTGCGCCCGCTGGCTGCACTGGCCGACAAGCGCTTCTCGGTGTTCCCCGAAGTGCCGACGATCGCGGAAGCCGGATTCCCCGGCCTGGAGGACGGCGTCTGGTACGGCATCTCGGCGCCGGCGGGTGTGTCCGCGCCAATCGTCGACATCCTCGCGAAGCTCACCTTGCGCGCCATCACCAGCCCCGACGTGGTCGAACGCTTCCAGACGGTTGGCGGCATCCCGCTGACGATCGGGCCCAAGGAATACGTGGCGTTCATCCAGAACTACAACAAGCGCTGGGGTGAGATCGTGCGCCTCGCCAACGTGACGGCGGATTGAGATGGTCCGCCTCGCCGACCTACCAGACTACGAGCGCGAGCACTTCCTCGCCAAGGTACCTACGCTGCCGCCGTTCCCGGGCCGGCCGTTCGTCAAGGGACCGCCGCTGCGCCAGCGCAGGGTTGCGATCGTCACCACCGCGGGCCTGCATCGCCGCAGCGACCACCCGTTCGCGGCCGGCAGCGGCGGCATGGACTATCGCGTGATCCCGGAAGACACGGCGGCCGCAGACCTGTCGGTGAGCCATGTCTCGGTGAACTTCGACCGCACCGGCCTGCAGGCCGACTGGAACGTCGCCTTTCCGCTCGACCGGCTGAAGGAACTCGCGCGCGACAAGGTCATCGGCTCGGTCGCGGCATTCCACTATTCGTTCATGGGTGCGATCTCGCCGGTGACGAAGTACGAGACGAAGGCCCGCGAACTGGCGGGGATGCTGCGAAAGGACAGGGTGGACGCGGTACTCCTCTCGCCGGTCTGACCCAACTGCACGTGCGCCGTGGGCGCACTCTCGCATTACCTCGAGGACGAGGGCATCGCGACCACCCAGGTCAGCCTCGTGCGCGAGCACACGGAGGCCCTCGCGCCGCCGCGCGCGCTATGGGTCCCGTTCATGCTCGGGCGTCCGTTCGGCGTGCCGGACGACCCCGCGTTCCAGCGCCGCGTGCTGGTGGCTGCGCTCGCACTGCTGGAACGCGAGTCCGGTCCGGTGCTGGAAGACTTCCCCGACGATGCACCGCATGAGGACATCGGTGCGCCGGCGGAGGGGCTCAGTTGCCCGGTGAGCTTCCCGCGTGCATCGGACGAAGGTTCGCTCGAGTCGCGCTTCCTGGACGAGGTCGCGCAACTGCAGGCCTGGCATGAGGTTGCGCGCAGCCATCGCGGACGCTCGACGGTCGGGCTGACCGGCCTGCAGCCGGATGCGCTCGCCGGGTACCTGCTGTCCTGGCTCGGCGAGCAGCCGCAGCCGTCGTATCGCCCCGACATCCCCGATGCGCAGGCGATCAAGCTCGCCGCCGACGAACTGAAGGCGTTCTACTACGAGGCGAAGGCGGTGCAGCCCGGCCTGCATGCCGCGGCCTCGATCCAGTCGTGGTTCTGGCTGGAGACTGCCGCGGCCCAGGTCTTCCTGGCGCTGCGTGCACGTGCACGGGAGAGCGCATTGCCGGCGATGGCATCGCTGGCGACCGGCAGCCTGGTGCCGCGGGTCGCGGACGGACTGCTCGGCGCGGCCGGATAGGGAGTGATGGCCCGCTGCAGGGCCGGTCCGCCCCCGCGCCGGATCAGGCCTTGCAGGACAGCCCGAGCCGCTTGCGCAGCGCCGCTGCTTCCTTCGGCGGCTCGCGCGCCATCAGGGCGCAGGCGGTGAAGTTGCCGTACATCCTGCGCCGGGGACGGTCGATATACAGCCAGTCGACGATGTCGCCAGTGGAGAACGCGAACGTGTCTCCGGCCTTGACCGTCTTCACGGTCCGCGGCGCGTTGTCGATGCGACCGCTCAGGCGATCGCCGTCGATCGACAGGTTGCCCACCCACAGGTACTCGAGGTCGCTGCCAGCGCGCACGCCGACCTTCACCGCGAAACCTCCGATGCCGGTGGGCGGTGCCCGGAGCTTCCCGAGGAACGCGTCGAGCGTCGCGCGCGCGGCATCGAAAGCCTTGCGCATCGCCGGGTCGTCATCGGGCACTGATACCGCCTCGTCCCGGGCCGCGCGCTCGACCAGCGTGGCCGCATGCAGCACGTCGGCCGGCACCAGCGCCAGCAGGCACGGCCACAGCAGGCAGGCGGCGAGGGATGGAACCATGGACAGTGGCCGTTTCATCCAGGCATCGTACGGTGTTTCCGGTCGTGCCGTCCGTGGTGTGCAGCGATCATGCGCGCGATGAATGCGGTCCAGACCGCATCCGGCTTACAGATGTCCCGTTGCAACGCGAAGGCTTCGTCCAGCGGCGACGGGTTGCCCGGAGGCCGCCAGGCCCGGCGCTACCTGCCGGTAGTCGAGGATGTCTTCGAGCATCTGGCTGTCCTGTCTGCTTGATGTGCAACGATCCCGGGTCCGATAATGCCGTGCGCGAGCCAGCCAGGCTACATCGACCAGAAAGGCGGCCGCCGCGATCCCCGGAGGAGCGTCCCATGCCATCCCGCAGCCTGCGCGGCATCGCCGCGCTGATCTCCATCCTTGCCGTGCCTGTCGGCCAGGCACAGACGCAGTCGTGGCCGAACCGGCCGATCCGCATGGTGGTCGCGGTGGCACCCGGCGGCAGTACCGACGTGATCGCGCGCATCGTCGGCACCCGGCTCGGCGAGCGTGTCGGCCAGCCGGTGGTGGTCGACAACCGGCCCGGCGGCAGCAGCGTGATCGGCGTCGAGATGGTCGTGCGCTCGCTGCCCGACGGCCATACGCTGCTGATGGGCGCCGGCTCGCTCGGCACGCTCAACGCGATGATGCCGAAGGCCCCGGTGAACGTGCAGAAGGATCTCGCCCCGGTCGCCATGGTGGGCACCTCGCCTTATGTGCTGGTGGTGCAGCCTGGCCTGCCGGTGAAGTCGGTGACTGACCTCGTCGCCCATGCCAGGGCCAACCCCGGCAAGCTCAACTTCGCGGGGTCCACCCCCGGCTCGCTGCAGCGCCTGGCCGGTGAACACCTGAACCGGATGGCCGGCATCGACCTCCTCTACGTGCCGTACAAGGGCACCGGCCAGGTGGTCCCCGACCTGCTCGCCGGCCGCCTGCATGCCGCATTCGACAACGTGCTGATCCTCGCGCCCTACATCCGCAGCGGCGCGCTGCGCGCGCTTGCCGTGACCGGCGCGACCCGCTCTGCGGTGATGCCGGAACTGCCGACGATCGCCGAGGCGGGCATCCCCGGCTTCCAGGCCGCGGGCTGGTTCGGCGTGTTCGCGCCGGTTGCCACGCCGCAGCCGGCCGTCGCACGGCTCAACAGCGAGATCAATGCACTGATGAGCGAGCCTGCCATCCGCGAGCGTCTCGTCGGACAGGGAATGGATCCGCTGGCCGGCCCGCCAGACCTGCTCGCCCGCCATCTGGCGCGCGAGATCGAGACCTGGGGGCGGCTGGTGCGCGAGGCCGGACTGGTCGCGCAATAGGGTCAGCGGCAGACGCCGAAGTCCGCCTTAACCCGCGCGGACATCAGCCACCCGATCAGCCACAGGCAGAGCAGGCTGAGCAGCACCGATACGCCCGCGCCGAGCGCCAGGGCGTAGGTGGCGGCGTCCTCGGTGACCGGCAGGCTCGATTCGAGCGCGATGCCGACCATCAGCAGCGTGATGAACCGGATCCTGACGCGTATCGGCATGTTCCATGCGGGGTCAGAGGAACCCGCTCGTGATCACCAGCACGACGGCCATCGCCCAGAGTGCGAAGGCCAGCAGCAGCAGCTGGCGCAGCAACGCCGTATCGCGCTGCATCGGCGCTGGCAACGCCTGCATCGAAGCCGGACGCGTCAGCAGCCAGATGCCGAACCTGGACGGCGTGAGCCAGCCGAGCGCCAGGAAATAGAACGGACCGGGACGGCCCAGTTCTGCATGCAGGTCCGTGAAGTCGCGCCGGACCGCACGCAGGAAACGCACCGACACGGCGGTGGCGACGCAGAGCACCGCGACCAGCAGGCCGCCCAGCAGCCAGGCGAAGGGAATCAGCGATGCAGGGGTCATGACGGATGGAGGTGCCGGTACTCCGGCCGGATGCGGGCGCGCACGTCATCCACGGTCAGCACGCCATCGAAGGCGCGCAGTGCCACCTGTGCGAGCTGTGCCGAGGGAACGGCGTAGCCGTCCTCGGCGTCGGCGCCCAGGTGGAACAGCGTGGTATTCGGCACCCCGTCGAGCCGTCCTTCGCCCAGCGTGGTCGATGCGATCCGGGTCACCGAGTCGGGTGCGGCGGCATCGAACCCATCGCCCAGCGCGGCATGCCAGTTCGCCACGTAGACGAAGGCGAACACGCCGCCGCCGACCGGTTCGACGTCGGCCAGGTCGACCACCGGCCCGCGCATCCGGCTCCACGTATCGCCCATGCGGATGAATGGCGGCTGCGCATCCGCCAGCGCCGCCAGGTGGCCATGCAGTGATGCCAGCGCCGCGTGCGGATCGAAGCCGGCAGCCCATGCATCGAACCATGGCAGTACCTGGTTCTCGATCGACACCACGAGCGTCGCGGCATCGTGCGACGCGAGCTGCGATGGCCACCACCAGGTGTTCTTGAATGGCGCGACTGGCGACAGTTCATGCGGGTCCAGCGATCCGGGCGGGCCGTCCTCGACATGGAACCAGAGCGCACGCCCGTCGCCGCCGTGGCCCTTGCGCAGGCCGACCACCTGCCGCATGCCGCCCGTGGTGCGCACGAAGCGCCCGCGGCTCTTCGTTGCGGTGAAGCCGCGCGGCAGCAGCGTCGCGCGCAGGATGTCGATCAGGGAGGGTTCGGTCACCGAATAGGGTCAGCGAATAGGGTCAGCGAATAGGGTCAGGCAAGGGCCGGTTCAGTACTCGGAAAAGATCCGCCGGATTTCCGACAGGTCATTCGTCCGCGCCAGCGCCAGCATCAGCAGGATGCGCGCCTTCT
>JBIITW010000081.1:0-19182 GCA_044340265.1 Burkholderiales bacterium | reverse complement strand
GGCGCCTGCGCGAATGCCGCCGCCGGTGCAGCGGCGAGGGCGGCGCACAGGAGGGCCCGGCGTGCAGCGCCTGCCGGCAGACGGGTTCGGGTGGCATTCGGTACGGAGTTTGCGCGCATGCTTGGGACCTTTGGCTGGCAGGGAGTCATGCCGGGACGGGGGCCGGCGACGTTGTGATCACATTACGGATGGCTGCGATATTACGGCAGCTGCCGCAGCCACGCCCGCGATACCGTCCGGAATACGGACCGCGCGGTTGCCTTTGCGCGCGGCCGGGCACTACTATCGTCGATCATCAACAGACGCCGAATGAGGAGCGAATACCATGCCAGCTGCACGCCATCCGATGCCCCCCGAACTCGTCGGGCTTTCGCTCGACACCGTGATGAAGAAGTTCACCGGGCGCTTCAAGGAAAAGACCGCCGACTGGGCGGCATTCGAGGATGCGAAGATCGAAGGCTGGAAGCGCGCCCAGCATCGTTTCATCGGCGCCGGCGGTTCCGGCAAGCACGACGACCCGACGGTAATCCCGGCGCGCGGCTTCACGCTGTCGATCATGTTCGTCGAACCGGGCCAGGGCAATGCAGCGCACACCCATGAGGTCGAGGAAGTGTTCTTCGTGCTCGACGGCTTCCTCGATGTGTTCGTCGAGGACGAGCAGGGCAACCGGGTCACCACCCGGCTTGGCAAGTGGGAGTGCGTCGCCTGCCCGCCCGGCGTGATCCATGGCTACGACAACAACAGCCTCGAGCCGGTGTACTTCCAGGTGATGCTCGGCCGCGCGAAACCCGAGACCATGGGTTATGCCGACGAAAAGCTGTACCAGCAGCGCGACGCCCACCTGAAGACCTGAGCAAAAACAATTGGGGTCAGACCCCAATTGTGATCGTGCGGGCCGTCGCGGGGCACGCGGATAATGCGTCTCTGACCCCGATTGTTTTTCTTCAGGCGGTGGGCAGGGCCCAGTCGGGGTGCTGCTTCAGGAACGGCAGCAGCCCGCCCGCGGCGATCAGGGCGAGGACCGCGGGTGGCAGTTTCGGCACTTCGGCGCTGAAACCGCTGCCCGGCACCGCGATGCGGCCGGCGGCGACGTCGACCTCGATCATGTCGCCGTCCTTGATCTTCGACACGTCGCATTCGGCGATCGGCAGGCCGTTGTTGATCGCGTTGCGGTAGAACTGGCGGCCGAACGACTGGGCGACGACGGCCGATACGCCCATCGCGCGCAGCACATGTACGGCCTGCTCGCGCGACGAGTTGATGCCGAAGTCCTTCCCGGCGACGATCACGTCGCCCGGTTTCACCTGCTGCGCGAAGCCGGGCTGCAGCTGCTCGAACGCGTGTTCGGCCAGCCACTGCACCGACTTGCCCATGTTGTACTTGGCCGAGCAGTGGATGTCGGTGCTGACCTCGTCGCCGAGGCGGTGGACGGTCGCGCGGATCGGCGCGACGGTGGTTGCATTGCCGGTCATGTCCATTCCCTCAGGCTGCGCTGCGGATATCGAAAGCGAACTCGCGCGGGTCGGTGACGCGGCCGGTCAGGGCCGAGGCGGCGACGGTGGCGGAGGAGGCGATCAGGATTTCCGACTCGGGGTTGCCCAGGCGGCCCTTGAAGTTGCGGTTCGCGCTGGAGATCACGCGTTCGCGGTCGGCCGACATCAGCTTGTGCGTGATGCCGACGCAGGTGCCGCAGCCGGCGGCGTCTACCGATGCGCCGGCTTCGGTCAGGATCTCGAACAGCCCCTCGCGCATCGCGGCAAGGTAGATCGCACGTGAGGCCGGTGTGACCACCAGGCGTACGCCCTTCGCGATCTTCCGCCCCTTGAGCATGCTGGCGGCCTGTCGGATGTCGTCCAGCCGGCCGTTGGTGCAGGTGCCGATCAGTCCGACATGCACCGGCTGGCCGGCGAGGGCAGACACGTCGACCACGTCGCCGATGTCATGGTTGTGCGCGACCTTCGGCGCGAGCGTGGTGGCATCGATGGTGAACCGGTCTGCATACCGCGCATCGGCATCGGCCACCACCGGGCGGGGCGGCTGTGCGCCATGTGCCGCGAGCCAGGCCACCGTCTTTTCGTCGCACTCGAGGATGGCGGCTTCCGCACCCAGCTCAGCCGCATGGTTGGACAGGGTCATGCGGTCGTCGATCGCCATCGCCGCCACTGCGCTGCCGGTGTATTCGATCACCTTGAAGTTGGCGCCCTCGGCGCCGAGGCGGCCGAGCATCGCAAGCGTCACGTCCTTCGCCCATACGCCAGGCCCGAGCCGGCCGGTGAGTTCGACACGGATCGTCTCGGGCACCTTGAACCAGGTACGCCCGGTGGCCAGGATCGCGGCCACGTCGGTGCCTTCATGGCCGGTGCCGTAGGCGTTGAACGCACCATAGGTGGTCGAGTGCGTGTCGGTGCCGACGACCAGGTCACCGGCCGTGAAATGGCCATTCTCCGGCAGCACCTGGTGGCAGATGCCATCGCCGACGTCATAGATCACCGCGCCGGTACGCTCGCAGAACTCGCGCATGTCGGCATGCACGTTGGCTGCTTCGCGCGACGGGGGCGGCGAGAAGTGGTCGAGCACGAAGGCTGTGCGCGCGGCATTCGGCAGCTTGTCGAAGCCGAGCGTGGCGACGGCCTTGAGGGCGTTGGCGGCCCGGGCATCGTGAACCATCGCGAAGTCGACGCGCGCGACGACGACGTCGCCCGCATTGACCGGGGCGCCGCCGGAACGGGCGCCGAGAATCTTTTCCGCCAGTGTATGGCCCATGGCATCGATCCTAGCAAGTGAAGCCGCGGATTATGCCCGAGCGGGCAGCGCGGGTCGGTGGTTGCGCGTGGGCAGGCTCCGGTATCATCGTTGCGCGTTGCAGCAGGATCCGCAGTCCGGCTCCTGACTGCGGTCAACCCAGCCCCGAAGTGCCCGCAATCCGGGGCGCGGGGCGCCTCGGAGGAGTTCCCGTGTTCCATCGTTCCGCGGCCGCGTCCGGCGCTGCCAGCCTGACCCTGTCTTTGTCTCTTTCTCTGTCCCTTCTCCTCTCGTCGCTCGCGCTGGTGCCCGGCACTGCCTCGGCCCAGGGCAGCTATCCGCAGCGGCCGGTGCGCATGATCATTCCGTTCGCGCCCGGCGGTGGCACCGACGCGGTCGGCCGCGTGCTCGCCCAGCAGCTGGGCGAGCGCCACGGACAGACCTTCATCGTCGACAACCGGCCGGCCGGCAGCGGCATCGTCGGCGCGCAGATCGTGTCGCAGGCGCCGCCCGACGGCTACACGCTGCTGTTCACCTTCAATGCCTTCGCCAGCAGCGCCCGGCTGGTCGAGAAGCTCCCGTACGACCCGGTACGCGATTTCACGCCGATCACGCTGGCCACCACTTCGCCGCTGCTGCTGTTGGCGCATCCGTCGCTGCCGGCGTCGAACATGAAGGAACTGATCGCCTACGTGAAGGCGAACCCGGGCAAGCTCAACTACGGATCTTCGGGTCCCGGCTCGCCGCCGCACCTGGGCATGGAACTGCTGATGTCGTTGACCGGCCTGTCGATGTCGCACATCCCCTACAAGGGCATCGGTCCTGCCACCGCGGCGCAGCTCGGCAACGAAGTGCAGCTCGCGTTCACGCCGGTGCTGGTCGGCCTGCCCCACATGAAGGGCGGACGGCTGAAGGCGATCGCCTCGGGTGCGCCGAAGCGTTCGGCGGCGGTTCCCGACATCGCGACCGTGGCGGAGTCCGCGGCGCTGCCCGGCTTCGATGTCAGCGGCTGGTGGGGTCTGCTCGGCCCGGCGAAGCTGCCGCGTCCGATCGTCGACCTGCTGAACGGGTCGGTGCGCAAGATCCTCGAGGATGGCGAGGTTCGCCGCAACCTGCTGGCGCAGGGCATGGACCCGTCGCCGACGACGCCGGAAGCGTTCGCGGCGATCATCCGCAACGACATGACGGTCTGGGGCGACCTCGGTCGCAAGCTCGGCATCAAGCTGGATTGACCGGCGGGCAGCGGCCAGCACCGGCGGCCAGCGGCCAGCACTGGCGGGCAGCGGCCAGCACCGGCGGCCAGCACCGGCGGCCAGCGCCGGCCGCCGGCCCCAGGCCGCACTGAACGCCGGCCTTGACCGGCGTGTCATACTCGCGCCCCCTCATTCTGCGTCCGGCGGGTTGCGCCGGGTGCATGCAGCCCGCCCGCCGCGCCTGTCCGATGCGCGCGCGGTCAGGGTTACCTTCAAAGGCGGCAAGATGACTGACAAGGTTCAAGAGACCCGGCCGTTGATCGGCCTCATGCTGGGCGATCCGACCGGCATCGGCCCGGAAATCGCCTGCCGGATGATCGCGCGCCGCGCCTGGCCGCTGGGCACCCGGGTGGTGGTGATCGGAGACGCACGCGTGCTGGCGATGGGCCAGGCCGATGCGCAGGTCGAATTCCCGGTGCGCACCCATGCGCGCGTCGAAGACATCGATTGGGCGGACAGTGATCGTCCGGATGGTCCGATCCCGCTGATCGATCTCGGCAACATGGATCCGTCGACCCTGCCGCGGGCCGAGGCATCGCCAGAGGCGGGCAGGCTGGCCGGCGATACGCTGAAGGCGATGATCGACCTGGCGCTGGCCGGGCGCCTCGACGGTATCTGCTTCGCGCCGCTGAACAAGGGTGCGATGTTCCGTGGGGGCTGGAACTTCCATGATGAACACCAGATGTTCGCCGCGCTCACCGGGCACCAGGGCTTCTACGGCGAGATGAACGTGATCGACCAGTTCGCCACCTTCCGGGTCACTTCGCATGTGTCCCTGCGCAAGGCGGTCGACATGGTGCAGCCGCCGCGCATCGCCGATGCGATCCGTCTTGCCGACCGCATGCTGCGCGACAAGGGCGTGGCTTCGCCGCGCATCGGCGTCGCGGCGCTCAACCCGCACAACGGCGAGAACGGCCTGTTCGGCGACGAGGAGATCACGATCATCCGCCCGACCGTCGAGAAGATGCGCGCCGAGGGCATCGGCTGCGTCGGGCCGGTGTCGTCGGACGTGGTGTTCATCAAGGCACGCGCCGGAGACTTCGACGGCGTGGTGATGATGTACCACGACCAGGGCCAGATCGCGACCAAGCTGCTCGGTTTCAACAAGGGCGTCACCGTCACCGCCGGCCTGCCGACGGTGTTCACCACGCCGGCCCATGGCACGGCCTTCGACATCGTCGGCCAGCACAAGGCGGGCAGCGGAGCGATGGAGGCGGCGATGGACATCAATGCACGGCTGGCCGCTTCGCGGAAGTCCGCGGCACGCTGAACCTTCTGCAGACCGCAGGCGTTACCTCGCAGCACCCCCTGATCGCCCGAACACAGACCGCGGCACACCCAAGGAGACCCAGATGGCACGTTATCAGAGCGGCATCCCGGCGGCAGCCGGCCTCGCAGCGATTGCGCTGGCCGGCCTGTCTGCCCCTGCAGACGCGCAGAAGCCTGCGGCCTATCCCGACCGACCGGTGCGCATGCTGGTCGGTTTCGCGCCCGGCGGCGGCGCCGACACCGCAGCGCGCCCGGTCGGCCAGCGGCTGGCCGAGGTCCTCGGCCAGCAGTTCGTCGTCGACAACCGCCCCGGCGCCGGCGGCAATATCGCGACCGAGATCGCCGCGCGTGCCACGCCCGATGGCTACACGCTGCTGATCGGCACCATCGCCGCGCTGGCGATCAACCCGTCGATCTACGAGAAGCTGGGCTTCGACCCGATCCGCGATTTTTCGCCGATCACCAACATGGCCTCGTCGATCAACGTGCTGGTGGTCCATCCGTCGGTGCCCGCCAAGACCGTGAAGGACCTGGTGGCGCTGCTGCGGGCAAAGCCGGGCAGCCTGAACTACGGATCGTCCGGCGTCGGCAGCGCCGGCCACCTGTCGGGCGTGCTGATGGAGCACATGACGAAGACCGACATCACCCACATCCCCTACAAGGGCGGGGCGCCGGCGATGGGCGCGTTGCTCGGCGGCGAGGTGCAGATGGTGTTCGCGACCGCGGCCACCGCCATCCCGCAGATCAAGGCCGGCAAGATCCGCGGCCTCGCCGTGACGACCGCCACCCGGGCCGGCATGCTGCCTGACCTGCCGACGATCGCCGAGGCGGCGCTGCCCGGCTACGAGGCGAACAACTGGTACGGCCTGCTGGCGCCCGCGAAGACCCCGCGGCCGATCATCGACCGGCTGAATGCAGAGACCGTGAAGATCCTCGGCTCGCAGAATCTGCGCGACATCTACTTCACCCAGGGGCTGGAGCCGACGCCGACGACACCGGAGGCCTTCGGCGCATATATCAAGTCCGAGATCGCGAAGTGGTCGAAGCTGGTGAAGGCAGCAGGGGTCAAGCCGGACTGACGCGCGCGCGGCAGTTCACGGCATTGATTTTGGCATTGCAGCAAACGGGGTTCAGGAACGACGTGAGTGGGGCATTAGGAAATTCAGAAAAAAATGTCGGGAAAATGGCTTCGATTAGTCCTAATGGACTAATCGCGCAGGGAAATCGCGAGCGCAAAGGCTGTTCATTCCAAATCAGAGCGGTTACCGTCAAGTCAAGGAAAAAGGGCGTCGAATATCGGTTTTGCGTTGCAACAGCAACCTGACCCTTTTCGGGCTCACCGCACTGATCCAAAGGGACTATCGATTGATCCAAACGGACTATTCCAGCGGGTTTTCAATGATGGAAATGTCACACCCCGCCGGGTTATTGTTGGATCCAAGATGTTTTTCTGATTTCGCAGTTTCGTTCCAGCACCTCACAGGAGTTTCCACATGAACATTCGTATGCTCAAGCAACTGGGCGTTGCGGCGGCCCTTATCGGCTCCGTGATGTCGGCTACGGTTGCCAATGCCTCGATCGTTGCCGGCAGCACGGTTTCGATGTTTGGCGATGCGACCGTCACCGGTACCTCGGTCACGCCGGTCGGCATCACCTACATCGCGCCGTCCGGCAACCTGTTGTCGTTCGCCGGCTACAACTTCCCGAACACGCCGCAGGCAATTTCGCTCTACACCGTGGCGCAAGGCGTGATTCCCGGTGCCGGCCCGCTGAACATCGTCCTGCTCACGTTGCCCGCAGTCGTCGTCGCCGCGCCGGAAACGGGCCCCGCGGTTCAGGGAACCCAGTTCCGTCTCCTGTCCTGGACCCAACTGCCCAGCACTCCGTCGTTCTTCAACGGCACCGGTTTCGGTGTGATCGAAGACATGAACGGCGGCTTCCTTTCGGACGCACGGTACGACTTCAGCACGCAGCTGATCAACAACGTCAACTCGTTCTCGGGCACGCTGACGGCTGTTGCAGCCATCCCGGTTCCGGGCGCAATCTGGATCTTCGGTTCGGGCCTGCTGCTGATGACCGCAGTCATGCGCCGCAAGACCAAGTAATTCCTGGTCTGCTGTACGAAAAAGCCGCCCTCGGGCGGCTTTTTTGTTGTCTGGCGCCGCCTGCGTGGGCGGCGCCAGAACCAAGGGTCACGCTCAGCGAACCTGGGTCACGCCTTCCGCGATCATCCGTTCGATCGTCGCCGCGTCATAGCCTGCCTCGGCCAGCAGTTCCCGGCTGTCCGCGCCGAGTTTCGGGGCCGGCCGATAGTCGCTGCGCACGCCGCCGCTCAGCCTGTTCGGCACCCGCATGTTGCGGATCCGGCCTTCGGTCGGATGGTCCTTCCACTCGAAGAACCCGGCCTCCGCGAGGTGCGGATCCTCGAGCAGGGTCTCCAGCGTGTGGTAGGGCATCGCCGGCACGTCGGCTGCATCGAGGATTTCCAGCCACTCGGCCGTGGTCCGGTCCTTCAGCGCCTCGATGCGGATGGCAAAATAGGCCTTCACGTTCTTGTGCCGCGCCGAGACCGAAGAGAACCGCGGATCGGTGATCAATTCCGGCCGGCCGACGGCGCGGAAGAAGCCGAACGCCTGCGCATCGGTGTTCGCGGACACGCAGACCCAGCCATCCTTGGTCGGCAGCGGGCGCCCGTCCGGATCGAGCAGGCGCGGATCGCCGGTGCCGCCGTGGTCGGTCGGCGCACCCTCGATCGGCGGATCGAACGTCGCCTGGTACATGTGCTCGTCCAGCACGAACGCGGCCATGTTCTCGAACATCGGGATCTCGATCGACTGGCCCTCGCCGGTGCGGGTGCGCGCAAACAGGGCCATCACGATCATCTGCACTGCGATCAGCCCGACCGTGCGGTCGCACATCACGATCGGTACATAGCGCGGGTCGCCGACCGACCGGTGAAGCAGGGCGGACAGCCCGCTGGAACCCTGGATGATCGTGTCGTAGGCGGGCTTGGCGCGGTACTGGCCGTCCTGCCCGAAGCCGAACATGCCGCAGTAGATGATCTTCGGGTTCACCTTGCGCACGTCTTCATACGACAGCTTCATCCGTGCCATCGAATCCGGCCGGACGTTCCAGAGCAGCACGTCTGCCGTTTCCACCAGCTTCAGCAGCGCCTCGCGGCCGGCCGGCTTCTTGAGGTCGAGCACGATGCTGCGCTTGTTGCGGTTCAGGTGCAGGAACTTCGGTCCCATGTTGTCGGTGCGTCCGCGCCCGCCGATGTTCCGGCCGAGGTCGCCCGAGGGGCTCTCGACCTTGATGACGTCTGCGCCGTAGTCGGCGAGCGTGCGGGTGCAGAGCGGCCCGACCACGACCGAGGTGAGATCGATGATGCGCACGCCTTCGAGCGGGCCTCCCGCCATGTCCATCTCCTGAAAAGTGTTCGTCGAAATGTGGTTCGATTACGGCGCGATACGCGTCAGCATCACCGTCGATGCCAGCTTGCCATGTCTTCGTCGGTTGCGCAGAGCGCCTGCCAGAGCAGGGCACCGGCGACCCGGGCGGCATCGGCCAGCGCGGCAGCGTCGACCTTGTCGCGGGTGTCCTGCGCGGTGAGGATGTGCCTGACGTTGCTGGCCGGATCGTCGAAGCCTGCGACCAGCCGCAGGGCCGGGATGCCATGCGCCGCGAAGTTCGCATGGTCGGAGTTGGTCATCAGCGGCCGATGCACCGCGACGGTCTGTCCGGCGGCCTGCGCGCCGGCCGCGACGAAAGGCTCCAGGCCGGCGAAGCCGCTGGTCAGTGCGGTCAGCCGCGGATCGGCACCCACGGTGTCCAGGTTGATGTCGATCACGAACCGGCGCCGCTCGTCCGCGGTCATCGCAGCCAGCCATTCGCGTGAGCCGGCCAGTGCCCATTCCTCGGCGGTGAACAGACAGATGTGCAGGCCACGCGATGCTGCATGCATCTGCGGCGCGACCGCCCGTGCGAGGGCCAGCACGACCGCCAGGCCGCTGGCATTGTCCATCGCACTCTCGCCCAGTGGATGACCGTCGAGATGCGCCGAAAGGACCACGCGCTGCGGATCGCCAGGGTCGGGCCCCGGCAGGTCGAGCATCGGCGTCGCCGCGTCCGCACGCAGGTCGGTTCCGCGGACGACCAGCCGTACCGGTGCGCCGGCCGAGGCGGCGAGGCGCAGCGCGCCCGCGTGGTCGGTCGCCACCGCGGGAATGCCCTCGCCACCGTTGCGTCCCGAGGAGCCGGAGGTCGGACTGGCCTGCGGGTCGGCATGCGCGATCACGAAGCCGGCTGCACCTGCTGCGCGCGCCGCTTCGTACTTCCGCCGCCGGTGGACATGCCCGGGCGCGAACGGATACTCGTGGCGAACCAGCGCCAGCCGTCCCGGCAGGCGTGCGGCTTCGCGCCGGAAATCCGCCTCGGTGCCGCGTCCGAGGTCGACCGTTTCGACCAGGAGGCCACCCTCCGGCGTCGGCGCGGATCCGAGCAGGGGCTGGCAGGCGAGCGGCGTGCCATCGGCCAGCGAGAGAGAGCAGTCGCCCGCCTGCCAGCCGGCATAGTCGACATGCTGCAGCCAGCTGCGGCTGGACAGTCCCGCCGGAAGGGCATGGCCGGCTTCCGCGAGCCGTGCAAGGGTGTACTCACGGGCGCGCCGTTCGCTGTCCGAACCGGCCAGCCGTCCGCCACAGTCGCAGATCGCGTTGAAGTCGTGCAACAGGCCGGGGAGTCCCTGGTCCACGCGCGCCATCAACGGCGCCAGCCAATCGGTATGCGGAGCGTCCTTCGTCATCCACCGATGGTAACGCAGCCTCCTGCGCATCGAATGCAGCAGGGGCGGGCGCGCGGACGGCGGACGCGATAGCATGGCAGTCCAACCGCGGACTGCCATGCACGGTCCGTGTCGAAACATCCGAAGGAGCCCCGATGATCCCCTGTTCCGTTGGTGCCGTGCGCCGCGCGCGCCCGGTGGCGTGCCTGCTGATGCTGTCCTCGCTGTCTGTGTTCACGGCCCTGCCCGTGCCCGCACATGCACAGTCGCAGTCCGCCCAGCCGTACCCCAACCGTCCGTTGCGTTTCGTCGTGCCGTTCACGCCAGGCGGCAGCAACGACATCTTCGGGCGCATCATCGGCCAGCGGCTGAGCGAGTCGATGGGCCAGCCGGTGCTGATCGACAATCGACCCGGCGCGGGCGGGCTGCTCGGCGCGGGCATCGTGGCGACGGCGCCGCCCGACGGCTACAACCTGATGATCCACTCGACGTCGTTCACGACCAGCGTCGCGATCCAGGCGAAGGTGCCGTTCGATCCGTTCCGCGACATCGCGCCGGTCACCCGGCTGGGCATGGGTGCGTTGATGATCACCGTCGCCGCGGAGTTTCCGGCCAGGACGATGCCGGAACTGCTCGCGATCGCGCGCGCGAAGCCAGGCACGCTGAACTACGGATCATCGGGCAGCGGCGGGGTCAACCATCTGGCCACCGAGGTGCTGAACCGGATGGCCAAGGTGCAGACGGTGCATATCCCGTACAAGGGCATCGGCCCCGCGCTCACCGACCTGATGGGCGGGCAGATCCAGTTCCTGCTCTCGGGGATCCCGAACGTGATGCCGCAGGTGAAGTCCGGGCGAGTGCGCGCACTCGCGGTGTCCACGCCGGTGCGTTCTCCGTTCGTGCCCGACGTGCCGACGATCGCCGAGTCGGGCGTGCCCGGCTATGCCGCCGTACTCTGGTGGGGGCTGTTCGCACCCGGCGGCACGCCGAAGCCGATCATCGACCGGCTGAACGCCGAGACGGTGAAGATCCTGCAGACGGCGGAGATGCGCGACCGGCTCGCGGCTGAAGGCGCGCAACCGGCCGGCACCACGCCGGAGGAGTTCGCCCGCATCGTGCGCGAGGAAATCCTGTTCTGGCGCAAGGTGGCCCGCGACGCGGGCATCCGGCCGGATTGAGCGCGATGTCCGAAGATGCAGATACGGGATCGCCCGCGGCGCAGCCCGGCACCCTGAGGCGGCGTGCATTCGATGCCGACGCCGTCGGGCCGCTGCAGGGCGTGCGCGTGCTCGACCTGTCGCGGGTGGTCGCCGGCAACATGGTCAGCCTGGCGCTGGCCGATTTCGGCGCCGAGGTCATCAAGATCGAGACGCCCGATGGCGACGCGCTGCGCGATTGGCTGGTCGACGGCGTGCCGACCAACTGGAAGGTGTATGCGCGCAACAAGAAGAGCGTCTGCCTGAACCTGCGCCGGCCGGAGGCGATCGAGGCGCTGCTCACGCTGGTCGAAGGTGCCCACGCGCTGATCGAGAACTTCCGCCCGGGCACCCTCGAGAAGATGGGCCTCGGCCTGGATGTGCTGCATGCGCGCAACCCGAAGCT
This sequence comes from Burkholderiales bacterium, assembly GCA_044340265.1. GTDB lineage: Bacteria > Pseudomonadota > Gammaproteobacteria > Burkholderiales > CAIKXV01 > CAIKXV01. Next base: position 7,533 of record JBIITW010000081.1, on the reverse strand, counting down.
GGTGCTGGTGCGCGTCACCGGCTGGGGCCAGGACGGGCCGTACCGGCACAAGCCGGGTTTCGGCACGCTGGCCGAGGGCATGTCCGGTTTCGCCGCGCTCAACGGGTTCGAAGACCGCGAGCCGGTGCTGCCACCGATGCAGCTCGCCGATTGCACGGCCGGCCTCTATGGCGCCTTCGCGACGATGGTCGCGCTGCGTGAGGTCGAGGTGAACGGCGGGGCCGGCCAGTCGATCGACGTGTCGCTGTTCGACCCGCTGTTCTCAGTGATGGGCCCGCAGGCCGCCAGTTACCGGGCAAGCGGCCGCCTGCGCGCGCGTACCGGCAGCCGGTCGACCACCGCCGCGCCGCGCAACGCCTACCGCACCCGCGATGAGCGCTGGGTGTGCCTGTCGGCATCGACCCAGGCGATGGCCGAGCGCGTGCTGCGCTCGATCGGGCGCGCGGAACTGGTCGACGATCCACGGTTTCGCACCAATGCCGACCGGCTGCGCAATTCGGCCGCCCTCGACGCGGTGATCGGTGATTTCATCGCCGGCATGACCCTGGACGAGAACCTGGCGTTCTTCGACCGCGCCGAAGTCACGGTAGGTCCGATATACGATATTTCTCAGATCATGCAGGATCGCTACGTGATCGAGCGTGAAGTCCTTGCGGACTATCCCGATGCCGACATGGGTCAGGTGCCGATGCATTGCGTGGTGCCGCGGCTGTCGGCCACGCCGGGTGCGATCAGGCTGCCCGCGCCGGCGCTGGGCGAGCACAATGACGAGGTGCTGGCGGCAGCCGGCTTCGACCCGCAACGGATAGCGGCGCTACGCGCCTGCGGGGCGCTGACGGAACCCCAGGCTGGCGGCTGAACATTTCGATACCTTGAAAGGGAGACACCGGATGCATACCCAGGATGAACTGCCGGTCTGGCGATCGCTGCTCTACGTGCCGGTCAACGTCGAGAAGTTCGTCGACAAGGCCCATACCCGCGCGGCCGACGTGATCCAGCTCGACCTGGAGGACGCAGTGCCTCCGGGCGAGAAGGCGAACGCGCGCACCCTGGTCGAGAAGAACGCGGCGCGGGTGCGCAAGGGCGGATCCGACGTGGTGGTGCGCATCAACCAGCCGCTGTCGCTCGCGATGCGCGACATCGAGCATTCGATCTGCCCCGATGTCGATGGCCTGGCGATCACCAAGGCGGACAGCGCCTCGCATGTGCGTCTGCTCGACGAACTGGTCAGCGAGCTCGAACTCAAGCGCGGGATGAAGGTCGGGCACACGAAGTTCATCACCATGATCGAGACGCCGGATGCCTTCCAGCGCATCGACGAGATCCCGCGCGCCTGCCCGCGCGTGGTCGCGATGAACATCGGTGGCGAGGACTTCGCCCTCAACTGCGACATGCTGCCCGACGAAGACGTCCTGCTGCATCCGAAGCAGCGGATGATCATCGCGGCGCGCGCCGCCGGCGTGATGCCGCTGGGCTTCATCGGCACGGTCGCCGACTTCAGCGACTGGGACAAGTTCGCCGCGATGGTGCGCAAGTCGCGCCGCTTCGGCTTCGATGGTGCCGGCTGCATCCATCCGGGGCAGGTGAAGATCGTCAACGCGGAATACTCGCCATCCGAGGCGGAAGTCGCGTTCGCGCGCCAGGTGATCGAGCTGAACACGAAGTACGCGGCCGAGGGCCGCGGGTCGTTCCAGATCGACGGCAAGATGATCGACATCCCGATCGTGGTGCGCGCCGAGAAGCTGCTGCGCAGGCACGAGAAGATACGCGCCCGGGAGGCTCGTACGCTGGCGGCCGCATCATGAGCCAGCACATGAACACCGACGAGCAGAAGGAGCAGGCGGTCTCCGACGCGCTGGCGGTGCGTGCACGTTTCTCGGCGCTCAGTCCGGCCGCGCTGCAGGCCGCGCTGGCCGGGCTGCTCACCGGCGCGCGCTCGCACAAGATGTGGCTGTCGCGGGAAGTCGACGACGACATGCTGCGCCAGCTGCACGAGATGATGAAATGGGGGCCGACCAGCGCCAACTGCAGTCCGGCGCGCATCCTGTTCGTCCGCAGCCGCGAAGGCAAGGCCCGCCTGATCCCGACGCTGGACGCCGGCAATGTCGCCAAGGTGCGCGAGGCGCCGGTCACCGCCGTGGTCGCCTACGACACCCTGTTCTACGAACACCTGGCGAAGCTGTTCCCGGCCGGCGACCATGCCACGCACTTCCGTACCCATCCGGATGCGGCAGAGCCCTATGCGCTGCGCAACAGCACGTTGCAGGGCGCCTGGCTGATCATCGCCGCGCGGGCGCTCGGACTGGACGTCGGTCCGATGTCGGGCTTCGACAACGCCAAGGTCGACGAAGTGTTCTTCCATGGCACGTCGTTCAAGTCGAACTTCATGGTCAACCTCGGGTATGGCGATGTCGCGGCATTGCCGCCGCGCCTGCCCAGGCTGTCCTTCGACGAGATGTGCACGCTGCTGTGATGGAAGAGAAGAACGAGATCGGGCCACGAACCGGAGGGGACAGCATGGAATCGAAAGCCGCAGCGATGACCCGGGCCTCGGTCCGCGCGTTCACGATCCTGTTGCCGCTGGCGGGGATGGTCGCCGGTTCGCAGGCGTATGCGCAGACCCAGGCACAGACCCAGGCACAGACCCAGGCCCAGGCGTTCCCGTCGCGGCCGCTGCGGCTGGTGGTCGCGTTCCCGCCGGGGGCGACCACCGACACCATCGCGCGCCTGATGCAGCCCAGGCTCGCCGAAGCGTTCGGCCAGCCGGTGGTGATCGACAACCGCGGTGGGGCGGGCGGCAACATCGGCGCGCAGATCGTCGCGAAGTCCGCGCCCGACGGCCATGTGCTGCTCGGTACCAGCGTTGCATTCGCGGTGAACGTGAGCCTGTTCGCGAAGCCCGGCTTCGCGATCCGCGATTTCGCGCCGGTGGCGATGGCGACCCTGACGCCGAACATCCTGTTCGTGCATCCGTCGGTCAAGGCCACCAGCCTGAAGGAACTGCTGGCGCTCGCACGTACCGAACGCCTCAGCTATGCATCGTCCGGCATCGGCACCACCACCCACCTGGCGGCCGAGGTGCTGTTCCGCCAGCTCAACAACGTCGACATCACCCATGTGCCGCACACGCCCGCGGCCGCAGTCACCGCCGTGCTCGGTGGACAGGTGCCGATCGGCAGCACCTCGATGCCGCCGGCCGTTCCGCTGTCGCAGTCGGGCAAGATCCGGCCGATTGCAGTGACCAGCGCGAAGCGCTCGTCCGCGCTTCCCGACGTGCCGACGGTGGCCGAGCTCGGCTATCCCGGGTTCGCCGACTACACCTGGATCGCCTTCCTCGCGCCGGCCGGCACGCCGGCCCCGGTGGTCAACCGGCTGAATGCCGAGATCAACCGCGCGCTCACGGCGCCCGACGTGCGCGAGCGCATGAACGCACTGGCCATCGAACCGACGCCGATGACCGCCGCCGAGTTCGACAAGGTGCTGCGCAACGACGTCGAACGCTATGCCAGGATCGTGAAGCAGCTCGGCCTGAAGGCCGACTGAAGGCCGACTGCAGGCCGACTGAAGATGGGGTCTGACCCCGGGGTCAGACCCCGGGGTCAGACCCCGACCCGGACCATTTGCCGAACCTGCGAGGCGACCGATGCAAGGTATCGACCGCAACACCCTGACCGATGCCGTCGCGGCGTCGTTCGACGGCGCCGGCGATCCGCGCCTGAAGGAAGTGATCGGGGCGCTGGTGCGCCACCTGCATGCGTTCGCGCGCGAGGTCGAACTCAGGCCGGAGGAATGGCGCGCCGGCATCGCCTTCCTCACCGCCGCTTCGGCGATGACCGATGACAAGCGCAACGAGTTCGTGCTGACCTCCGACATCCTCGGCCTGACCTCGCTGACCGACCTGCTGCAGGGCGTGCCGGGTGCGACCGAGCGCAGCGTGCTCGGGCCTTTTCACGCGGAAGGCTCGCCGGAGCTGGAAGTCGGCGGCGACCTGATCCGCGAGAATACCGGCGAGCCGGTGCTGGTGCGTGGACGCGTGCTCGACCTGGAAGGACGTCCGGTACGCGGTGCGACGATCGATTTCTGGCAGACCAACGCGCTCGGCCACTACTGGCAGCAGGACCCGACGCAGCGCCCGGACAACCTGCGCTTCCGGATGCCGCTCGGCGATGACGGTGTCTACGCCTTCACCACGGTGCGACCTGCGCCCTATACCGTGCCCTACGACGGACCGGTGGGCGGGCTGCTGCGCGCCGGGGGGCGGCATGCCTGGCGCCCGGCGCATTTCCACTTCCGGGTGCTGGCCGACGGCTGCGCGCCGCTGACCACCGAACTGTTCCCCGCCGACGATCCGTACATCGACCAGGATGCGGTGTTCGGCGTACGCGCATCGCTGGCGATACCGTTCGTGCGCCACGACGCGCCGGATGTGGCCGCACGATATCGCTTGCCGAATCCGTTCAGCCTGGTCGAGTTCGATTTCAGGATGTCGCCCGCTCGTTGACGCGTCCGAAGCCACAGGCTGCGCCGGGAGTGGCCACCGAGCCGCGGGCTGCCGGGGGGGACGATGAACGCATCGGACCGCTGCTTCGCCAGTCGGTGCCGACCACGCTGGTCGGTTTCGCCCAGGGTGGCGCGCTGATCGTCGAAACCGCGCTGGTCGGCAGCCTCGGCACGGAGGCACTTGCGGCCTATGCGCTGGTGCTGCCGTTCGCGCTGCTGATGGGCATGATGTCCACCGGTGCCATGGGCGGGGGCGTCAGTTCGGCGGTCGCACGCACGCTCGGCGCAGGACGGCGCGACGAGGCTGCAGCCTTGATCCGCCATGCATTGCTGATCGGCGGCGGGCTGGGCCTGCTGTTCTGCGTGCTGATGCTGGTGGCCGGACGCCCGATGTTCCATGCGATCGGCGCACGCGGCGCGGTGCTCGACATGGCCGTGCTCTATGCCGGGGTGCTGTTCCTCGGCGTGCCGCTGCACTGGCTGGTGGCGACGCTGGCCTCGGTGCTGCGCGGCGCCGGGGTGATGGCGATGCCGGGGAAGCTGATCTCGATCGCCTGGCTGGTGCAGCCGCTGCTCGGTGCCGCGCTGATGTTCGGGCTCGGACCACTGCCTGCGTTGGGGCTGGTCGGGATGGCGGTCGCCTACTGCGTGGTGTTCGCGGTGACTGCCGCAGTCCTGTTGCGCAACGTCCTGGCCGGCGGTTGCGGCTTCACGCCGCAGCTGATCGGACCGCTGCGCTCGGCGCTGTTCATGCGCATCCTGGCCGTCGGTGCGGTGGCCTGCGCAATGGCGACCCTGGCCGTGATGACCACGGTGGCGGTCACCGCGCTCATCGCGGGCTTCGGACCGGCGGCCATCGCCGCCTACGGCATCGCGGCCCGGCTCGAGTTCCTGATGGTGCCGCTGTCGTTCGGCATCGGCGCCACCCTGACCCAGCAGGTCGGGCGCCGGGTCGGGGCGGGCGAATGGGCCCGGGCGCGTGCCCTGGCGTGGCGCGGTGGATGGCTGGTCTGTGCAGCCTGCGCCGCGATCGGCTTCGCGGTGGCGCTGTTTCCGGACGCCTGGATCGGCCTGTTCACCGATGACCCGGCAGTGGCGGAGATCGCCCGACTCGCCCTGCGCATCATCGGCCCGGCCTATGCGCTGCTCGGCCTGGGCATGGCGCTCTACTTCGCCAGCCAGGGGGCCGGCCGCATGCGCTGGCCGTTCGCGGCAGCGCTTGTGCGCTTCGGTTGCGCGGCCGGTGGCGGCGCACTTGCCGCCGGTCCGCTCGGGCTCGGCCTGGTAGGCGTGTTCGCCGCCGTTGCAGCCGGCCTCGTGGCTTACGGCCTGCTGGTGGCGATCGGCGTGCGCGCCAGTGCCTGGCAGGCACGCCGATGAGGATCGCGGCTACTTGCGCGGCGCGTAGAAGGTGCCCTCCACCTCGACGATGTCGTCCTGGTTCAGCCGATCGACCTCGATGATGGTGCGTGGCGGATAGGGGCCCTTGCCCCAGAGTTCTTCCTGGATCCTGTTGACGATCGGCCGGTGGCGGAACATGTCGGTCACGTACACCACCAGGCGGACCGCATCGCGCAGGGTAGCGCCTTCCGACTTCGCGATCAGCTCCATGTTCAGGAAGGCCTGTCGCACGCGGGCCTCGTCGCCCTGCACCAGCTGGTTGTTCTTCGGGTCGATGCCGCGCATGCCGGCGACGAACACGAAATCGCCAGCCCGCGTGCCGAGTGACCAGGTACCGGTGGGCGTGATCGCACCGGCGGGCGACAGGGTACGAACACCGGCGGGCGACAGCGGCTGCGCCGCGGCCAGCGGCAGGGTCGCCACGGCCGTGAACGCCATCGTCGTGAACGCCAGGGCTCGGGCGGAGGCAAGGCCGGGGCGGCGGCTGGCCGGTTTGTTGCGCTTCATGTGCTGCTCCTTTTTCGCTGGACCTCGGATGACCGGCCTGTCCACAGGCAATCGCCGTGCCACGACGGATTGCGCAGGAAAGCGCGCGGGACTTGCCCCGGATTCACCTGTCGCCCTACATTTGTGCGTCCGCTGACCGATAACGGATGCACGGCGCAAGTTGACCGCGTCTGTGCTGCCGTCACAACGATCGATCGATGTCCTCCCAGCCTGCCCCGTCGCCCCGTCCGCCAGCCGCATCCCGCACCCCCGGGGAACTCGCACGCGAGACGCTCAAGCTGCTCGCCAGCCGCCGGATCGCCCCGACGCCCGAGAACTACGCGCGGGTGTATTCCGAGATCGCCGGCGTGCCGGTCCCCGCAAGTGCAGACCCTGGCAGCGGAACGGCTGCGGGCGCAGGCCCGGCGCCGGATCCGGACGGCGCAGACTGGTCGCAGCTGATCCGCGACCTGCTGCGCCAGATCGAGGTGCGTCATTCCGGTGTGTCCCTCACCCAGAAGCGCGACGGACTCGAACGCCTGCTGATCAAGTCCAGGCGCTCGCCCCAGCTCGGGGAAAAGCTCACCGCGCTGATGAAGTCATGGGGCGAATCGCTGCCCTCCGCCCCGGGCGCGGTGCGGGTCGAGGCCGACGACATGCACGCCGGCATCGACGGCGCCGGGCCGGGACAGCCAGGACAACTGCAAGGGCAGGGCCCGGGCACCGGCGAGATGCCCGTTGCCGCAGGGCCGGGCACCCAGGCCCCGGCGGTGGCGCCGGCGCCCTGGCAGGCCTCACCGGCGTTCAACGGCATCGCATCGCCCAAACCGGGCGGGGTCACCCTGCTGCCGATGGTGGAGGACCTTGCGCAGTCGATGCGCGAACTGCTGGCCGGCGTGTTCGAGCGCGAACTGGCACCACGCGTCTCGGAGCATCCGAAGCTGGCCGGCGCCGTGTCGCGCCTGCCACCGCTGGTGCGCGCGGCGACCACCCCCGCCGACTGTGTCACGATCGACACCGCGATCGGCCACGCGCTGCGCGAGGCTGAACTGATGCAGGTCGAGCAGCGGCTGATCGTCGAGGACTCGATGACGCTGGTGCGCATGCTGGTGGCGAACCTGGGTGAACTGGTCGATGACGATCGAT
>JBIITW010000278.1:0-5138 GCA_044340265.1 Burkholderiales bacterium | reverse complement strand
TTCCTGTTCGCCTGGGGACGGCTGACCGTGATCCAGGCCGGCATCATCGCGGCGATCGGCTTCCTGTTCGCGCAGTACATGACCCGGCTGTCCGCGTTCGAGGGCTTCGGCTGGGCGAACTTCGGCTCGCTGAGCGAACCGATCTGGGCGGCGATCCTGATCGTCGCGCTGTCGTTCATCAACTACCTCGGCACGAAGCAGAGCACGCTGCTGCAGAACGTGCTGACCGTGACCCTGGTCTGCGCGTTCGCGGTGATCATCGTGCTCGGCCTGACCATGACCCCGACCGGCCCGGTGCCGACACTGTCCAAGCCGTTCGATCCTGCCGGCGCGGCGCTCGGCCTCGCCTTCGTGTTCGTGATGCTGACCTATGGTGGATGGAACGAGACGGTCTACCTGTCGGGCGAACTCAAGGATGCCAAGCGCAACATGGTGCGCGTGTTCCTGATGGGCCTGGCGGTGGTGACGGTCATCTACCTGCTGCTCAACCTGGCCTACCTGAACGTGCTCGGCATCGACGGCATCCGGGCGAGCCGCGCCGTGGGCACCGACATGATGAAGGCGGTGGCCGGGACGGTGGGTGCGGTGATCATCACGATCGTGATCCTGGTCGAGATCGGCACCACGCTGAACGCGACGATCTTCACCGGCGCGCGCACCAACTATGCGCTGGGCCGCGACTTCCGCATCTTCTCGTTCATGGGCCGCTGGAACGAAGGCCGCAATACGCCGGCCAACGCACTGCTGGTGCAGACCGTGCTGGCGCTCGCGCTGGTGGTGTTCGGCGCGATCCAGAAGGACGGCTTCAAGGTGCTGGTCGAGTACACTGCGCCGGTGTTCTGGTCGTTCATGCTGCTCAACGGCATCGCGCTGTTCATCTTCCGCGCGCGTGAAGGCAAGCCGGTGAACTCGTATGCCGTACACCTGTACCCGGTGGTGCCGATCGTGTTCTGCCTGTTCTGTGCCTACATGCTCTGGTCGGGCATCAACTACGCGAAGCTCAACGGACTGATCGCGGTCGGCGTGCTGCTCGCCGGCATCCCGGTCTACCTGTGGGCGCGTGCCGTGAACGAGCGGGCAGCGGCCTGATCCAGCCCCCGATCACGACTACAGACGAGGAAACTGCAAGATGAAGCTGGTCACGTTTTCAGATGCCGCCGGCACCCGTGTCGGCGTGCTCGACGCGGGATGGAAGTGGGTCACCGACCTGTCGGTGGCCGCGCCGTCCCTGCCGCGCGAGATGGGCGCGTTCATCGCCGCCGGCGAGCCCGCCCTCGAGGCCGCGCGCAAGGCCTCGGGCTCCGACCGCGGGCAGATCGCGCTCGACCGCGTGCGCCTGCTGGCGCCGATCCCGCGGCCGTCGAAGAACATCCTGTGCGTGGGCAAGAACTACCACGAGCATGCGAAGGAGTTCCACCAGTCGGGCTTCGACGCCAGCGCGGGCAAGGATGCGATCCCCGACGTGCCGATCATCTTCACCAAGTGGCCGAACTCGGTCACCGGCCCCGGCGACGCGATCCCCAGCGCGAACGACCCGACGAACTCGGTCGACTACGAGGGCGAGCTCACGGTGGTGATCGGCGCGGTCGCGCGCAACGTGAAGAAGGCCGACGCCTTCAAGCATGTGTACGGCTACACGATCATCAACGACGCCACCGCACGCACGCTGCAGCACCGGCACAAGCAGTGGTTCCTCGGCAAGAGCCTCGACGGCTTCTGCCCGATGGGCCCGTGCATCGTCACCGCCGACGACGTGCCCGACGTGACGAAGCTCCAGCTGCAGACCCGGGTCAACGGCGAGCTGCGCCAGAACGCCCCCGTGTCCGACCTGATCTTCGACATCCCGACGCTGATCGAGGAGATCTCCGGCCTGATGACGCTCGAACCCGGCGACCTGATCGCCACCGGCACCTGCGCCGGCGTGGGCATCGGCTTCAACCCGCCGAAGTACCTCAAGCGCGGCGACATCGTCGCGGTCACGATCGAGCCGATCGGCACGCTGAGCAATCCGGTCAGCTGATCGGGCGGCTTGCGGGAGGCATGATGGGTTCGATCGGGTTCGACGTGCGCCGGGTCGCAGGCGCGCTGGGCGCCGAGATCCACGGCGTGGATCTCTCGCTCGACCTGCCGGCGCAGGTCGTCGCCGGATTGCGCCGGGCGTGGCTCGACCACGGCGTCCTGTTCTTCCGCGACCAGCACCTGTCCGCCGGACAGTACCTGCGCCTGGCCGGCTGGTTCGGCCAGCCGGTCGAGTATCCGTTCGTGAAGGGGCTGGACGGTTTCCCGATGATCACGCCGGTGGTCAAGCTCGAGCATGAGCGCAGCAACTTCGGCGGCATCTGGCACTCCGACACCACCTACCTCGAGCAGCCGCCGATGGCATCGATGCTGATCGCGCGCGAGGTCCCGCCGTTCGGCGGCGACACGCTGTTCGCCTGCCAGTACCGGGCGCTCGAGGCGCTGTCGCCCGCGCTGCAGGCGACGCTTGCCACGTTGCAGGGGGTCGCGAGTTCGGCCAAGGCGGACGTCAGCAAGACGCGCGAGGACCGCATCCGCGACGGCGGGCGCGAAGACGCGCGGCGCGAGTATGTCGCCGAGCACCCGGTGCTGCGCACCCATCCCGAGACCGGCCGCCGTGCGCTGTACGTGAACATCGCGCACACCGCCCGTTTCGCCGGCTGGACCGAAGCGGAAAGCGCGCCGCTGCTGTCCTATCTGTTTTCGCACCAGGTGCGTCCCGAGTTCACCTGCCGCTTTTCCTGGCAGCCCGGGTCCATCGCCATCTGGGACAATCGCTGCGTGCAGCACAATCCGGTGAACGACTACCATGGACACCGGCGTGTGATGCACCGGATCACCCTGGCGGGTGACCGTCCACGCTGAATGCACCGGCGCCACGACCGGCAACGCAGCGCAAAGGAGGAGACAGTATGCATCTCAGGACATGGAACCCGGGCCGGTTGCTGGCCGCCGCGCTGATGTCGAGTCCGCTGGTCTTCGCACCGGTGCCGGCACTGGCCCAGGGCGGGGCGCAGGCATGGCCGGCGCGCTCGATCCGGCTGGTGGTGCCGCAGACGCCCGGTGGCGCCTCGGATGCCCTGGCGCGGATCATCGGCCAGCAGCTCGCCGACGGCTGGGGCCAGCAGGTGCTGGTCGACAACCGTCCCGGTGCAGGCGGCAACATCGGCAACGACCTGGTCGCCAAGGCCACGCCGGACGGATACACCTGGCTGCTCGGCTTCGTCGGCACCCATGCGATCAATCCCAGCCTGTACAAGGGACTGTCCTGGGATCCGCAGAAGAGCTTCACGCCGCTGGCCACGCTGGCCAGCGTGCCGTTCGTGGTGGCGGTGCATGCGCCGCTGCCGGTGAAGAACATCGGCGACCTGGTGGCGCTTGCGCGCGCCAGGCCGGGCGAGGTCCGCTTCGGTTCGGCCGGCAACGGCACGGTGAACCACCTGCTCGGGCCGATGCTGGCCAGCGCGGCGAAGGTGCAGCTGACCCATATCCCCTACAAGGGCGCGGCCGGGGCGATCACCGACACCCTGTCTGGCCAGGTGCAGTTCACCTTCACCAGCATGCCCTCGGTGATCGGCCACCTGAAGGCCGGATCGCTGCGCGCGGTCGCGGTGACCAGCGGCCGGCGCGCGGCGTTGCTGAAGGACGTGCCGACGATCGCCGAATCCGGTTTCCCGGGTTTCGACGTGACGCCCTGGTTCGGCGTGCTCGGGCCGGCCGGGATGCCGGAAGCGGTGGTGACGCGCATCAACACCGACATAAACCGGCTGCTCGCTTCACGCGAGACCGTCGATCGGTTCGCCTCGCAGGGCGCCGAGCCCCTGGTGACCACCCCGGCCCAGTTCGCCCGGATCATCGCCGCCGACGTCGCTCTGTGGAGCCGGATCGTGCGCGAGACCGGGGCGACCGTCGACTGAAACCGAAGTACGCTTGCCGCATGTACGAAGCGGGTTCGACATCGTGAGCAGCGGGACGGGGGCCGCCAGCCCCCATCCCGATTTCGCCATCATCGGCGGCGGGCTGGTCGGGTGGTCGATCGCGTATGGTCTGGCACGCCAGGGCCGGCGCGTGGTGGTGCATGACGAAGGTGACACGGCGCTGCGCGCCGCGCGGGGCAACTTCGGCCAGGTGTGGGTGCAGGACAAGGGCGTGGGCGTGCCCGACTACCACCGCCTGACCCGCGAATCGGCCCTGCAGTGGGTCGACCTCGCGCGCGGCCTGCGCGATGCCAGCGGCATCGATGCCGGCCTGCAGCAGCCGGGCGGATTCTCGTTCTGCTTCGGCCCGTCGGCGTTCGAAGCGCGTGCCCGGCTGATGCGCCGTATCCAGGCGGAGGCCGGGGACTTCGGCTTCGAGTTCGAGATGCTCGAGCGCGGCAGCCTCGAGCGCCGGTTGCCTGCCGCGCTGGCGCTGGGGCCGAAGGTCGTCGGCGCGTCGTTCACGCCCTACGACGGTCAGGTGAATCCGCTGCGCCTGTTGCGTGCGCTGTATCAGTCGGCGATCGCGCTCGGCGCCACCCATCGTTTCGGCGCGCCAGTCGAGGCGGTCGAGCCGGTGGTCGGTGGCGACGGCTTCGAGGTTTGTACCGCCTGGGGCAGTGCCTGGGCCCCGCAGGTGGTGATTGCTGCGGGCCTGGACAACCACCGCCTGGCACCGATGGTCGGCGTGCATTGTCCGGTGCGTCCGGTCCGCGGCCAGGTGCTGGTCACCGAGAAGGTGCAGCCGTTGCTGCCGTTTCCCACTGCGGACATCCGGCAGACCGACGAGGGCGGGCTGCTGCTCGGTTCATCCCAGGAAGAGGCAGGGTTCGATGATCGGGTGACCTTCGGCAATGCCGGCGCCATCGCGCGGCGTGCGGTCGACACCTTTCCGCTCATCGGCGGGTTGCGCATCGTGCGCAGCTGGGCCGCGCTGCGAGTGATGACGCCCGACGGCCTGCCGGTGTACGAGGCATCGTCGACGGTCCCGGGCGCCTGGGTGGTGTCCTGCCACAGCGGCGTCACGCTGGCAGCCGCGCATGTGCATGGCGTCGCCGCGGCGATCGCCCGCGGCAGCCTGCCGTCGCAGTATGTGCACTGTTCCGCGCAGCGCTTTGCCGCTCAGGTCGCCGGCCCGGTCGC
>JBIITW010000080.1:0-19195 GCA_044340265.1 Burkholderiales bacterium | reverse complement strand
TGGTCCATCCCGGCATGGGCAGCGCCGAACGGCTGCAGGCATGGGTGCCGCATTTCGCGCGCGAGTACCGCGTGGTGCGGCCGGACCTGCGTGGCCATGGCAGGTCCGATGCAGGCATGGACCAGCCACTGACCCTGGAGCGGCTGGGGCTGGACCTGATCGAACTGTTCGACCATCTCGGCATCGCGGATGCCCATGTGATGGGGTCTTCCGCCGGCGGCATCGTCGCAATGGAAGCCGCATTGCAGGCTCCCGCCCGCTTCGCCTCGCTCGCCCTGTTCGCCGCGACGCCCGGCATCCATCCGTCGCGGCCGAAGAAGGGCAACTGGCTCGAACGGGTCGGGAAGAACGGCGTGCGCCACTTCCTGAACGAGACGGTGCACGACCGGATCGGCGAAGCGTCGCCCGAGATGATCCGCTGGTATCTCGATACCGCGGAGGGCGTGACGCCTGCGTTCCTCGGCCGTTTCGTGCCGCTGCTGGCCAGCCACTACTTTCCCGAGAAGCTCGCCGCGTTCGATTTCCCGGTGCTGATGTGCGTGCCCGAGCCCGATCCTTCGGTCGAGGACAGCGAGTACGCGCTGATGCGCACCTACCTGCGCAACTGCACCTACGTCGGGATCCCGGGCGGCGGCCATGGCATGACGGCGCAGATCCCGGACCAGTGCTCGCGCGTGCTGAACGAGTTCCTCTCCCACGTGGCGCGGCCTGCCGCGACCGATGGCGGCGGCCTGCGCATCGTGCCTGCCGACCCGAAGGCCGATCCAGATCTCGCGCGCGTCCATGACCGCATCACCGCGACCCGCGGCTATGTGTCCGCCATCCTGGCCAGCATGAGCCATGCGCCCGACGGCCTCGGCTGCTTCGCGGCGCTCGGCGAGTACGTGCGTTACCGCAGTTCGCTGTCCGGACGGCCGCGAGAGTTCGCGATCCTGTCCATCGCGCGCGGCAACCAGTATGCGTGGACGCACCACGTGCCCTCGGCGCGCAAGGCCGGCATCACGCAGGCCGAGCTCGATGCCCTCAACGCAGGCGAGGTACCCGCGACGACCGATGCGATGGAGCAGGCAGCCATCCACTATGCCCGCGAGTTCGTGCACTACGGAAAGGTCGGCGATGAAACCTTCGCGTCGGTGAAGCAGCGGCTCGGCGAGCGTGGCATCACCGACCTCACGATCACCTGCGCCTATTTCCTGGCGCTGGGGTCGATCGTCAACGCATTCCGGGTGCCGCTCGAGCCTGACTTCCCGCCGCAGATGAAACCGGTGAACCAATGACCCTCAAGCAATCAGGCACTGCCTCCTCCCTCGGCGCGCCATGCGCGGCCGTCGCCGCCCTGGTGCTGTCCCTTGCCGTGCCTCTGGTGGCGAGCGCACAGGCCTTTCCGTCGAAGCCGATCCGCTTCGTCGCCGCTTTCCCGCCGGGCGGATCCAGCGACATCGTCACGCGCGCGGTCGGCCGCCGGCTGTCCGAGATGCTCGGCCAGCCGGTGGTGATCGACAACCGCGCCGGCGCAGGCGGCCATATCGCCGCCGAGAACATCGCCCGCTCGGCGCCCGACGGCTACAGCCTGCTGCTCGCCGGCAGCTTCGTCACCATCGGCCCGAGCCTGTACAAGAAGCTCGGCTACGACGTGAACCGCGACTTCTCCGCCATCGGGCTGGTCGCCCAGAACCAGTACCTGCTGGTCACGCACCCGTCGGTACCGGCGAAGAACGTGAGCGACCTGATCAAGCTGGCGCGCAGCCGGCCGGGGCAGCTCACCTACGGCTCGTCCGGCGTGGGCGCACCGCCGCACCTGGCCGGAGAGCTGTTCCGGGCGATGGCCAGTCTGGAAGTGCTGCATGTGCCCTACAAGGGCGCGACACCGGTGCTCGCCGACCTGATGGGCGGCCAGATCGATTACTACTTCGGTGGCATCTCCGGCGCGCTGCCCTTCGCGCGCAACGGCAAGCTGCGTGCACTGGCGGTCACCGGGCGCAACCGGTCGAGCCAGCTGAAGGAGATCCCGACCGTTGCCGAGTCGGGACTGCCCGGCTACGAAATCACCACATGGTTCGGCCTGGTCTCCTCGGCGGGCGTACCCAGGCCGGTGGTGGACACGCTCAACGATGCGCTTCGCCGCATGGTTGCCGAACCCGAGATGCGCAAGTTCCTCGAAGCGCAGGGGCTCGACCCGTTCAGCAGCACGCCGGACGAGTTCGCCACCTTCATGCGCGCGGAAGTGCCGAAGTTCGCGGCGATCGCCAAGGCTGCAGGCCTGAAGCCCGAATAGGCCTGGCGGTCGGGGCCGCCGCCCTCAGCGGTCGTCCGGCTCCAGCCCTTCGCGAAGCGTGTCCAGCGGATCGTTCCGTTCACGGCTCAGGTGCTTCAGCGATGCCCCGGTGAGGGCGTCGAACCAGGACCTGCCCTCGTCGGCCAGGCCTTCCGTGCGATAGAACACCTCGAGCCGGGAGGCGACCTTCCCCGGCCGCACCTGCATCGCCGCGCGCTGCACGCCATCGTCGCCGGTGGACAGTTTCGTCCAGCCCCCATCGCCATCGGACTCGAGTTCCGCGCAGCCGTCGAGCACCGCCTTCATCGCGGCGGCATCGACCACGCGGTAGTGGTCGGTCACGAACACCAGCGGCTCGCCGGTCGCTGCATCGAGCAGCTCCGACGGATCGACCGGCATCAGCACATGGTCGAGCCAGATCGCCATGATCGCCCAGCCCTGCTCGTACATCCGTTCGTCGGCCGGGATGTCCTCGTGTGCCATGTGCTCGCGCACGCCATCGATCGCATGGCCCGCGCCGAGTTCCGGGAAGGGATAGATCGCACCGGACAGCATGTGCCCGTCGTCCGACTTGAGGATGCGACAGCCGAGCAGCAGCCCTGGATCGGCAGTGTCGGACAGGGCGACGTCATGCACGAACACCGGCGGCTGGTCCGGGGACAGCGCATCGACCAGCTTCACGCCCTCGCGCGCGGCCACCTCGGTCACGTAGTAGAGGCCCAGCGGTTCGGTGCCGAGCTGCCGGATGAACTCGCGCTGCGCGGGATTGAGCGGCGGGCCGCCGTCGGCCAGCACCATCGCGTTGATCGGATGCATTTCCTTGCGGATCTCGAGCGAGCCTGCCGCCAGCATCCATTCGTTGACGTTGATCAGTATCTGCTGCATCAGCTGCGCATCGACATCCTCGGGATGCGGTCCGTCCTCCGGCCACAGATCCTCGAACAGCAGGTCGGTCGTCTCGCGCTCGAGCGCCTTGCGATGGCGGTTGCCGACCCATTCCAGCGCACGCCGGGCCGCGCCTTCATGGGTGCCGTCGTCCGCCCCGCCCGGACCGGGATCGCGGCCGTGGCAGAGCTTGAACTTGCGTCCGCTGCCACAGGGGCAGGGGTCGTTACGGCCGGGCTTGCTGCTCATTGAACGTTCCTTCGGTTCGACCCTGCTCCAGCCAAGCGGAGTCCCCGTCTTCGAGCGGCCCGGGCGGCCGCGGCTGCGGTGCGCTGGATGTTCGCGTTTACCCGGGCGGCACGCAAGAAGGTATTGCAAGCACCCCGGCTTGCGGGAGCTTGACATTCTATTGAATGACATTATATTAGTGGGTATATTAAATACTCGTGCCTGCCGCCCGCCATGCAAAAGAACGCCATCGATCCCGCCGTCCTGCGTGCTGCCGCCGGCAAGGCCGTATCCGCGCTGAAGGTGCTCGCCAATGAAGACCGCCTGTTGCTGATGTGCCAGCTGTCGCTGGGGGAGGCCTGCGTCGGCGAACTGGAAGAAACCCTCGGCATCCGGCAGCCGACGCTTTCGCAGCAGCTGGGCGTGCTTCGCAACGAAGGCGTGGTGAACACGCGGCGCGAAGGCAAGCAGATCCATTACAGCGTCGCCGACCCTGCGCTGCTGGAGATCCTGAAGGTCCTCTACACGCTCTACTGTCCGAAGGACTGATCCGATGGGCATCGACTGGAACGTCTTCACCCCGCTCGCCGCCACCGCAGGTGGCGCGCTGATCGGGCTGGCCGCCGCGATCTTCCTGTTCTTCAACGGCCGGATCGCCGGCATCAGCGGCGTGGTCGGTGGGCTGCTCGCGCCGGTGCGCGGCGACATCGGCTGGCGCGCGGCGTTCGTCGCTGGCCTGGTCGGGGCGCCGGTGGCCTGGCTGCTGCTGGCCCCGGCCCCGCAGGTGCAGATCGATGCATCGTACGGCGCACTGGTGGCCGCCGGCCTGCTCGTGGGCATCGGCACCCGCTATGCGTCCGGCTGCACCAGCGGGCACGGCGTCTGCGGACTGTCGCGCCTGTCGCCGCGTTCGCTGGTCGCGACGCTCACCTTCATGGGTGCGGGCTTCGTCACCGTCTACCTGGCCCGCCACCTGTTCGCCTGACCACACCCGGAGCGCGCACGATGAAATCCTCCTTCACCGCACTGGTCGCCGGGCTGGTCTTCGGACTCGGCCTCATCCTGTCCGGCATGGCAAACCCGGCCAAGGTGCTGGGCTTCCTCGATCTGGCCGGCCGATGGGATCCCTCGCTCGCCTTCGTGATGGCCGGCGCGATCGCGGTCGGCCTGGTCGCCTTCACCGCGGCCCGTGGACGCACGCTGTCGCTGCTCGGCGAGCCGATGCGGATGCCGACGGCGACGCAGCTCGACCGCCGGCTGATCGGCGGCAGCACGCTGTTCGGCATCGGCTGGGGAATCGCAGGGTTCTGCCCCGGACCCGCACTGGTCGCGCTGGGCATGGGCGAGACGAAGGCCGCCGTCTTCGTCCTGGCAATGCTCGCCGGCATGGGCATCCATGCGCTGCTCGAGCGCAAGCCAGTCGTGGCACCAGCTGCCGCCTGAGCCGCCCGTGCGCATCAGGACCCTGCTCACCGCGTTGCCTGCCCTGCCCGGCATGGCGGTCGGCCTGCTGCAGGTGCGCGCACGCGTGCACCGGATGATCCTGGAAGGGCTGCGCGCACCACGCATCGCACATGACCTTCCGCCCGGCGGCGCGGCCCGCCGGTTCGAGCGCTGGCTGCCTGGGGCCGATGGTTCACGCCTGTTCGCCTGGCACCTGCCTTCCCCGCGGACGGGCACAGCACCGGCCGTCGTGCTGATGCACGGCTGGGGCGCGAACGCCGCGATGCTGCTGCCGATCGCGCAGCCGCTGCAGGACGCCGGCTGGCACGTGCTTCTGCCCGATGCCCGCTGCCATGGCCGCAGCGACGACGCGGCGTTCACCTCGCTGCCGCGATTCGCCGAAGACATCGATGCGGCGCTGGAATGGCTCGGTGCGCAGCCGGGCGTCGACCGGTCACGCATCGTGCTGATCGGCCATTCGGTGGGCGCGGCTGCCGCGCTGTATTGCGCCAGCCGGCGCAGCGACCTCGCCGGCGTGGTCAGCGTCAGCGCGTTCGCGCATCCGGCCGAGGTGATGCGCCGATGGCTCGCCGATCGGCACATTCCGTTCCATCCGATCGGCTGGTACGTGCTGCGCCATGTCCAGCGCGTGATCGGCAACTCGTTCGACGCGATCGCGCCGGTCAACACGATCGCGGGCGTCGGTTGCCCGGTGCTGCTGGTGCACGGCACCGACGACGAGATCGTGCCTTACGGTGACGCCGCCCGGCTGGCGGCGGCCGGGCGCGAAGGCGAGGTCCAGAGCCTGTCGGTGGTCGGCACGCACGACCTGGCAAAGGCGATCGGGCTGCACCTTCCGGCGCTGCTGCGCTTCCTCGACCGATGCAGGCCGCCGGTGGCGAACGAAGCCAGGTCCACCCGTAACGACAGGACCATGAATCCATGCTTGCCGCCATCGCGCGGCATCGCAGGCAGGGGCATCGAAGAACCTATCGTCCAACCGCGCACCGCCCTGGCGCAACAGTGAGGAGCCATCGCATGCAACCCCTGAAGCCGCCAGCCGACCGACCCGCAGCACCCCCGGACACCTGCGGCGACGCATCGCGCCGACGATGGATGCAGGCCCTGATGCTCGCGCCGGCGGCGATCGCCACCACGGGCGCGCCGGCACAGGCGCGCGCGTCGATCCGCACCAGCGCGCATGTCGTCATTGCCGGCAGCGGACTCGGCGGCATCGCGGTCGCCGCGCGGCTGGGCAAGCTGCTCGACGGGGCGAAGATCACCCTGGTCGACGCCAAGGAAGAACACAACTACCAGCCGGGCTACACGCTGGTGGCCACCGGCGTGTGGTCCGTGAACAAGGTGCGCGATCGCAATGCCGACCTGCAGCCGGCACGCGTCGAATGGGTGAAGGAAATGGTCGCCGGCTTCGATCCGGCATCGAACAGCCTGACCACCGCCAGTGGCAGGCGCATCGCCTACGACTACCTGGTGGTCGCCACCGGGGTACACCTCGACTATGCGCAGATCGACGGCATGGACGTGTCGGCCATCGGCAGCAACGGCCTGGCCAGCGTCTATCCCAGCCCGCAGGCGGCCGAGGCCACCTGGCGCGCGATGCAGGCGTTCACCCGCACCGGCGGCGAAGCGCTGATGACGCTGCCGGCGACACCGCTCAAGTGCGCGGGCGCGCCGCTGAAGATGACCTTCATGCTGCGCGACCGGCTGCGCCAGGCCGGCACGCTCGCGCAGTCGCGCATCACCTTCGAGTCGGCGCTGGGCAATGTGTTCGGCGTGCCAGCGGTCAACGAGAACGTGCTGTCGCGCTGGAAGACGCTGGGCATCGGCGTCGAATTCAACCAGCGGATGGCGTCGATCGACATCGGCGCGCGGCGCGCCACCTTCGTCGCCGCCGACGGCACGAAGCAGGAAAAGCCCTACGACTTCATCCACGTGGTGCCGCCGACGCGCGCACCCGACGCGGTGCGCAACAGCGACCTCGCCGCGAAGCAGGCACCGTTCGCCGCCGGGGGATGGCTCGAGGTCGACAAGTCGACGCTGCAGCATCGCCGCTATCCGAACGTGTTCGGCATCGGCGACGTCAACGGCACGCCGCGCGGCAAGACGGCCGCCACCGTGAAGAAGAGTGCCCCAGTGGTCGCGCACAACCTCGCCGAGGTGATCGCGGGACGCCCGCCCAACCTGTCCTTCGATGGCTATACGTCGTGCCCGCTGATCACCCGGGAAGGTTCGGCGATGCTGATCGAGTTCGACTACGAAGGCAGGCTGGTGCCGTCGCTGCCGATGATCTCGCCCCTTCAGGACAGCTACTTCGCATGGCTGATGAAGGACCGACTGCTCAAGCCCGCCTACCTCGCGGTAGCCCGCGGCCGCGTCTGAACGAGGAGAAGACCATGTACGAGATCTGGCTTGCAGTGAACATCGCCTGGGAAATCGCCAAGGGCATCTGGCCTGCGCTGCTGGTCGCGGCGCTGGCCTGGATCGCACTGGTCGTCGCTGCGCTGCGCCGGCCCGGTACACGCTGGGGCGCCGGCCTGGGCACCGCCGTGGTCGCCGGCATCGCGGTGATGGTGGCGTCGATCCTGGTCGTGCCCTACCTCACGAAGTCCTCCCTCGCCGAGATGGGCTACTGGGTCGACTGGGCGAACATCGCCGCGATCGGCGCCGGTTTCGGGGCGATCGCCGCCGCATACGTATGGCCGCTGGCGGCGATGCGCCGCAGCGCCGCCACTAACCGCGCGTGATCGGGCGCGCGACCACGCCCATGTCGCGCCAGGCCGCAGGATGGCAGGTGAACAGCAGCACCTGGTGGCGCTGGGCCGCATCGAACAGCACCCGCTTCATGCGGTCGAGCCGCCCGGTGTCGCTGTGCACCAGCGCGTCATCGAGTATCACCAGCGTCGGGCGACCGGCGTCCTTCAGCAGGTCGGCATACGCGAGCCGGGTCAGCACGCCCATCTGCTCGCGTGCGCCATGGCTGAGTTCCGACACGGCGCCGCACTCGTCGCCCTGGCTCGCGGGGCGGGTGAGCAGGCCGGGCAGCAGGTCGTCGCCGATCTCGAGGGCCGCCTTCGGGAACAGCAGCCGGAGGTAGTGGTCGATGCGCGCCTGCAGCGGCGCGCGCAGCCGGCGGGTGAGCTCCTGCCGCTTCGCCTCGAGCCGCCCGTGCAGCAGGTCGAGCGCCTTCGCTCGCAGGTCGAGTTCACGATGCCGTCGCACCGCTGCTTCCAGGCTGACGGCCAGACCGGCGCGGGCTTCCTCGAAGCCCTGTGCACCCGCCTCTTCGAGGCTGCCGCCAAGCCGCGTGATCTGCTCCTTCCGTTCTTCGTGCGCCTGGCGGACGAGTTCGGCGCTGCGCCGGAATCGCGCGACCGACTGCTTCAGCATGTCGGGCTCAGTGCCGTCGATGGCTTCGGTCCTGTCCGCGATCGCGGCGCGCAACGCATCCCGTTCGGCACGGCTGGCCAGCAGCTGCCGGCTTGCCTCGAGTTGCCGCGCCTGGCGGTCCGGTGCGTCGATGCGCGACTTCAGGCCTGCATGCTCGCGCGCGGCGGCGGCGTGCTGTTCATGCGCCAGCAGGCGTGCCTGCCGCGCCTCGGCAAGCTGCGCGGCGAGGGTATCGGCATGGCGCTTCGCAGCGGCATGATGCACCTCGGCTTCGGCAAGCGGCAGCGGCGCCCCTGGCGAGGCCGACCCGGGCTGGCTGGCTGCCTGCGCGAGCGCCGCCAGCCGTGCCCGTGCCGCGTCGCTGCGCGCAACCTGGGCGGCGCGGTCGGCCTGCAATGCCTCGATGCCCTTCGGTGCCAGGGTTGCGAGGGTGGCCACCGCCAGCGCGGCGTCCTGCAGCGCCTGGCGATGTGCCGCGAGATGCGCCTCGGCCTCGGCCACATCCGCCACGGCGCAGCGCCGCAGCAGGTCTTCATGCGCAGCCCGCTGGTCGGCCTCTTCGCGCGCGAGCGCGGCGAGCGTGTCCCCGCCGGGCAGTATCTCGATTCGTCCGATGCCCGCGATGTCGATCGTCGTGGCCACGGTGATCAGGCGCTCGCCGCTGCCCGCCAGCGCTGCGCCATCGAGCGTCGCCGGCGCACCGTCGACGAACTCGAAACGGACACGCGTCGCCACCACCTGCCGGCGGATGTGCAGGGCGTCGAGCGCCTGGCCCTGCCCGCGCAACCGATCTACGTCTGCCGCTTCGATCGCACCGGCGGCTGCGTGCTGGCGCAGCTGCCCGATCCGGACCTGCTCCGACGCACAGCGTTGCAACAGTGCATCGAGTTCCTGGATGCGCGCGTCGGATTCGTCCCGGCGCAGCGCAAGCTCGTCCTGCAGGTCGCGCTGTCGCGCACGGTCGAGGTCGACGGCCGCCGCAGCATGGGCAGTGTCTGCCGACGCCTGCTCCGACGCGCGGCGTGCCTCGATCGCCGAAGCCGCATCGAGCCGCTGCACGGCATCGACCAGGCCCGCTTCGCGCAGGGCGAGTGCCTGCCGCTCTTCCTCGAATACCGCCAGCTGTTGCTCGAACAGCCGCACGCGGTCTTCGACCTGGCGCAGCGAAACCGTGTCGGCTTCGCGCTGCCGCACCAGGGCTTCGCTCGCGGCCAGCGCCTGTTCAGCCTGCTGCTGCTGCGCCTGCAGCGCTTCCCATGGCTTCGCGACGGCCTCGGCTGCATGCTCGGACTTCAGCGTCGCGAACCGGTCGACCTGCTGCCGCCACGCCTCGACGCGCACGTCGATATCGGCCAGCCGCGCCTGTGCCTCGTCGCGCGCATCGATCGCCTTCTTCAGCTCGGCAGTGGGCTTGCGCGTTTCCGGGGTGAGCAGCAGGTCGCGTTCGCTGCGTATCCTGGCGATCAGTGTGTCGCCCTGGGTGCTGGCGACTTCGCCCACCGAGGACTCCAGCGCCTGGCGCAGGTGGTCTGCGGCATGCTTGACCGGCTCCTTGATGTCCTGCGCCTGCCCCTGCTCGATCCACAACAGCCCGGGGATGCCCCAGAGCTCGGACCGGCTCGCGCCGCGCTCGGCGAAGGCAAAGCCGAGCAGCGCAGCGAGGTGCCTTTCCGCGTCCTCGCCGTCCAGGCTCTGCGTGCCAAACCGCAGTTCGCAGCGCTTGCGCTGCAGGAACGACTTGCGCAGCCGAAACGCGGTGTCGCCAACCATGAAGTCGAGCTCCACCGTCGGTGCCGCGGTGGATTCACCCCAGGGCCGCAGATCCTCCACGGTCGTCGACCGATGCCGCTCGAAGAACGCGGCTCGGATCGCGCGCACCAGGGTGCTCTTGCCCGCCTCGTTCGGGCCGACGAACAGGTTCAGTCCCGGCTCGATGCCATCGACCTCGAACGGCTTGCGGAACTGGCGCAGCTGCTCGACCCGGAGTCGCTGCAGCCTCATGGCGCCGGCGCCGGCGCCTGCGCGCGGCCTTCGAGCAACAGCGTGGCGAGCAGGTTGAGCGCCTCCGACGCGATCCGTGC
This sequence comes from Burkholderiales bacterium, assembly GCA_044340265.1. GTDB lineage: Bacteria > Pseudomonadota > Gammaproteobacteria > Burkholderiales > CAIKXV01 > CAIKXV01. Next base: position 8,875 of record JBIITW010000080.1, on the reverse strand, counting down.
CGCCTCCGGCTGCGCCAGGTCCGACTGCGAATCGCGCAGTTCAGCGATCACGTCGCCGAGATAACCGTCGGCATCGAGCGCGGCGATGTCCTCGGCGGTCGGCATCAGGCGCAGCGAGGAGAGGTCCGCCTGCAGGTGGCGCACGCCGGCCTCGGCGAGATCGATCGCCGCGCGCAGGCGGACCAGCGCCTGCAGGTCGACCTGCCCGGACAGCCGCAGCGACAGCACATCGGCCGGTCGCGCGCCGGCAAGCACCCCGGCGAACTGCTCGACGTCGCTCGCCACCGCCAGCGTCGCCTCGAGTGCGCGCCAGCGGAAGCGCCCGGTCTCGATCCGGGTGACCACCGGCAGCGCGCCCGGCGCCTCGATGTCGACCAGCAGTGCGAAGCCGGGATCGTTGTCGCGGAAGCGGTCCGCTTCCGGCGTGCCGCTGTACCAGGTGCGTTCATCGACCTGCCGGCAGCCGTGCCAGTCGCCGAGCGCGAGGTAGTCGAGCCGGGCGAGCCTTGCGCGATCGGTGGCGATCGGGTTCGCCGAGTCGATGCTCTCGGCGAGCAGGCCCTGCACGCAGCCGTGCGCGAGGCCGATGCGCAGCAAGCCCTCCGGCGTCGATGCGGAGTCGAACCACTCGGTCAGGTCGTTGTAGGTGTGGCGCTGGGTCAGCGGTGCGGCCAGGGCCATGAAGCCGAGCGAGGCGAAGTCGAGCACCCGGGCATCGAGGGCAAGATGCACGTTCGACGGCACCGCGCCGATGCGCCGGGCACAGGTCCATACGCTCTCGGCCAGCGCCGCATCGTGGTTGCCGGGGATCATCAGCCACGGACCGGCATAGCCGGCGAGCTGCGCGAACAGGCGGCGGATGGTGCGTTCGGACACGGCCTGTGCATCGAACACGTCACCGGCCACCAGCACCGCATCGACCGCATGCTCGGTCGCCAGGCGCGCGAGCGTCGCCACCGCCTCCAGCCGCGCCTCGGCCAGCGGCACGCCATCGTCCGGCGGGAACTGGCTGTACTGACGGCCGATCTGCCAGTCAGCGGTATGCAGGAAACGCGGCATCGGGCTACTCGGGCGTGATGCCGACCGCCTTCACCAGTTTCGCGTACTTGGCGATCTCGGCGCGCAGGTACTGCGTGAACTCCGCCGGCCGCGCGGTGGTGAACGGCACGATGCCCAGCCCGTGCAGCCTTTCCCTCACGTCGGGCAGCGCCAGCGCGCGGGCGATCTCGACGTTCAGCGTGTCGATGATCGGTGCCGGCGTGCCGGCCGGTGCGATGAACGAATACCAGTTGTCGATCGCGAACCCGGGCAGGCCGGACTCGCCGATCGTAGGCAGGTCGGGGAACAGGTCGGAGCGGACCGCCGAGGTGTTGGCGATGGTGCGGATCTTGCCGCTCTTCATGTGGCTGGCCGCGGTGGACACGGTCGCGAAGATCAGCTGCAGGTTGCCCCCGACCAGGTCGGTCATCGCGGGACCGCCACCCTTGTAGGGCACATGCTGCATGCGCACGCCGGCCATCATCGAGAACAGCTCGCCGGCCAGGTGGTCTGCACGCCCGGCGCCGGACGAACCATAGTTGAGCTTGTTCGGATTCGCGCGCGCGAAGCCGATCAGGTCCTTCACCGAATGCACCGGCACCGACGGGTGCACGACCAGCACGTTGAGCGCGGACACCGCACGCAGGATCGGCGCGAAGTCCTTCAGCGGATCGTACGGCAGCTTCGCATACAGGCTGGGATTCACCGCCAGCGGACCCACCCCGCCCTGCGAGATCGTGTAGCCGTCCGGGTTCGCCCGCGCCAGCATCTCGAGGCCGACGATGCCGCCCGCACCGGAGCGATTGTCGACGACCACCTGCTGCCCGAAGCGTTCGGAAAGCTTCTGCGCGACCAGGCGCGAGGTGATGTCCGCGCCCCCGCCCGGTGCGACCGGCACGATCATCCGGATCGGCCGCGCCGGCCAGGCCTGTGCCGCGACGGGCGGCGCCAGGAACAGCGGCAGCATGAGCACGAACACACACCCTGGCAGGGCATCACGCGGCAAGACAGGGAGCGACGGGGAAACGCGGGGACTGCGCGACATCGGCGGGACTTTCAGCGGAAGTTGCCGGTTCACGACCGGCGTGGCAGGTGCAGACGGAGCTTGGGCCGCGCCGGGCGGCGCTGTCAACGTCCGCTGGTGTGCCGTGGGTCGCTGCCATGCTCCGGCGCGAGAGGCCCGCCGGACGGCGTGAGCGTGGAGCTGCTCGAACGCAAGTGAGCGGGCACGCGGGTTCGCGCGCGCGCCTGCTGCCTCGATCACGCCCCCGACGGACTCAGGGCCGGGCGGCGTCCCGCTCCCCGAGGTCCCAGAACAGCCCGGTCATCAGCTGCAGACCCTCGCGCAGGATCGGTGCAAGCACATGTTCGTCCGGTGCATGCTGCGAGCAGCCGGCGTACGAATGCGGCACCCAGAGCGTGGGCAGCCCGAGCACCTCCGCGAAACAGTCATTGGGCAGCGATCCGCCGATGTTCGGCAGGATCGCCGGCCGCGTCCCCGTGGTGCGTGCCATCGATTCGGCCGCCCACAGCACCCACGGATGCGCCGGGTCCATGCGCGTGGCCTGCATGAAGCTGGAGCGGGCCGGCGCGACCTGCACCATCGGATAGCCTCCTGCATCGAGGTGCCTGCGCAACACCGGCACGAAGGTCTGCGGATCGCAGCCCGCGACGAAACGCACCTGGCAGGTCGCGGTCGCACGGCCGGGGATGGCATTGACCGGGTTGTCCGGATTGCCGGTACGGTACGCGAGTATCTCGAACGTGTTCCAGGCGTAGACCTTCTCCGCCGCGGTCAGGCCCGGCTCGCCCCATCCATCGTCGATCGACGGCTCGCCGGGCTCCGGCCGCGGCGCGCAGTCGACGAGCACCTCGCGGATGCTGGCCGGAATGCCATCCGGCAGCAGGCCCGGCACCAGCACCTTCCCCTCCCGGCTGACGATGCTGCCCAGCGCATGGGCGAGCACGATGCCCGGATTGGCGAGCAGGCCGCCCCAGTTGCCCGAGTGGTGTGCGCCTTCGCGCAGTTCGATCGAGAACTCGATGTTCATCACGCCACGCGAGCCGAGGTAGAGCGTCGGCCGCTGCGCGGACAGACGCGGACCGTCGGATGCGATCAGCACGTCGGCCTGCAGCCGGTCGCGATGCTGCTCGCAGAACATGCGCAGGCCGGGCGAACCCATCTCCTCGCCGGTCTCGAGCATGAAGCGGGCATTGAAGCCGAGCCGCCCGCGCTCGGCGATGACCATCTCGAGTGCTGCCATGTTGATCGAATGCTGGGCCTTGTTGTCGGCAGACCCGCGGCCGTACCAGCGCTCGCCCTCCTGCTTGAGCACCCAGGGTGAAAGGCCGGCGCGCCACTGGCCTTCGAGGCCGCGGATCACGTCGCCATGGCCATAGCAGAGCAGGGTCGGCAGCGAGGGATCCTCAATACGCTCGGCAAGGAGGATCGGACCGGCACCCTCGACCGGGTTGGGCAGGATGTCCACCGTGAAGCCCATCGCCTCGAACGCCCCGGCCATCTCGTCGCGCAGGTAGGCGTCGAGGTGCGGACGACTCTCCGGCACCTGGCTTTCGGTGCGGATCGCCACCCGGCGCGCCAGGTCTTCGATGAAGCGGCCTTCGTCGAAGTGGCGTGTCGCGCGCGAGATTGCGGATTCGCGGGTCATGCGGTGGACTCCAGTGACCAGTGTCCGCCGATCGTAACGCTCAGCGGATCTGCAGGTCGACCTTCCCGCGCAGCGCGACGAACTGCGCGACCTGGGCGCGCAGGAAGGTCTCGAAGGCGCGTGGCGTACCCTTCACCAGTTCGGCGCCCTCGTCGGCCAGCGCATCGCGCACGGCCGGCTCATCCTGCGCAGCGGTGATCGCGGCGTTCAACCTGTCGATGACGACCGTCGGCGTGCCGCGCGGCGCGAGCACGCCGTACCAGGCGAGCATCTCGTATCCGGGCACGCCGGATTCGGAGATGGTCGGCAGGTCGGGCAGCGCCGGCGAACGTTTCGCGGTCGTCACCGCCAGCGCGCGCAGCTTGCCGCTGGCCAGATGCGGCTTGACCGACAACGGCCCGAGCAGCGCCATGTGCACCTCGCCGGCCACCAGCGCGAGGATCGACGGGGCTGCGCCCTTGAAGTTCACGTTGACCATGTCGACCTTGGCCTGCAACTTCAGTATCTCGAAGCCCACATGCGACGCGCTGCCCACGCCGCTGCTGGCGAAGTTCAACTGCCCCGGGCTCGCGCGCAACCGTGCCAGCAGTTCCGGCATCGTCGCCACCTTGAGCGAAGGGCTGGTCACGACGATCAAGGGCAGCTTCGCGAACAGGGCGACGGCGTCGAAGGCCTTCACCGAGTCGTAGGGCAGGTTGCGCTCGAAGGCGGCATTGATCGCATGCGCCCCGGACACCCAGAGCAGGGTATGGCCATCGGCCGGCGCCTGCGCGGCCAGCGCGGTGCCGAGCACGCTGCCACCGCCAGGGCGGTTATCGATCACCACCGACTGGCGGAAGTTCGCGGCGAGCGACTTGGCCAGCAGGCGCGCAGCGAAGTCGGCACCACCGCCCGGTGAGACCGGGGCGATGATGCGGATCGGGCGATCGGGCCAGGCGGCCGGGGCCTTGGGCTGGGCCTGGGCGAAGGCGACGCAGGGCAAGGTCAGCAGTACAGCGAGGACTCTGGACAGGGGCATGACGATTGGTCTTGAAACGATGATCGTGGACGCGGGAGTCTATGTCCTTGCGCAAGCAGGGTCCATCGGCGCCAGCGCCACGGTATCGACGGATCACTCCATCGCGACGTTCGCCTGCCGCGCCACTGCCGCCCAGCGCTCGATCTCGGCGCGGTTGTAGCGGCCGTATTCGTCCGGCGAGTTGCCTACCGGCTCTGCGCCCTGGCTGTCGAGCTGCTTGCGCACGGTCGGGTCGGCGAGCACCTTGCGCACCGATGCGTTGATGCGATCGACGATCGGCCGCGGCGTGCCGGCGGGTGCGAACATGCCGAAACCACTGGAGACGAAGAAGTCCTTGTAGCCCGCCTCGATCATCGTCGGCACGTCGGGCGCAGCCGCGGTGCGCTTCATCCCGGCCTGGGCCAGCATGCGCAGCCTTCCGGCGCGTACATGCTCGATCAGCGCAGGCATGCTCGAGAACAGCATGTGGACATGGCCACCGACGACATCGGCGGTGGCCGGGCCTACGCCCTTGTACGGGATCTGCACCAGCTTCAGCTTCTCGGCGGCTGCGAGCATCTCGATCGCGAGATGGGACGAGGTGCCCGCGCCAGGCGTCGCATAGGTGAGTTCGCCCGGACGCTTGCGCGCGAACGCGATCAGGCCGCGCACATCCTTCACCGGCATGGACGGATGTACCGCGAGCGCATTCGGCACGTCGGCGACCAGCGTGATCGGCGCGAAGTCCTTCACCGAATCGTAGGGCAGGCTCTTGCGCACCGCGGGGTTGATCACGTGCGCGCTCGAGACCATCAGCAAGGTGTAGCCGTCGGGCGCGGACTTCGCCGCGATCGCGGTGCCCAACGTGCTGCCGGCGCCGCCACGGTTCTCGATGATCACCGGCTGCCCGAGGTCGGCGGCCATGCCCGGTGCAATTGCACGGGCGATGATGTCGGTGTTGCCACCCGGGGCGAACGGCACGACGATGCGGATCGGCTTCGAGGGAAAGTCCTGCGCGAGCGCAGGCAGCCCGGTGCAGGCGAGCGCGACTGCGGCGGCGATGGCTGCACGGCGGGGTGCAAGGGTCCGCGCGGGCGCGGACGGCGAACGACGGGGTTCTGGCATGGCGCTCCTCCTGGATGTGCCGTCCGGTCTGTGCCGTATCGGTCACCGCCACTTTACTTCAGATCGGCCGCTCGTGAACCCTTTGCAGGGGCTCCCATCTTTCGACACCGCGCTGACAGGCGGTAACCTCGACGGCTTCGCGCAGGCGCGCGAACAGTTCATCCCGCCACCCCTGCCCCCCATCCGGCGGGCGTCCGAGCAGGTGGGCCGCCTGCCGATCGAATGCATCGGGCAATGCAGTACGCAGGAGACTCCAGCTCTCGATGATCGCCGGCCGCCGCGAACGCAGCAGCGCCGCCGCCGGCAGGCGGTCCGACTTGTCCGCGTTCACCTTGCTGTGGGCAGGCAGCAGGTTCCACAGGTCGTTGTTGCCCCAGAGCGAAAACGGAATGACGTGGTCGACATCGAACCGGCCATCCAGCGGACGGCCTGTCCAGACACACTGGCCGACACCCCTGGCGAGGTACACATCGCGCGCCAGTGCCGTGGACCGCAAGGGCTCCGGGCGCGCAAGCAGCAGTGGCAGGACGGCGCCGGCATCGATCCCCTGCCTTCGGCCGAACCGCTCGGTCAGCTCCGCCCAGCGCAGGACGACGGCATCGACGACCCAATGTCCGAGCAGGCTCAGTTCGCGCCACAGGTCGGCCGCCATCACCACCTGCCTCGTCGAGCGATCGAACTCGAACACGGTGCCGCTGTCGAGCGCACCACCCGAATACTGGACCGGACCTTCACGGATCGCCTGCGAGATCAGGGTCAGCACCTTCATGCGCTGCGCCTGCGCAGGCGCGGGCAGCCGTCCGGCGACGAGATCCAGATGCCATGCCGTCAGTCCGCCGTGTGCGCCCCGGCCCGACCAGGCCTGCATCAGGTCGACCATCGCGCCGCGGAACTTGAGCGGCCTCGCTGCGCCTTCGCCGCGTCCTTCGGACTGCGACTGGGGCACGAAACGGCCCGCAGCGAAGATCGGCCAGTAGTAGCCGAACCATTTCTCGGCGATCCGCATGACCGGCACCCCGACTCGGCCATCCTGGCGCCAGGCCGCGCAGTGCGGCTCCTGCAAGGCAAGCTCGGCAAACGCCCGGAACAACGCGAGCTTGTAGGTCGCCACCTTGCGGTCGCGATTCAAGATGCCTTCGATCTGGTCGGCCGCACGCATCGGGCCGCCTGCACGCAGCTCGAACAACAGCGTGTACCAGCGCGTACCCGCCCGCGCGAGCGCATCTTCCGTATCCCATCGGCCCACCTGCCGGAAGCCGATCCGCTCGAACAGCAACTGCAGGTACTCGGGTGCATACGATTTGAACAGCCGGCCGTCGGTACCGCGTTCGCCCTCGTCCACGTCACCGCGTGCGAGCGGCAGCGAGAGCAGCAGGCGCCCGTTCGGGCGCAGGGCATTGCGCAGCGCGAACGCGGCGTCGAACAGGTCCGCCTCGGGCAGGTGCATCAGGACCGCGCTGCACAGGATGCCGTCGAACTGCCCGCCGAACGGCTGGCCGAGGGCAGGCAGGGCGGCGTTCACCAGACGACCCTGGAGTTGCGGATGACGGGCGAGCGCGGCTGCGGCCATCTCGTCGACCGGCTCGGTACCCGAAGCGTCATAGCCAAGCGCGAGCAGTTCAGCGAGATCGCGGCCGGAGCCCGCACCGACGTCCAGCACGCGCCCACCCTCCGGGAACGCCAGACGGAAGTAGCGCGCGACGGGGCTCACCACCGCTTCATAGCGGCCGGCGACATCCTCGGCGTTCAGTCGATAGAAGCGGGCGGTGGCGGGATCCAGCGACCGATCGTCGTCGCCCGGCACCTCGACCGGCATGGCCCCGGCGCGGCCCGCTAGACCTTCGAGCCCAGCACCCGCCGGCCGATCGCGCTGCGATGGACTTCCGAGGGACCTTCATAGATGCGCATCACGCGCACCTGCTGGTGCATCAGCTGCAGCGGCAGTTCCTTGGTCATGCCCATCGCGCCCAGCGTCTGCATCGCGTTGTCGAGCACGGTCTGCGCCATCTCGGTCGCGCGCACCTTGAGGATCGAGGCTTCGCTGCGCACGTCGATGCCGGCACCGAGCTTCACCGCGAGGTCGTTGACCATCAGCCGGCAGGCGTGGACCTCCATCGCGGCATCGGCGGCGAACCACTGGATCGCCTGCCGGTCGGCCAGGCGCACGCCCCAGGTCACCCGCTGGCGCGCATGTTCGCCCATCATCTCGAGCGCACGGCGCGCCATGCCGACACAGCGTGCGCCCATCTGCATGCGGCGCACGTTCAGGCGCAGCTGCATCGGCGCGTAGCCGCGGTCGAGTTCGCCGAGCAGGTTGGCGGCCGGTACGCGGCAGTCGTCGAACACCAGTTCATAGGTCTTGCGGCCGCCGATCATCGGGATCTCGCGCTCGATGATGTAGCCCCTGGTGCCCTTCTCGACGATGAAGGCCGAGATGCCGTCCTGGCGCTTGCCGGCGCCGGTGCGTGCCATCAGGATGATGAAGTCGGCACGCGGGATGCCCGACACCCAGATCTTGCGGCCGTTGATGACCCAGTCGTCGCCGTCGCGCACCGCGCGGGTGATCATGCCTGCCGGGTCGCCGCCGGCGCCAGGCTCGGAGATCGCCATCGCCGAGCGCATCTCGCCGCTGGCGTAGGGCGCGAGGTACTTCTCGCGCTGCATCGGCGTGGCCACCGCCAGCATCATGTGCAGGTTCGGGCTGTCGGGCGGGATCAGGAACGGCACGCAGGCGCGGCCCATCTCCTCTTCGGCCGCGGCGAGCGAGAGCAGCGGCAGGTTCGCGCCGCCGAATTCCTCGGGCACGTCGAGCCCCCACAAACCGAGTTCGCGGCACCGTGCATGCAGCGCCTTCTCCTCGTCTTCGGTGAGCCGGTAGCCCTCGCCCTGGGCCTCGCGCCTGAGCACGGCAGGTTCGAGCGGGATCAGGTCATGGTCGACGAACTTCGCGACCAGTTCCTGCAGCATGCGGGTCTCGTCGGACGAGGGTGAAGCGGGTGCGTGATCCATGGTGGCGCGTGTGCAGTCGTGGTCGGGATTCGAGTAT
>JBIITW010000277.1:0-5177 GCA_044340265.1 Burkholderiales bacterium | reverse complement strand
GAGCCGATGGTCATGAACAGCAGGTCGTCGGGGCCGAGGTCGGCGCCGCCTTCGACACCCTGGCTCTGCCAGTGGATGCGGGTGGCCTGCTTGCGGCCGGGGACGATGTCGAAATCGACGTCGGTGACCACCGTGTCGTATTGGAACACTACGCCATGGCCGACCAGCCATTCGACCAGCGGCAGCACCAGCGACTCGTACTGGTTGAAGCGGGTGAATTTGAGGGTGGAGAAGTCCGGCATGCCGGCGATCTGGTGGATGAACCGGTGCAGGTACAGCTTCATCTCCAGCGCGGAGTGCCATTGCTCGAACGCGAACATGGTGCGCCAGTACAGCCAGAAATTGCTGCCGAGGAATTCCTCGCCGAACACCTCGTCGACGCGCCTGTCCTCCATGTCTTCACGGGTCGCCAGGAACAGCTTCAGGATTTCCTTCTGCGCCTGTTCTCCGAGCGTGAACAGGCCGTCGGTGTGCCCATCCTCGCCCTGGTTCACCGTGGCGCGCTGCAACGAGAGGTTGGGGTCGTCCTTGTCGAGCCGGTAGAACTCGTCGAGCACGCTGGCGCCCTCGACCTCCAGCGACGGGATCGATCGGTACAGGTCCCACAGACATTCGAAGTGCTCTTCCATCTCGCGCCCGCCGCGGATCACGAACCCCTTTTCCGGCACCCTGATTCCATCCAGCGCGCCGCCCGGCAATGATTGCTGCTCCAGCACGGTGATCCGGTCGCCCGGCATCTGGCCATCACGGATCAGGAAGGCCGCGCCCGCCAGTGCCGCCAGGCCCGAGCCGACGAACCAGGCCGTCTTGTCGTCCACGCCACGGGGCTTGCGCGGGCGGGCGAACGCTTCATAGTTGCCGCTGCTGTAGTACATGAGGCTTCTCCAGGTTCAGGTCGATCCGTACGCGCAGCGCATGCGCGAGGGTGAGGGTGAAGGTGAGGGTGATGGCCGACAGGGGCTGCAGTTCGATGTCGGCCCTGACCCGGCCATCTGCGTCATGGTCAGGCCGCGAGGGCCGGGTAGTCGGTGTAGCCCTTCGCGCCGGGCACGTAGAAGGTGGCCTCGTCCGGTGCGTTGAGTGGAGCGTCCTTGCGCATGCGCGCCACGAGGTCGGGGTTGGCCAGGAACGGACGACCGAAGGCGACCAGGTCGCCCCGCTTGTCGATCAGGGCCTGCTCGGCACTGCTGTGGTCGAAGCCGCCGGAGAGGATGAACAACCCACTGAATCCCGCGCGCAGCTTGAGCTTGAATTCGGCGGGCACCGGCGGTGCGCCCATCGACGAATGGTCGACCAGGTGCAGGTACAGCAGCCCCAGCGTGGAGAGCGAGTGGGCGAGCGTGAGGTACTGCGCCTCGACCTCGGGGAACGCGCCGGTGCCGTTGAACACGCCATAGGGCGACAGCCTGATGCCGACCCGGTCGCGGCCGATGGCAGCAACCGTGGCGCGCGCGATCTCGAGCGCGAGGCGGTTGCGGCGTTCGATGCTGCCGCCATAGCCGTCGCTGCGCAGGTTGACCAGCGGATTGAGGAACTGCTCGATCAGGTAGCCGTTTGCGCCGTGCAGTTCGACACCGTCGAAGCCTGCGTCGATCGCCAGCTTCGCGGCGGCCACATGCTCGTCGATGACCTTTTCAAGGTCGTCTCCGGTCATCGCGCGGGGCGGGCTGTGCGGCTGCATGCCCTGGGTGTCGGTATACATCTCGCCCGGGCAGACGACGGTGCCGGGACCGACGACCTCGGCGCCCTCCGGCAGGTTGTCGACATGCGCCACGCGACCGCAGTGCATGAACTGCACGAAGATCTTGCCGCCCCGATGGTGGACGGCCGTCGTGGTTGCCTTCCAGGCTTCCGCCTGCGCCGCGTCGTACAACCCGGGAATGCGCGGGTAACCGAGTCCATCGGGGCTGGGAGAGGTGCCCTCGGTGATGATCAGGCCGGCCGTCGCACGCTGGCCGTAGTACTCGGCCATCAGTGCATTCGGCAAGTGCTCGGGCGTGGCACGGCTGCGGGTCAGGGGGGCCATCACCGTTCGATTCGCAAGTTGCAGCGAGCGGGCGGAAAACGGGTCGAAGAGCATCGGCAGAACTCCAGGTAGCAATGCAGGGGATCGGGGAGATGCAGGCTGCATGCGCGATCGCGCACGGGTCTGTTCGCTGGCGAACACGTACGGCAAGCCGATGTGTTGCCTACCGCACCGACCATGGCGTGCGCGTCGCCTACCCTCTCGCAAGGAGTGGCCCATGACCCCTGACATCGCCTTCAATCGCCGCATCGTCCTGGCGTCCAGGCCGCACGGCGCGCCCACCGCCAGAGACTTCCGCATCGAACGAGGCCCCGTGCCCGCGCCGGCAGCCGGCGAAGTCGTGCTGCGCACGCGCTACCTGTCGCTCGACCCCTACATGCGCGGGCGCATGAGCGACGCGCCTTCCTATGCCGCCCCGCTGGCCATCGGCGAGGTCATGGTCGGCGGTACGGTGTCGCGCGTCGTGGCTTCACGCCATGACGGCTTCAAGGTCGGTGACCAGGTGCTCGGCTACGGCGGCTGGCAGGACTACGCGGTGTCCGATGGCAGCGGCCTCACGGCGCTCGACCGCGCAGGGCGCAACCCCTCGCGCGCGCTCGGCGTACTGGGCATGCCGGGATTCACGGCATACATGGGGCTGCTGGATATCGGTCGCCCGGCCGCAGGCGAGACGGTGGTCGTCGCCGCCGCCAGCGGGGCCGTCGGCTCGGTGGTGGGCCAGATCGCGAGGCTGAAGGGCTGTACCGTGGTGGGCATCGCGGGCGGTGCTGAAAAGTGCCGGTACGTCACCGACGAACTGGGCTTCGATGCCTGCGTCGACCACCGCGCCGGCGACCTGCCCGGCCACCTGGCCGATGCATGTCCGAAGGGTATCGACGTCTACTTCGAGAATGTCGGCGGCGCCGTGTTCGATGCCGTGCTGCCGCTGCTCAACGCGAGGGCCCGCGTCCCGGTGTGCGGACAGATCGCTGCGTACAACGCGACCGGACTTCCGCCAGGGCCCGATCGACTCGGCCTGCTGATGGGCACGCTGCTGCGCAAGCGCATCCGGATGCAGGGCTTCATCGTGTTCGACGACTACGGGCCGCGCTGGAGCGAGTTTGCGAAGGCGATGGGCGAGTGGGTGCAGGCCGGGAAGGTAAAGGTCCGCGAGGACATCGTGGCTGGCCTGGAGAACGCGCCCGAGGCCTTCATCGGCCTGCTGGAGGGCAGGAACTTCGGCAAGCTGGTCATCCAGGTCGAGCCCGGATGAAGGATGCGCCGACCGGCTGCAGCACGGCCTCGACCGGCCGCCTGAGGGACAGCGGCATCACCGGCCCGCGGCCGAAGCGCACCACCAGGTCGGGACGCCCCTCGCCCAGCCCGAAGGCCGTCGCGAACTGCGGCCGCACGGCACCGACTTCGACCGGCTGGTTGATGAAGGCATTGCGGATGCCCAGCGCCGTGGCCTGCAACGCAAAACGCTCGTAGCAGCGTCCCGCCTCGATCCAGTGCGCCCTGTCGCTGGATTCCGAGACGAACACGGCTATGCCCGCCGAACTGCGCACCTGCGCGGCATAGCGCCTGTTCTCGGATCCGGGCGTGAAGAACAGACCCATCAACCGGCTGCCCAGCCAGCGCGGCATCGTCGGATTGCCCGCCAGAGCGGCGAACAGGCCGTCACCGCGCTGCAGGGCCTCGGCGGCACTGAAGCGGATCCAGGCCTTCAACTCGGCGACGAAGGCGGGGTCGCTCATCTGGGTAGTGTTGGCCGCCACCACATACTCCAGGATCCTCTCCCTCTCCGGCGCAGCGGTCAGCAGCACGATGCGTACGCCGCGGCCGGTGCCCGCTCGTTCGAGCAGCGCGAGCTCGTCGGTCCGGATCGGCTGGCCATCGTAGTCGCCCCGGGTGCACTGCCGCTGCGCGATCGCCCGGAACAACGGCGAGGCCACGGCGCGCGTCGAGGCCAGACCCACTTCGATCGCGCCGTCCCCAGCGGGATCGAACCGCACGTCGGCCTGCAGGCCATGGGCAAGGGCCGCATGCACCATGTTCTCCGCGGCACAGCCCAGCGACGCGAACAGGTGGTGGTCGTCCGGATCGACCGCCGGGCAGCGCCGCGCCAGGTCCGGTGCGATCACGATGGACTTGGGTCGGATCTCGAAGCGCCAGCACTGGGTGTTGTGGCTCGAGGGTGCAAGCGCCGCCAGCCGGACCAGCTCCTGCAGCGGCGGACCGGCCTCACCCGTGGCCAGGAAAACGGGGCTGCGCTGGGCGATGGCCGCGTCCTGCCGAGCGTCGGTCGTCGAGCAGGCCAGGATGCCGGGTGAGAGCACCGCGGCCGAGGCAGCAGTCAACATGCCCCTCCTGCGCATCAGCCGGGCACCCGGCGGCGTCGGCAACCGGTGGACGGGTTCGCGACGGTTCGACGCTCTGCGGGCTGTCCATCGGGCGGGGGATGCACTGTCGTTCCAGATCGTGGCAGGACTCGCGAACACTCTACCATCGCCTGCGCTTCGTCATCCGTGCGCCATCGCGCATAGCCGAACGTCATCCAGAACAGCCTTCCCATGCGAATCGACATCCCCTCTGCCGCCACCGGACATCTGCAGGCTCCAACGGACCGCCGCCGCGGCCTGTTGGCGCTGGTGATCGCCACGACCGCAGGCCTTGCGCTCTCCGGCTGCGACGACCAGCCGACCCTGGTCGATGCGGTCAGCATCGAGGTGGCCCGGTCCGAGCTCGAGGCGGGGCGCGCGCTGCTGATCGACATCCGCGAACCCGAAGAGCACGCGACCGGCGTCGCGCCAGGTGCGCGTCTGGTGCCGATGCGCCAGCTTGCAGCACGGCTGTCCGAGATCCCCGCCGATCCCGCACAGCCGGTGCTGCTGATCTGCCACACGCAGAGCCGGTCCAGCGCGACCGTGCGCGCGCTGCGCGAGCGCGGCCATGGCAACGTGCGCTACGTGAACGGCGGCATGAGCGAATGGAGCCGCCGCGGATGGCCGCTGGTCAAGCCATCCGCACGCACGGGCGCCTGAGCCAAGGCCACCCGCTAGATGTGAAGCGTCAAGAGGTTATTCCTTCCTGACGGCTTGAGTCTGGACATCGGAGCTACGCCCCCGATTCCTGCATGGGGGCGATGCCAGTTGTAGTGGTGCTGCCAGCT
>JBIITW010000276.1:0-5196 GCA_044340265.1 Burkholderiales bacterium | reverse complement strand
CGACACGCGCATCCGACTGCACGTAGCAGTCGGAGAACCGGCCGCCACTCATCATGACATGCGGTTCGCAGTCGATCTGCACATAGCGCGCGTTCGGGTACTGGTAGCCATGCTCAGTTGTGTAGCGGTTCAGGCTCGCGCCAACGCCGATGACGACATCGGCTTCTTCGAACAAGGTGATCGCCGGCCTGGATGCATACGTTCCGGAAATGCCCGCGTGCCATTCAGACTCGTTGAGGAAGGTACGGGCCATCAGTGAGGTGGCGATCAGCGCTCCGATGCGATCGCCCAGTCGAAGGATCGCCTCGCCTGCGCCCGACCATTCGCCGCCGCGGCCGACGATGATCACCGGCCGGCGGGCGGCTGCGATGATGTCCGCGGCCCGCTCCAGTGCTTGCGCGTCAGGATGGATGATGCCGCGGGTGAACAGCGAATGCGAAGGACGGTAGGGCTCGTCGTCCTCGAAGTTCTTCTGCTGAAGGTCCATCGGGCAGCTCAGCATGACCGGCCGGCTCTCCAGCCGGGCCATGTGGAACGCCTTGCGCACGACTTCATCGGCGGCTTCCGGCGAACCGAGGCGGACGAAGCCTGTCTCGCAAGCGGCCGCGAAGCGCGACTGGTCGAAGTGCTGGATGTATTCCTCGTCGATGGTCGGATGTTCACCGCAGAACACCACGACGGGCGACCGGGCACGCGCAGCGGTCACCAGGCCGGTGGCGAGCTGGGTCACGCCCGGCCCGCAGGTGGCCGTGGCCACGCCTGGCGTGCGCGTGGTGCGCGCCCAGCCGTCGGCCATGCCCAGGCCTGCGCCTTCATGCCTGACTTCATGCACCTTGACGCCGAGCTTGTGCAGTTCGGTGACCCAGTACATGTTGCCGTCTCCCATCATCCCGAATGTCGCGGTCACGCCTTCCGCATGGAATGCCTGGGCCAACCTCTGGTAGACCTTCATCTGGACATGCCCTCTGTTCTGGTGATCGGCATCAATGGTCCGGCCTGGCCGATATGGCCTCGCCGGTGGGTACGGTACCCGAACAACGGGCGACCAGTCGTTCGGAAAAATCCTTCGTCATGCGCTTGATCACCAGCGAAGCACCCGATTCGATCAGCGAAGCGAGCCGGCCGGTGATGTCGACCTGCGACTGGATCCGGATGTTCGATCCGGCCCCCGCTTCGGGTACCTCGACGCGGAAGACGGTGCTCGCCGCGAATCGGGTACCGCCCTGGGTATCCTTGCCGCGCGATGTAACGGTACCGCTGCGGGTGCGCTCGTCCATCTCGATGGCTACCCTTGCGCCGAAGCCCACCTTGGCCGGACCGAAGCGCACGGTAAGCCTTGCTTCGTAGCTGCCGTCCTCCTGGCGATCGCCCAGGGTCGCACCGTCCACGCATTCCACCACCGCGCGCGGATCGGACAGCAGGGCCCATACCGTGGCGGCATCGGAGGGCACATGGATCGTTTCGTCGATTTCCATCACGTCATTCGCCCTTGATCTGGCCTTTCTCGATGATCGCGGCCCAGCGCTGGCGTTCGGCCGCGATCAGCCGCTGGAACTCTGCCGGCGTGTGGAATTCGGGCAGGGCACCCAGGGCCGCCAGGCGCTCCCTCATCGCAGGCTGCGCATTGATCCGCATGATCTCCGTGTTCCATCTTGCAATGATCTCCTGTGGCACCGCAGCCGATGCCAGCACTGCCTGGCGTGAACCACTTTCATGGCCTGGAACGGTCTCCGACAGGGTCGGCACGCCAGGCAATGCCGGATGCGGCTCTTTCGTCGCCACCGCGAGGGCACGCAACCTGCCGCTCTTGATCTGGGGCAGCGTCGCCAGCAGGCCGTTCACCGAAAAATCGACCTGGCCGCCAGTGAGGTCGGTGATTGCAGGGCCGCCACCCTTGTACGGAATGTAGGACACCTTGACGCCGAGCGTCTGTTCGAGTTCGACACCCGCCAGGTGGGCCACGCTGCCGACGCCGGGGATGGCGAAGTTGAGTTGCCCGGGCCGTGCCTTGGCCAGGGCGATCAGGTCGCGCACGGAGCGCGCCGGTACCGACGGATGCGTCACCAGCACGTTGGGACCGTAGGCGACCACCGCCACGCCGGTGAAGTCCTTCAGCAGATCGAACGGCAGCTTGTACAGCGTGGAACGGATGCTCAGGCCGCCGATTTCCACCAGCAGCATCGTGTAGCCATCCGGTGGCGAGCGCAGCACATGCTCTGCTCCGATGATGCCACCGGCCCCGGCTCTGTTCTCGACGACGATCGGCTGGCCCCATGCCTTTGCAAGCTCGGCCCCGATCATGCGCGCCACCACGTCCGAGCCACCGCCTGCGGCGAACGGCACGATCAGGCGCACCGGCTTCGCTGGATAGGCCTGCGCGGACACCACGGCGGGCACCCCCGCCACGAGGACGCCGCACAACGGGATCATCGACTGCAGCCATCTGCCGTTCATGACCATCTCCTCCGTGATGTCGCGCAACCGGGAAGTCGTCACTGCTGCCACCCGTGTTGCCCGGGGCCGGCTCGCGCCGGCGGGAACTCTGTTCCGTCAATCCGCCAGGATCATCCGTACATCGACGATCGAAAAACCATGTGCATGAAGTATCACCGGGTTGAGGTCGATTTCGGCGATTTCCGGATAGGCCAGCGCGATCCCGGATACCGCCATCAGCAATCCTGTCAACGCAGGCATGTCGACCGCTGGCAGGCCACGCACGCCTGCGAACACCTGCCGGCCCCGGATGTCGTCGATCATCGCGCGTGCATCCTCGACCGACAGCGGAAGCGTCCGGAAGGCCACGTCGCGCATGACCTCGACGAACACCCCGCCCAGGCCGAACATGATGACCGGCCCGAACTGGGGATCATGGCTGGTGCCGACGATCACTTCCACGCCGCGTTCGGCCATCGGGGAGACCAGCACGCCGGCGATACGCGCATCGGGGGCGAACGCCGATGCGTTGGCGAGGATCTCGGCCAGCGCGGCGGTAGCCTGGGCTTCTCCGCGCACGCCCAGCCGGACACAATCGGCATCGCTTTTGTGGACGATATCCGGCGACACGATCTTCAGCGCCAGGGGTGACTCGCCGAAGGCAGGCATCACCCCGGCCAGTTCCTGGCGGTTGCCCGCGAGGCGGTGCACGGGTATCGGGATGCCGTGCGCTTCCAGCACGCGTCGGCCCTCATGCTCGAGCAGCGACCCGCGTCGCGCAGCACGGCATTCATCGATCAGGCTGACGGCAACGGGCGCACGCAGTGGCGCCGCGCTGGGCAAGCCAAGCGCGAGCCTGCGTGACGCTTCTCCATGCCGAGCGGCAGCGACCACGCACTGCACGGCAATGTCGAAATCCTGGTGGACCGGCACGCCGCTGGCACGCAGGATGTCTAGCGCCTCGGTACCCACCTGCGCGTAGTGCGACTGCACGATGACCGGCTTTCCGGTCTCGCGCATCATCCGGCCGAGCATCCGGGCGACTTCCTGTTCTTCTGCGGCCACTGCCGGGCCGCCGCGCCGGCCATAGGCGCCGAACCAGCCGACGAAGAGCAGCGCATCGATCCCCGGATCCTGGAGGATCGCCTGTGCGCACAGCCCGTAGTTCCGGACAGACGGGTTGGTCAGCACGGCGATGTCGACCGGATTGGCGATCACGGTCGACTCGGGAATGACGGCGTGAATCGTTGCCTGTGTATCGGCCGACAGCGGCGCCAGGTTGAGCGCGAGCTCACTGAGCGCCTCGGAGACGATGGTGATCGGCCCGCCGCCTTCGGAGATCACAGCCACGTTGCGCGAGCGCATCCGCGGGAGGTTGCCCAACGCTTCAGCCACAGGCAGCAGGTACTCTGCACGGGTCACCAGGGTCACACCCGCCTGCTGCAATGCACCACTGCTGACCGCATGATCGCCGGCCAACGACCCGCTGTGCGACCGCGCCATCCGCGCGCCCTCGCCATTGCGACCGGCCTTGTACATCACGATCGGCGTGGTCTGCGACACCCGGGCCGCCACCTCGATCAGCGCACGCCCGTCGCGGAAACCTTCGGCATAGACGACGATGGCGCGCGTTTGCGCATCCTTGCCCAGGCCGTCGATGAGTTCATGGAACTGCACATCGGCCTGATTGCCCACCGACAGCATGGTGGAGAAGCCCACCGAACCGCGCGCCCAGGCCTTGGTCAGCAGCCAGTGCACGACGTTGGCAGAATTGGAGAGCACGGCGATCTCGCCCGGCGGCACTTCGCGCCACGGGCTCAGGTTGCAACTGTGGCGCCGGCTGAAGATGCCGTTCATGTTCGGGCCGATGAGGCGCACGCCATGGCGCCTGGCGATCGCCACGGATTGCAGTTCCAGTTGCAGGCCTTCTTCACCGGCTTCGCTGAAACCGCCCGAGACGACGATCGCGCCCTTCACACCCTTGCGCCCGCATTCTTCGAGCACCGCGGGCAGATGCTTCGCGGGCGTGCAGACCAGCGCCACGTCGACCGGCTCGTCGATGTCCAGGACGGACGCATGGCAGGGCAAGCCGAGGATCTCGGATTCACGCGGATTCACTGGATGGATGCGGCCCTGGTAACCGTCTTCCATCAGGATCTTCAGGGCCCTGTAGCCACGCTTGCCGGGCTCCCCCGATGCGCCGATGACGGCGACCGAGCGAGGATTCAGGATCGTGTCGATCCGATCCGCAGCGTCCATCTTCAGTTCACCGGCGACGCCGGGACGGGTATCGAACGCCGGCATCCGCTTGAAAGCTGCATCGAATCACCGCTCCTCTCAGGGGGTCGTCGCATCCACGTGTGATTGATGGTATCGCGAGCGGACGAAACGCGCCCAACCCATCAGGCGCGCGTCGTCCAATCGGTCTGCGCTGGGCGTGTACGGGAGCGGAAGGCGGCAGCACGGAAAGCAGCACGGCGGCCAACGCGGATTCGAGCCTCATGTTCCCCTCCCTCGTGCGCGCCCGGACGCTGCGGGCGGCGCCGGGCGTATCGCCGATGCGGGAGCATCTCCGGCTGACGAAACGTTTGCCGAACAGGGTTTCGGCTGGCGCGTCCGGATGCACCGCGGGCCGGAAGGGCGTGCTAGTTGTGAAGCGTCAAGAGGTTATTCCTTCCTGACGGCTTGAGTCTGGACATCGGAGCTACGCCCCCGATTCCTGCATGGGGGCGATGCCAGTTGTAGTGGTGCTGCCAGCTGGCG
>JBIITW010000079.1:0-19499 GCA_044340265.1 Burkholderiales bacterium | reverse complement strand
CGAACGACACCACCTCGCGGCCCGCGCGCGCCAGTGCCTCCACCACGTTCAAGCCCACATAGCCGCTGCCGCCGGTCACCAGAATCGCCATCATTTCCTCCTGCATCGCGCGGCGCCGGGCCACCGGCGCGCATGTTGTCTCGATCGAGCGTCGATGTTACCCGCGCGGCGGGCGATAATCGGGGGATGATCCGCTTCCAGAACCTCGCACTCCGCCGCGGCGCCAAGCTGCTCGTCTCCGATGCAACCGTGCAGATCGCCCCGGGCGAACATGTCGGGCTGGTCGGGGACAACGGCAGCGGCAAGTCGTCCCTCGTTGCGCTGCTGCTCGGTGAACTGCTGCCCGACGCCGGGGATGTATTCATTCCTTCCCAATGGCGTATCGCACACGTGGCCCAGCATGCGCCACACAGCGAACGCGCAGCCACCGAGTTCGTGATCGACGGCGACCGCGAACTTCGCCAGCTCGAGGCCGACCTCGAAAAGGCCGAGGAGGCACACGACGGCCACGCGGCGGGCGAACTGCATGCGCGGCTGGCCGACCACGATGCCTACACCGCGCGGTCACGCGCGGAATCGCTGCTGCTCGGCCTGGGCTTCAAGCCAGGGCAGCTCGACAACCCGGTATCGAGCTTCTCCGGCGGCTGGAAGATGCGGCTGGCGCTGGCCCAGACGCTGATGTCGCCATCCGACCTGATGCTGCTGGATGAACCGACCAACCACCTCGACCTCGACGCAATCGTCTGGCTGGAAGACTGGCTGGCGCGCTATCCCGGCACGCTGGTGATCATTTCGCACGACCGGGATTTCCTCGACTCGGCGATCGGCGTCACGCTGCACCTGGACGAAGGCAAGCTCAAGCGCTACGGCGGCAACTACTCGACCTTCGAGAAGGAACGCGCGATCCAGCTTGCGGTCCAGCAATCCGCTTTCGTCAAGCAGCAGGCGCATATCGCCCACCTGGAATCGTTCATCGCCCGCTTCAAGGCCAAGGCCAGCAAGGCGAGGCAGGCGCAGAGCCGGGTGAAGGCACTCGAGCGGATGACCCTGGTCGCGCCGGCACATGCGTCGAGCCCGGTGCAGTTCGAATTCGCCGACGCCGGGCAGAGCCCGAACCCGATGATCCACATGGACCATGTCGCCTGCGGCTATCCGGCCGGCGGCAGCGACGGCCGTCCGGGAACCGGCAAGCCGACGATCATCCTCGACAGCGTGAGCCTGACGCTGATACCCGGGCAGCGCATCGGCGTGCTCGGCGCCAATGGCCAGGGCAAGACCACGCTGGTGCGCACGCTGGCCGGCGAACTCGCGCCGCTCGGCGGCGACCTCACCCTCGGCCGCAACCTGGCCATCGGCTATTTCGCCCAGCACGAGATCGAACGGCTGCGCCCGGACGACACGCCGATCGGCCACATCACCCGGCTGGCGCGCGACATCAACTCGCGGGCGAAGGAAGGCGAACTGCGCGCCTTCCTGGGCCGGTTCGACTTCAGCGGCGACATGGCAGTGTCGAAGATCGCGCCGTTCTCCGGCGGCGAAAAAGCCCGGCTCGCACTGGCGATGATCGTGTTCCGCCGGCCGAACCTGCTGCTGCTGGACGAACCGACCAACCACCTCGACCTCGAGATGCGTGAGTCACTGACCATGGCGCTGGCCCAGTTCGATGGCACGCTGATCCTGGTTTCACATGACCGGCATCTGCTGCGTTCCACCGCGGACGAATTCATCCTGGTCGCCGATGGCAAGGTCGATCCGTTCAATGGCGATCTCGACGACTATCGACAGTGGCTGGAGCAGCGCACGCGGGCTGCCGCCCGCAGCCAGGCCTCGGGCGGCGGCGCCACCAGCGGTGCAGCACGAAGTGCAACCAGGGGCGCAGCAACCGCGCCGGTTGCGCCAGCACCCGCGGCCAGCGCAGCGGCACCCGCCGCCGCAAGAACGCCGGCGCGTGGGCCGGACGCGGACACTAGCCCGTCCGGACAACGACAGAAGGCCGCGGGCGGCATGCAGCGCAAGCCGATCGAGCGCGAGATTGTCAGGCTCGAACAGGAAATCGAGCGGCTGACCGCAGAGAAAGCCAGGCTCGACGCCGCGCTGGCCGATGCTTCGATCTACCTGCCCCCCCGACAGGCCGACCTGGCAACCGCCCTGCAGCGCAGCGCCGAAGTCGGCCAGGGCCTGGAAGCTGCCGAGACAGACTGGATGACGCGCCAGGAGGCCCTGGCACAGCTCGGACAGGCCTAAATTCGCCAGTGAGCGCGCGGTTCACCCCGGGCGGCGCGCCGAAGGCGTCGGCGCGGACCGCGCGCCCTCGGCGGCCTCTGCCTGGACGACGCTCTGCAACTGCACCCGTACCTCGCGCGACGCGCGGTCGCGCCAGACCTGCAGCGCGAGCGTCTCGCCCGGACGGGCCGCACCGATGCGCTGCGACAGTTCGGCCGCCGTGTTCACCGGCTGGCCGGCGATACGCGTCACCACGTCCCCCGGCCGCAGCCCTGCCGCCGCTGCCGCACCACCGGGCTGCACCGCGCTGATCACCGCACCGTCGGGCCGCGGAAGGCCGAACGACTCGGCCAGCGCCTGGTCGAGGTCCTGCACCACGACGCCCAGGCGCGCATGGTCCGCGCGCCCGGTGGCGACGATCTGGTCCTTGATGCGCATGGCCACGTCGATCGGGATCGCGAACGCCAGCCCCTGGAAGCCGCCACTGCTCGAGTAGATCTGCGCATTGATGCCGATCACGCGTCCTGCGCCGTCGAACAGCGGTCCGCCCGAGTTGCCGGGATTCACCGCGGCGTCGGTCTGGATGAACGGCACCCGCGAATCGCCGGGCAATGCGCGCCCCTTCGCGCTGACGATGCCCTGGGTGGCGCTCTGTTCGAACCCGAACGGCGCGCCGATCGCCAGCACGTAGTCGCCCACCCTGACCTGCGACGGATCACCGAGCACGACCGCAGGCAGGCTGGCCGCGTCGATCTTCAGCACCGCGATGTCGGTGGCGCGGTCAGTGCCAAGCACGCGGGCGCGATGCTCGGTGCGATCCTGCAGCTTGACGGTGACTTCCTTCGCGTCGCGCACGACATGGGCATTGGTCAGCACCAGCCCGTCGGCACTGACGATGAAGCCCGAGCCCTGGCCGCGGAACGGCGCGTCACCGCGCGGCTGAGGTGCGCCGGGCAGGCCGCGGAAAAACTGCTGCAGCGGGTCGGCAGGATTGCCAGCCACCGGCCGGGTACCGGCGACGTTGATGCCCACCACGGACGGGCCGAAGCGCTCGACGATCGTGCGGTAATCGGGTGCGAGGATCGGCGGGATCGGCAGCGTGGCCTCCACGCCCACGCGCGGCACGCCCGCGGGCCGCAGCGCCTGCGCGGCATTGACGTTCAATGACGAGGCCGGAGCAGCCCCCTCGGGCAGCACGGCCATCGCTGGAATGGCGGCTGGTGCCTGGCGCGCCTGCACCAGGGCCGCCGCACGCTCGGCGCCGATCTCGACGGCCCGTGCCACCACCGCATCGACATAGCGCTGGCCCGGATTCCAGGCCACGGCAGCGGTGACTGCCAGCACGCCGGCCAGCACCATGGCACGCACCATCGGCCGCATCTGCATCTGCATCCGCGTCCGCGCGCCTGGCGCTTGCGCAAGCTCACGAACTTCGCCGCCACTGCCTTCGATACGCTCGCCCATCGTGTCCTCCTGTCGGTCATTGCACGCCACGAACCACGCGGTGTGCGCCACGAACGATGGGCATGGCGGGTGAGACGCCGATTAACGAACGGTTAGCAGTGCATTAACCCGGTTCGCCCAGGGTGGGAAAGCGAACCCGCACGCGCAGCCCCCCGATCGGCGCTTCGCCCAGGACGATCGTCGCGCCATGCCGCTCGGCGATCGCGCGCACGATGGCCAGGCCGAGCCCGCTGCCTGTCGTCTCGCCCGGATGGCGCCGATAGAACCGGTCGAATACCCGTTCGCGTTCCTCGGGCGGGATGCCGGGTCCGTCGTCATCGACGGTCAGCAGCGCAGCGTCGGCCTCGGCTTCCACGCGAACCACGACACGACCATCGGTCCGGCCGTAGCGGACGGCGTTGTCGACCAGGTTGCGCACCAGTGCCGACAACGCCTGTGCATCGGGCGATCGGGTGAACACGGCGTGCGTCGGGTGGGCTGTCGCAGCCCCTTGCGCAGCCCCTTCCGCACCCCGCTCCAGCGACAGTTCGATGCCGCGTTCCGCAGCCAGTGCCACGCTGTCGACGATTGCATCGCGCGCCGCTTCGACCAGGTCCACACGGGCCGCAGGCGTGGCTGCCGGACGCGCCTCGCCCGCTGCGGGCGCACCGGCGGCAGCGGCCTCCCGCGGCTCGCTGCGCGCGAGCGTGAGCAGTTGCTCGACCAGGTGGCGCGCCCGCTCGATCCCCGCCGACAGGCGATCGGTCGCCTCGCGCCGTTCCTGCGCATCGGTCGCACGCCTGAGCACCTCCAGCTGCAGCTTGAGCGCGGTGAGCGGCGAGCGCAGTTCATGCGCGGCGTCGGCGACGAAGGCCTGCTGCTTGTCGAATGCGCCGCGCAGCCGGCCAAGCAGCGCGTTCAGCGATCCCACCAGCGGCTCGATCTCGGTCGGCAGGCCACGCGCGTCCAGCGGAGACAGCGCCTGCGCCTGCAGCCCCTTGACTTCGTTCGCGACGCGCCGCAGCGGACCCAGGGAGAAGCCGACCACCCACCACACGGCCAGCGCCAGCAGCGGTGCCAGGGCGAGCAGCGGCATCACGCTGCGAAGCGCCGCCTCTGCCGCCAGGTGGCGCCGCACGGCCATCGGCTGCGCGACCCGAATCACGCGATTCCCGAAGCCGAGGCTGAACATGCGCCACTGGTCACCGGCGATCTGCACCGTCGAGTAGCCGAGCGAGACCGTGCTCGGCATGCCAGGCACGTAGCGCGAGTGATACACCGCCTGGCCATCGCTGTTCCAGACGTTGACCACGAAGTCGGTGGGCTCGGGCGGCGGCAGCGCCTGTTCGACCGGCGCACCGACGCTCTGGTCACGCAGCGACAACGCCATCTGCTTGAGCTGGTAGTCGAACAGCGACTCGGTTTCGCGCAGCACGCCGAAGTAGGTCATCGCCCCCAGGATAAGGGCGGTCAGCGTGACCAGCGCGAACGAAGACCAGAGTACGCGCGTCTGGATCGAATGCACGGCCGCGTCCGGTCAGCGTCCGGCGCGCGGCCTGCCGACGTAGTAGCCCACGCCGCGCACCGTATGGATGAAGTCGTCGCCGAGCTTGCGCCGGAGCTGGTGCACATACACCGAGATCGCGTTGCTCTCGATCTCCTCGCCCCAGCCGTAGAGACGGTCTTCGAGCTGGGCACGCGACAGGATGGCGCCCGGGCGCAGCATCATCGCCTCGAGCACCGCGTACTCACGCGCCGAGAGGATCACCTGCTCGCCGCTGACCATCACCGTGCGCGTCGTCGGGTCGAGCGTGACGGGCCCGACCTCGATCGCCGGCTCGGCGCGGCCCACGTGGCGGCGGATCACCGCGCGCATCCGGGCGGTCAGTTCCTCGAATTCGAACGGCTTGACCAGGTAATCATCCGCTCCGGCATCCAGGCCAGCGACACGGCTCGCGAGATCGTCGCGCGCCGTGACGATGATCACCGGCGTTGCATCCTTCTGCGTGCGCAGCGCGCGCAGCACGTCCAGGCCGGACACCTGCGGCAGGCCGAGGTCGAGCAGGACGAGATCGAAGCGCTCGGTGGCAAGGGTGGTCTGCGCCGCCCGGCCGTCGCGCACCCAGTCGACCGCAAACCCCTCGTGCTTCAGCGCGGAACGCACGCTGTCGCCGATCATGGTGTCGTCTTCTACGAGGAGGATGCGCATGGGGTTCCAGGGTCTGTCAGACTTGCGGCGCGGAGCCTATATGCCGGACCGTTAACGGGCGGTTAGGCTCCTCCTGCAATCATTATCCTCCGGAGGCCATGCCGATGCTGAAAGTGTGGGGTCGCATCACGTCGATCAACGTGCAGAAGGTGCTCTGGTGCCTTGCCGAGACCGGCACGCCGTACGAGCGCATCGACGCCGGGCTGGCGTTCGGCCGCAACACCGAAGACTGGTACCGGCAGATGAACCCGAACGGGCTGGTGCCGACGATCGACGACGACGGCTTCGTCCTGTGGGAGTCCAACACCATCGTGCGCTACCTGGCCGAGAAGTACGGCATGGGCAGCGTCTGCCCGGCCTCGCTGCAGGCGCGCATCGACGCCGATCGATGGATGGAATGGCATTCGACCAGCGCCTGGGGCACGTCGTTGCGCATCGCATTCTTCAACCTGTACCGCGTCGCCCCTGAGAAACGCGACCAGAAGGCGGTCGATTCGGCGGTCGCGCAGAGCATCCAGTACTTCCGGATGCTGGACAGCCACCTGCAGGGCCGCGCATACGTCACTGGAGATGCCTTCACCATGGGCGACATCCCGCTGGGCTGCGCGGTACACCGGTTCCTCAACATGGATTTCGAGCGCCCGCCGCTGCCGGCGCTCGAGGCCTGGTACGACCGGCTCAGGCAACGCCAGGGCTACCGCGACCATGTCGTGATGAAGCTGCAGTAGGCGCAGGCTCAGGCCGCGGCGAGGCGCGCGTTGGCCAGCGTCAGACGGTCGAGCAGGATGCGCAGGAAGGCGCGGTTCACCTTCACCTGCAGCGCATCGCTCGCGGCGTTGAGCGATGCTGCCTTGATCTCGATCACCATCGACGGCGCGATCGCGGTGATCGAGGTGTTGCGCCGTGCGACAGGCGCGCTGAAGTAGAGCATCTCGCCGAAGCAATCGCCCGGCTTCAGGATATTCAGCGTGGTGCCCCCGCGCGACACGCGTACCTCGCCCTCGGCAAGGATGAAGAAGCTGTCGCCCTGCTCGCCCTCGCGGATCAGTACCGTGGACGGCGCCGCGCGCCACCAGCGGGTGACGCGCAGGGCCTCCCACACCTCCACTTCGGCGAATTCGTGGAAGAAGCTGAGCGCCTTGATCGCGGCGAACTTGGCGGCGTCGTTCAGGTCGCTTTGCGGCAGCGACATCGACCCGATCACCCGCGACAGGTCGTCGGCGAATTCCTGCCAGGTGGAATAGCGTCGCGCCCGGTCCTTGGCCATCGCGCGCAGCGTGATGTGGTCGAGGTCGGGCGACAGCCCCTCGCGCGCCTCTGACGGCTTCACCGCCTCGATGTTGAGGATCTGGTACACGAGGCTGGCATGGCTGCCGCCGGTGAATGGCAGCTTGCCGGTCAGCAGCTGGTAGAGCACGACGCCGAGCGAGTAGATGTCCGTCTGGTGGGTGAGCGGCTCGTCGCGCACCTGCTCCGGCGACATGTAGGCCGGGGAACCGATGCCGTTGATCTGCGTCTGCTCGGCGGTCATCGACAGCGCGGAGCCGAAGTCGCTCACCTTGAACAGCGTCTCGGCCGTGCCCAGGATGTTCGCCGGCTTGATGTCCCGGTGGATGACGCCGCGCTGTTGCGCGAAGAACAATGCCTGCGCGCACTTGAAGACGATCTCGACCACCTGTTCGACCGGCAGCAGCCGCGCGACATTGGTGTAGTACTCGAGCGTCCCGCCCGGCACGTATTCCATCACGATGTAGCTGGCATCCTCGTCGTCGACCGCGTCGAAGATCGTCGTGATGTACGGGTGCGACAGCTTTCCGACCAGCGTCGCCTCGTTCAGGTACATGTTCCGGAACCGGCGCGCCATGCGGGCATCGGTGGCGTCGGTACGGGTGAACAGCTTGATCGCGACTTCCCGGTTGCCGAACGGATCGGTCGCCAGGAACACGCTGCTGGTCGCACCCCGCCCCAGCTCGCGCAGGATCGGGTATTTGCCGATCTTCTTCGGGAAATCTTCACGCATCGTTCTGGGTTTCTGTCGGCGGCGGGTGCGGGTTCAGGTGCGGGTTCGGGTGCAGCTGCGGGGCGGGTAGCCGTGGGTGCTGGCGCTGCGGTGCGGTTTCCCGGCTGTTCTGGAATAGCGGCGGACGAGGCCTGTTCTTGAGCGGCGGCGGACCTGCGTCACCGTACCGGCGTGAATTTCTGCTTGGTGTTTTCCCCGATGTCGCGTATCTTCCGGCTTCCTCGTCCGGCTGGGTGCGGTGCAAAAAGCATCGTTTCCTGCATCTCTGTATCGGCCGTGGAACACGTTTTTGCTCATCGTCCCTGACCTCTCCGGAAGGCCGATCCCTCGCCTAGCAGCGAACGGATGTTCCTTCCCGCAGCGTTTCCCCAGGTTTACCTGATGGATTGCGATTCGGTTGGTGCCGGTGTCTCGGGCCTGCCGACTGCTGCGTTTCGTTTGCGCGACAGAGTTGCCGTTTCCGTTTTCGGACGGCATGCCCTTCTGCCCATCGCAAGCGTTGGCGCCCCCACCGGAATGGCGGCGCAGAGGAAACAGATCATGACTTTCGTCGAACTCGGCCTTGCCGCGCCGATCCTTGAAGCCATCACGGCTGCCGGTTACACCGAACCCACCGCCGTCCAGGCGCAGGCCGTCCCGGTCGCACTGCAAGGCCGCGACCTGATGGTGTCGTCGCAGACCGGCAGCGGCAAGACCGCCGCCTTCATGCTGCCGGCCCTGCAGCTGCTCACCGAGCCGCATCCGGTCAACGGTAACGGCCCGCGCGTGCTGGTGCTGACGCCGACCCGTGAACTGTCGATGCAGGTGACCCGCGCCAGCGAGACCTACGGCCGCAACATGCGTCGCGTGAAGACCGTGTCGATCGTCGGCGGCATGCCCTACCCGGTGCAGAACCGGATGCTGAAGATGGGTGTCGACATCCTGGTCGCCACCCCGGGCCGGTTGCTCGACCAGATGAACTCGGGCCGTGTCGACCTGTCGCGCCTGCAACTGCTGGTGCTGGACGAAGCCGACCGCATGCTCGACATGGGCTTCAGCGAAGACCTCGACGCCATCGTGTCGAAGATGCCCGCCTCGCGCCAGACGATGCTGTTCTCGGCGACGATGGAGCCGGGCATCGTGCGCCTGGCCACCTCGATGCTGAAGGATCCGGTGCGCATCAGCGTCGACAGCCAGCAGACGCCGCACGTGAACATCGAGCAGCGCATGCACATCGCCGACGACATGGGCCACAAGAACCGCATGCTCGACCACCTGCTGCGCGACGTCGACATGAAGCAGGCGATCGTGTTCACCTCGACCAAGCGTTCCGCCGACGACCTGGCGCAGGCGCTGCTGCAGAGCGGCTTCTCGGCCGCGGCCCTGCATGGCGACATGAAGCAGAGCCAGCGATCACGCACGCTGCAGTCGCTGCGTTCCGGCGGGCTGCGCGTGCTGGTCGCCACCGACGTCGCCGCGCGCGGCATCGACGTGCAGGGCATCTCGCACGTGATCAACTTCGACCTGCCGCGCCAGGCCGAAGACTACGTGCACCGCATCGGCCGCACCGGCCGCGCCGGTCGCCAGGGCATCGCGATCAGCTTCATCGGCATCCGCGACCGCGGCGTCGTGCGTACGATCGAGCGCTTCACGTCGCAGACGATCCAGATCACCACGATCCCCGGCTTCGAGCCGCGTCCGCGCTCGGCGTCCGCGCCGTCCTCGCGGCCGTATGATCGCGACCGCTCGGGTCCGTCGACGCGCCGCCACACCGGTCCGAGCGCCGGCCGTCCCGGCAACCCGGCCGCGCCGGGCGGCCCTGGCGGCAATTTCCGCCATCGCGACCGTCCGTCAGCGGCCGCACCGCGCAGCCGTTCCTACAGCCGTCCGGACTGACCCCCGCCGCGACTGGGGCGCAACGTGTCGATCGCCGAGGCAACCGCGTCCAGCCGCGCCTGCCGCACGTCCTCGGCGATGCGTTCCCGGGCGGATGCCCGTGCGATGGCGCCGGCATCGATGGCCCGCGCGGCATCGAGTGCCGCCTGCATCAGCACGCGCTGGGGATAGGGCCTGCCCTCCAGGCCGAGGCGGCCGCGCGCATCGAGTTCGCAGGCCTGCAGCACCAGGGCGAACCGCTCGGGCCGGCGCAGGCCGTCGCTGGCCTCGATCACCTTCAGCACCGTCGTCGGCCGCAACTCGAGCGCGCGGTGGATGTCGGTATGGAACCGCGCCACCAGCCGCGCGAGATCATGGCATTCGGATGGCACCCGCAGCCGGCTGCACAGCGCGTCGATCAGTGGCACGCCGCGTTGCTCGTGCGCGAGATGGCGCGGCCATTCCGAAGGCGGCGTGGTGCCCTTGCCCAGGTCGTGCACCAGCAAGGCGAACCGCACCGGCAGCGGCGCATGCTCGCGCGCGGCCAGGTCGAGCGCCATCATCACGTGCAGCCCGGTGTCCACCTCGGGATGATGGACCACAGGCTGCGGCACGCCGAACAGGCAGTCGACCTCGGGCAGCACACGCGCCAGCGCGCCACAGTCGCGCAGCACGCCGAACATGCGCGAAGGCCGATGCTCGGACAGGCCCTTGGCCAGTTCCTGCCAGACGCGTTCGGCAACCAGCGCATCCACTTCGCCAGCCTCGACCATGCTGCGCGCGAGCACCAGCGTCTCCGGTGCGACCGTGAAGTCGGCGAAGCGGGCTGCGAACCGGGCCAGCCGCAGGATGCGCACCGGATCTTCGGTGAAGGCAGCGCTGACATGGCGCAGGATGCGCGCCTCGATGTCGCGCACGCCGTGGTGCGGATCGATCAATGCACCCTGCGCATCGCGGGCGATGGCGTTGATGGTCAGGTCGCGCCGCGCAAGGTCTTCTTCGAGCGTCACTTCGGGCGAAGCCTGCACGACGAAACCACGATAACCCGGCCCGCTTTTCCGCTCGGTCCGTGCGAGTGCGTATTCCTCGTGGGTGACCGGATGCAGGAACACGGGGAAGTCCCGCCCGACCGCACGGTATCCGAGGTCCAGCATCTGCCCGGGAGTGGCCCCGACGACCACCCAGTCCCGATCGACCACCGGCAGGCCGAGCAGTTCGTCGCGCACGGAACCACCGACCGAATAGGTACGCATCGGGATGTCCATCGGGGTGCTCGTGCCGGCGCTCACCGCTCGAACCGGTCGAGCCGCTCGGGCTCGTCCCGTGCGGCCTCGATCCACGCCTGCATCGGCGGCAGTGCGACCACCGCCTGCATGTACCGGGCAATCTCGGGCGGCACCGTGACCCGGTAACTACGCAGCCGCAGCACCACCGGCGCGAACATTGCATCGGCGATGGAGAACGTGCCGAACAGGAACGCGCCACCCGCTCCCTGGCGCGCGCGCAACGCGGACCACAGCCCGAGCACCCGGTCGATGTCCGCCTGCGCCTCATGCGACCAGCGATGGCCATCACCGTCGAAGCGGATGTTCATCGGCAGTTCACGGCGCAGCGCCGCGAAGCCGGCGTGCATCTCGTTCGACGCGGAACGCGCCTCGGCCCGCGCCGCAGGCGTGGCCGGCCACAGTCCTGCCTCGGGGAACCGCTCGGCGAGGTACTCGCAGATGGCCAGCGAATCCCAGACCACGAGGCCATCGTCGACCAGCACCGGAACCTTGCCGGCCGCGGAATAACGCCGGATGTGCGCTGCGCTGCCCGGCTGGTAGAGCGGTATGCGCACGGTATCGAAGGATGCACCCGTCATCGACAGCGCGAGCCAGGGTCGCAACGACCAGGACGAATAGTTGCGATTGCCGATCACGAGCAACAGGCGCCCGGGCGGGACGTCTGTCGCGGCGCTGCCGTCCGCGGCGGGGGACCGCCGGATGGCCATGGGCAGGACGCCTTCAGCGCCCCGCGCGGTAGCGGAACGCCTGGTAGCGTCCGCGCGGCGTGGCGTTGCCGAGGTACTGGCGCGCGACAGGTTCCAGCGCCGACGGTGCGCGCTCGAACACGGCGGGATACGGTGCCGAAGAAACGTTGTCCACGGTCATCGACAGGTAGTTGTCATAGGTGATCAGCTTGACCGGCAGCGCGCCGAACACGCGCGCCTGCAGCCGCGACAGGCCGTCCGAAAGGCCGAGCACCGGCCGCTCGTTGCCGGTGACCGTGCCCACCAGCTTCACCAGGTCGCGCAGCGTGAACACGTCCGGGCCGACCAGGTCGTAGCACTGGCCGATCGTCTGCGGCAGGTCGAGCGAGGCGACGAATGCGTGCGCGACGTCCTCGACCCACACCGGCTGGAAACGTGCATCCGGCGACCCGAGCGGGACGACCGGCGACAGTGCGAGCAACCGTGCGAACAGCGAGAGGAAACTGTCGCCGTCGCCGAAGATCACCGACGGCCGGAAGATCGTGGTGTCGAGCCCCGCAGCCTGCGCAGCCGCCACCCGCTGCTCGGCCTCGCCCTTGGTGCGCTGGTACTCGCTCGGCGCGGAAGGACCGGCCCCGAGCGCGCTCATGTGCAGGTAGCGGCGCACGCCGTGCCGTGCGCACGCTGCGATGCATTGCTCGGTCAGCGCGAGGTGTGCCCGCCGGAAATCGCCACCCCTGGCTTCATGCAGGATGCCCACCAGGTTGACCACTGCATCGCAACCGGCGACCAGTGCAGACAACTGGGCGGGGTCGTTCACGTCGGCACTGACCAGCTCGACACTGGGCAGGACGATGAGGTCGGGCTTGGCGCGCTCGCGGTTGCGCGTGGGGATGATCACCCGCACGCCACGTGCAGCCAGCCGCTCGGCGATATGCCGCCCGACGAATCCGCTGCCTCCAACCAGGCAGACCCTCCTGACATTGCTCATTTCGATTCCCATGCGGCTCAGTTACGTCCCGGTATCGTTCCGATGCGCGTGCGCAGCGACGTCACCTGGTGACCGAACACCTGTGCGTAGTAGGTCGCATTGGACATCACGCGCTTCACGTAGTCGCGCGTCTCGCCGAAGGGGATGCTCTCGGCGTAGATCGCGGCATCCAGGGGCTGCACCGTACGCCAGGCACGCGCGCGCCCCGGACCTGCATTGTATGCCGCCGACGCCAGCACCGGATGGTCGTCCAGATCGTTGAGCACGGTACGCAGGTAGGCGGTGCCCAGCCCGAGATTGACCTGCACATCGTTGACGAGCGAGGGCCGGAAATCGAGCATCCCGGTGCGCTTCGCCACCCAGGCCGCGGTCGCCGGCATCAGCTGCATCAGGCCGGACGCCCCGGCGTGCGAACGCACTTCAGTCAGGAATCGGCTCTCCTGCCGGATCAGGCCCAGCACGAATGCCTCGTCCAGCTGCTGGCTCTTCACATGCGGCTGCAGCTCTTCGCGGAACGGCGCGACGAAGCGCAGGGAGAAATCGTGCAGCTCGCGGGTGCGCTCGGCAGTGGCGATGGCGCGATCCCAGAGCCGGTTGCGCCGCGACCATTCGGCCGCGGTCAGCAGCTGTTCGTCGGTCATCGTGCGGATCGCCCAGAACCACTCGCGATTGCCCTCGAAGCGCATCTGCAGCCGGTAGAACGCCAGTGCCCGCTGCACGGCAGGATGCTTGCCGAACGCCTCCATCTCGTCGCGCGCGGGCTTGAACGGGGGCGGTGCCGGCGGGCCTGCGACCGGACCGAGGTCGTCCAGGGCCAGCTGGCCGTAGAAGTTGAACTCGCGCGACAGCGCCGCCAGGATCGGCAACGCCTCGTCGTTACGCTTGAGTTCGCGCAAGGCACGGGCGCGCCAGTAGCGCCATGCCGCATCCTGCTGCTCGCGCTGCGTCATCTGGCCGATGGCGGCAAGCACCTCGGGCCACGCTTCGGCACGCAGGGCGGCGCGTACCCGCCAGCCGAGCATCTCGTCGTTGAGCTGCACGCCGCTGGACAGGCGGAACCAGCGCAGCGCATCAGGATCGAGCCGGCGCGCGCCGAGCCAGGCGATTGCACCCCACGTATAGGCGCGCTCCTGCTCGCTGAACTGGTCGTCGATCCGGCTCCAGGCCTGCGCCGCGTTCTGCGGCGACGTGCGCGCCAGCCGGTGCGCGGCGAACATCACGACCTCGCGCTGGGCACGGGTGCGCAGTTCGTTCTTCCGGTCCAGCACCGACTGTGGGTTGTTCAGCGCATAGTCGATTGCCTTGGCGTCGGGCTGCTGGCCCGCAGGCAGGAACGCACCGACGCGGCGCACGGTATTGGCCTGCCCGGCCTCGAACGCCAGGCGGATACGTGCCCAGACGTCGTCGGCACGCAGGGAGCCCGATGCGATCAGCTCCTGGAACAGCGGCGTGCAGCTCTCGGGAAGGTCACGCCCGGTGAACCAGATCGGCCGCGCCTCGGCCAGGGCCGCCGCGTCACCATTCAGCCGCCGCTGGTTGAGCGAGTGACAGTCGACTTCCGTGTCGCTGTTGACCAGCCGTGGACGCTCCGCAGCGAACTGATCCCACTGCCCACGCCGGCCGAGCACCTTCAGCCAGTCGGCGCGCAGCTGGTCGCCGGCCCGGGTATCGGCAAGACGGACCAGCGCCGCCTGCACTTCGGCGATCTCGGCCGTTTCGAGGCGCAACCGGAGCTGCCAGTACTGCACCCATGGTTCCAGCGGGTGGCCGCGCAGCCGCGCTGCGGCCTGGTCGAGCCGCGCAGCCTGCCCGAGGCGGAACGCTTCACGCGCCGCACGGACTTCATCGTCCTGCTGCAGGATCTGCGCGGAGACCTGCGGCTGCGCAAAGGCCTGCGGCGCCAGGAGCGGACTGACAGCGGACACGATCGCGGCAACACAGGCGGCTGCGATGGAAGCGGCGGATCGACCGGGCACG
Organism: Burkholderiales bacterium; assembly: GCA_044340265.1. Classification (GTDB taxonomy): domain Bacteria; phylum Pseudomonadota; class Gammaproteobacteria; order Burkholderiales; family CAIKXV01; genus CAIKXV01. Next base: position 4,810 of record JBIITW010000079.1, on the reverse strand, counting down.
CGCCGTTCGTTGAATCGGTTCAGGATCGGGAGGCTTCGCACCCGAAGATTGTACCCGTGCGCAGGCCGTCAGCGCCCCAGGAACAACCGGTAGGCCGGGTTGTCCGACTCGTCCTGGTACCGATACCCGAGTTCGGCGAGGAAACGGCGGAAACGAGCGGCATCCTTCCCCGGCACCTGCATGCCGACGAGCACCCGGCCATAGTCGGCGCCGTGGTTCCGGTAATGGAACAGGCTGATGTTCCACCCACCGCTCATCGCATCGAGGAAGCGCATCAGTGCACCCGGACGCTCCGGGAACTCGAAGCGGTAGACGATCTCGTCGTCCACCGATGGCGCCCGTCCGCCGACCAGGTGGCGCACATGCAGCTTGGCCATCTCGTTGTCGGTCAGGTCCTGCGCGGCGAGCCCGGCCTTCTTCAGGGTCTTCACCAGGTCGTCCGTCTCGCGCCGGCTCTTCACCTCGATGCCGACGAACACCTGCGCCTGTCCGGCATCGGCATAGCGGTAGTTGAACTCGGTGACGTTGCGCGGGCCGAGCAGCGTGCAGAACGCCTTGAAGCTGCCCGGGCGTTCCGGAATGGTGACCGCAAGGATGGCCTCGCGCGATTCGCCGATCTCCGCCCGCTCGGCGACGAATCGCAGGCGATCGAAGTTCATGTTCGCCCCGCAGGCGATGGCCACCAGGGTCTTGCCGCGTACCTTCTCGCGCTTCGTCCACGCCTTCAGGCCGGCGATCGCCAACGCCCCCGCCGGCTCGAGGATCGACCGCGTGTCCTCGAACACGTCCTTGATCGCGGCGCAGATTTGGTCGGTGTCCACGCGCACGATCTCGTCGACAAGGGTGCGGCACAGGCGGAACGTCTCTTCGCCGACCTGCTTCACTGCGACCCCGTCGGCAAACAGCCCGACCTGGGCCAGCTTCACCCGGTGCCCGGCCTGCAGCGACTGGTACATCGCATCGGAATCGACCGGCTCGACGCCGATCAGCCGGATCTCCGGCCGCAGGCGCTTCACGTAGGCGCCGATGCCGGAAATCAGGCCGCCACCGCCGATCGCCACGAAGATCGCGTCGATCGGGCCGGGGTGGTCGCGCAGGATCTCCATGCCGATGGTGCCCTGGCCGGCGATCACGTCCGGGTCGTCATACGGATGGACGAAGGTGAGCCGGTGGCGCTTCATCAGCACCAGCGCATGCGCATAGGCCTCGTCGTAGGTGTCGCCGGCGAGCACCACCTCGGCGCCCCGTCCGGCCACCGCCTGCACCTTGATCTGCGGCGTGGTCACCGGCATCACGATCATCGCCCTGCAGCCGAGCTTCTGGGCGGACAGCGCGACACCCTGGGCATGATTGCCGGCCGAAGCGGCGATGACCCCTCGCCGGAGCGCAGCCGGTGGCAGGTTGGCCATCTTGTTGTAGGCGCCGCGCAGCTTGAAGGAAAACACCGGCTGCATGTCCTCGCGCTTCAGCAGCACCGTGCTGCCGACGCGCGCCGACAGGGACGGGGCCAGGTCGAGGGGCGTCTCGATCGCCACGTCGTAGACGCGGGCCTTCAGGATGCGTTCCAGGTATTCCGTGGGCATGGGTTCCAGCGCAGGCAAGGGCGTATCGGTGCAGGTATGGGCATGGGGTCAGGGCCGCCGCGGGTGCATCCCGTGCGTGATCCTGCAATAATCATCTCATGGCCACGCAAGATGAACTCAAGCGCATCGCGGCGAAGGCGGCGATGGCACACGTACCGGAAGATGCCGTGATCGGCGTCGGCACCGGCTCGACCGTCGATTTCTTCATCGCCGAGCTGGCTGCAATGAAGGATCGCATCGAGGGCGCGGTCTCCAGTTCCGAAGGCAGCAGCGCAAAGCTGAAGGCCGCCGGCATCCGGGTCATCGACCTGAACAGCGTGGACGACATCGCGGTTTACATCGACGGCGCCGACGAGATCGACGAGCACCTGCGCATGATCAAGGGCGGCGGCGGCGCCCTGACCCGCGAGAAGATCGTCGCCGCGGTGGCGCGCCGCTTCGTCTGCATCGTCGACGAGAAGAAGCTGGTCGGCACGCTCGGCCGCTTCCCGCTGCCGATCGAGGTCCTGCCGCTGGCGCGCAGCCATGTCGGACGGCAGGTCGCCCGGCTCGGCGGGCAACCGTCGCTGCGCACCGGCTTCACCACCGACAACGGCAACCTGATCCTGGACGTGCACGGCCTGAAGATGCACGACCCGGTGGCGCTCGAATCCGAGTTGAACCAGATCGCCGGCGTGGTCTGCAACGGGCTGTTCGCCCGCCGCCCGGCCGACCTGGCCCTGGTCGCCTCGGCCGCCGGCGTGCGCACACTACAGCGCTGACCGTGCCATCCTGCACGGAAGCCGCCGCCATGTCCGTGTCACATTACCGCGATATCCTGTACGGTCACCCTTCATCCGACAGCGGGAAAGCGACATGAGCCAGCACATCGCAAAACAGTTCGATGCGGAACTCGAGGGCGTGCGCGCCCGCGTGCTGCAGATGGGCGGCATCGTCGAGCAGCAGATCACCAGCGCGATCGAGGTGCTGTCCACCGGCAACATCGAGCAGTGCGACCGCATCATCGAGGCCGACCACCGGGTGAACGCACTCGAGATCGAGATCGACGAGCAGTGCAGCCACATCATCGCGCGCCGCCAGCCGACCGCGATCGACCTGCGGATGATCCTCACGGTGATCAAGACCATCACCGACCTCGAGCGCATCGGCGACGAGGCGGCGAAGATCGCACGCATGGCCAAGAACCTGCACGAGCGCGACTCGCTGCAGATTCCGCGCTATCGCGACATCAAGAAGATGTCCGAGATCGCGGTCGACATGCTGCGCCAGTCGCTCGACGCCTTCGCGCGGCTCGACATCAGCGTGCCGGCCAAGGTGGTGCGCCTGGACGAGCAGGTCGATGACGAATTCAAGACGATCGTGCGCAAGCTGATCACCTTCATGATGGAAGATCCGCGCACCATCTCATCGTCGCTCGAGATCCTCTGGGTAGCCAAGGCGATCGAGCGCATCGGCGACCATGCAAAGAACATGTCCGAGTACGTCGTCTACCTGATCAAGGGCAAGGACGTCCGGCATGTGAGCGCCGAGCAGCTCGAACGCGAAGTGGGGCAATGACCGGCAGGCGCGACCGTCTCCCGGCGCCCGGAGGACCGGGCGCGCGATGACGCAGTTGTCCACCCTGGCAGCCGTGGACCTCGGCTCCAACAGTTTCCACCTGCAGGTCGCCCGCGTCGTGGGCGGGCAGGTGTATCCGCTCGATTCGCTGCGCGAACCGGTCCGCATCGGTGCCGGCCTGGGGCTGGACAAGCGACTGGATGAAGCTGCGCAGCAGCGGGGGCTGAACGCATTGCGCCAGTTCGGCGAACGCCTGCGCGGGATGCCGGCCGAAGCCGTGCGCGCGGTCGGCACCAACACCCTGCGCGTGGCGAAGAACGCGAAGGAATTCCTGGCCAGGGCAGAGGGCGCGCTCGGCTTCCCGATCGAAGTCGTCGCCGGCCGCGAGGAAGCGCGGCTGATCTACCTCGGCGTCGCGCACGGGCTGCCGCCGTCGCCGGCGCCGCGGCTGGTGGTGGACATCGGCGGCGGTTCGACCGAATGCATCATCGGCGCCGGACTCGAACCCATGAAGCTCGAGAGCCTGTACATGGGCTGCGTCAGCTTCTCGATGCGCCATTTCGGCGACGGCCGTCTCAGCAAGGCGAACTTCCGCGCGGCCGAGACGGCGGCGGGCACCGAGCTGGAGACGATCCGCAAGGCGTTCCGCCATGGCGAATGGAAGCACGCGATCGGCTCCTCGGGCACCGCACGTGCCCTTGGCGACCTGCTCGAGTTCAACGGCTATACCGACAACGGCATCACGCTCGACGGGCTGCAGCGACTGAAGTCGCAGATGATCCGCATCGGCGCCCTGGACCGACTGGACGCGCTGGCGCTGGCAGGCCTGCGCGCCGACCGCGTGCCGGTGCTGCCTGGCGGACTGTCGATCATGATCGCGGTGTTCGAGGCGCTCGAGGTGCCGCACATGGCGCTGGCCACCGGCGCGATGCGCCAGGGCATCCTGTACGACATGCTAGGCCGCTTCCACCACCATGACATGCGCGACCTCACCGCGGAGCAGTTCATGCACCGCTACCATGTCGATACCGCGCAGGCACGACGGGTGGGCGCGCTTGCCCATTCTCTGCTGCAGGACCTGCTGATCGGCGAGCCGATGGGTGCGGCGAACGCAGGGCAGCTGCTCGACTGGGCATCGCGCCTGCACGAGATCGGCATCACCGTCGCCCATTCGGGATACCACAAGCACACCGCCTACATCATCCGCAACGCGGACATGCCCGGCTTCTCGCGCAGCGAGCAGGCGAGGCTGGCGACGCTCGCACTTGCCCACCGGGGATCGCTCGACAAGATGCAGGGCATGCTGGAAACGCCGGCAGACATCGCCTCGACGATGGCCCTGCGCCTGGCCGCCATGTTCTATCGCTCGCGCACCGACATCGCACTGCCGACGATCGAGGCGCGCGTGGTCCGCGGCGAGTACCGGCTGAAGCTGGAACCGTACTGGCTGGCCGACAACCCACTGACCGCTGCGCTGCTGCGCGAGGAGATCGCGCAGTGGCGCAGGGTGGGCATCACGCTCGACGTGCGCCCGCTGCAGGAACTGCTCGAAGTGGCCTGAAGCGGCGCCTGTCAGTCGTGCTCGCCGTCGATCAGGATGAAGGCGACCGCGCAATCGGCGTCAGAACGGTTGCTCCAGGCGTGGTTGGTGCCGCGCTGGATGATCACGT
>JBIITW010000275.1:0-5236 GCA_044340265.1 Burkholderiales bacterium | reverse complement strand
TTTCGCGTGAAAGTAGGTCATCGTCAGACTCCCCTTCGTGCCCCGATTCAAGGCACACTCAACGCCCCGGTCTCCGATCGGGGCGTTTTCGTTTCTTCTTCGTTTTCAATGTGACACTGGTCCCTCGACGTGCCTGCACCGACCCTGGTCATCTACATCCACGATTACTGTTCTCTCTGCGACACCATGATCGGCCAGTTGCAGCCACTGGTGGACGGCGGGCGGGTGGTGTTGCGCGTCGTCGATCTCGACCAGCATCCGGAGTTGCAGGCCGCGCACTCCGAGCGGGTACCGGTGCTCACGCACGAGGATGGCGAACTCGTGTGCTTCGGCCAGCTCGACCGGATGGCCCTTGCACGGGCGCTGATGCGCTGAACCGGAAAACCCCGGCAGCACAGCAACTTGGCTAGAATCCGCGTGCGCCTTCGTTGCCGCCATCCGGCCGCTCGAGGCCCTGGCGCAGCGACACAGGAATCATCGAACACCCGATGCAGCACATCCGTAATTTCTCGATCATTGCCCATATCGATCACGGCAAGTCCACGCTCGCCGACCGGTTCATCCAGCGCTGTGGCGGACTGTCCGACCGGGAGATGGACGCGCAGGTCCTGGATTCGATGGACCTCGAGCGTGAGCGTGGCATCACGATCAAGGCACAGACTGCCGCCTTGACCTACAAGGCGCGCGACGGCCAGACGTACAACCTGAACCTGATCGATACGCCTGGGCATGTCGACTTCTCATACGAGGTGTCGCGGTCCCTTTCGGCGTGCGAGGGTGCGTTGCTGGTCGTCGATGCGTCCCAGGGCGTCGAGGCACAGACCGTGGCCAATTGCTACACCGCCACCGAACTGGGGATGGAAGTCGTCGCCGTGTTGAACAAGATCGACCTGCCGTCCGCCGAGCCTGAGCGGGTCATCCAGGAGATCGAGGACATCATCGGCATCGACGCGCGCGACGCGGTGCGGGCCAGTGCCAAGACGGGACTGGGCATCGATGACATCCTCGAGCAGGTGATCGCGCGCATCCCGGCGCCACAAGGCGACCCGGATGCGCCACTGAAGGCGCTGATCATCGACTCCTGGTTCGACAACTATGTCGGCGTGGTGATGCTGGTACGCGTCAAGGACGGGACGTTGCGGCCGAAAGACCGTCTGCTGTTGATGGCCACCGGCGCAACGTACAACTGCGAGCAGGTGGGGGTATTCACGCCGAAGGGCCGCCAGATCGATGCGCTCTCGGCCGGCGGCGTCGGCTACATCATCGCCGGCATCAAGGAGCTCAAGGCGGCGATGGTCGGCGACACCGTGACGCTCGCCGATCGCCCGGCCGCAGCGCCGTTGCCAGGCTTCAAGGAGATCAAGTCGCAGGTTTTCGCCGGCCTTTATCCGGTGGAGTCCAACGCCTACGAGGCACTGCGCGACGCCCTCGAAAAGCTGCACCTGAACGACTCGTCGCTGCGTTACGAGCCGGAGACCTCGCAGGCCCTCGGTTTCGGGTTTCGTTGCGGCTTCCTCGGCCTGCTGCACATGGAGATCGTGCAGGAGCGGCTCGAGCGTGAATACGACATCGACCTGATCACTACCGCGCCCACCGTGGTCTACCGGATCCTGATGCGCGATGGCGAGATGATCGAGATCGACAATCCGTCGAAGCTGCCGGAACAATCGAAGATCGACGACGTCCTGGAACCGATGATCAAGGCCACGATCATCGTGCCCCAGGATTACGTCGGACCGGTCATGACGCTCTGCAACCAGAAGCGCGGCGCACAGAAGGACATGCATTACTCCGGCCGCCAGGTGATCCTGACCTACGAACTGCCGCTGAACGAAGTGGTGATGGACTTCTTCGACAAGCTGAAGTCGGTCAGCCGCGGCTATGCATCGCTCGACTACGAGTTCACCGACTTCCGCTCCTCCGACCTGGTCAAGCTCGACATCCTGATCAACGGCGAAAAGGTCGATGCACTGTCGGTGATCGTGCACCGGACGACCAGCCAGAATCGCGGGCGCGAACTGGCGGTGAAGATGCGTGAACTGATCCCGAGGCAGATGTTCGACGTTGCGGTGCAGGCCGCGATCGGCGCGCATATCATCGCGCGGGAGACCATCAAGGCGCTGCGCAAGAACGTGCTCGCCAAGTGCTACGGCGGCGACATCAGCCGCAAGCGCAAGCTGCTCGAGAAGCAGAAGGCCGGCAAGAAGCGGATGAAGCAGGTGGGTCGGGTGGAGATCCCGCAGGAGGCCTTCCTCGCGGTCCTTAGAACCGACAGCAAGTAACGAAGGAAGAGAGCGGACCTTGAATTTCCCCCTGATCATGCTGGTGCTGCTGGTGATTACCGGCGGCATCTGGCTCCTGGACAAGCTGGTCCTGCGACGCAACCGCCCCGCGGGCAAGGGTGAGCCATGGTGGATCGAGTATCCGAAGAGTTTCTTCCCGGTGATCCTCGTCGTGTTCGTGCTGCGGTCCTTCCTGATCGAGCCGTTCAAGATTCCGTCCGGTTCGATGATCCCGACGCTTCTGGTGGGCGACTTCATCCTGGTGAACAAGTACACCTATGGCATCCGGCTGCCGGTTGCGAACGTGAAGGTGTTCGACCTCGGTGAGCCGCAGCGGGGCGACGTGATGGTGTTCCGCTATCCCGAGGACCCTTCGCTCGACTACATCAAGCGGGTGGTGGGCGTGCCGGGGGACCGGGTCGCCTACCGGGACAAGCAGCTCGAGATCAACGGCCAGCCGGTGCCGTTGAAGCCGGTCGGTGACTACAGTTACGTAGAAGGCGGACTCTCGTTCGTCAATGCACGGCGTCTCACGGAATCGCTCGGGCAGGTGCCGCATGACATCCTGGTCCAGCCTGATCTGCCGACCCTGCAGCTCGGTGGCGTCCGGCGCTTTCCGCTGCGCGAGAATTGCGAATATACTGATTCAGGATTTTCCTGCACCGTTCCCCCGGGTCACTACTTCACCATGGGCGACAACCGCGACGCCAGTGCCGACAGCCGATACTGGGGCTTCGTGCCCGAGCGAAACATCGTCGGCAAGGCGGTGATGATCTGGTGGAATTTCGACGCGATGAGCCGCATCGGCACGCGGATCCAGTGAAGGCCTATTCCATGCGAAAGCAGCAGCAAGGCATTTCTCTCACGGGCTTCATCATGGTCTGCGTCGGGCTGGTGTTCGTCGCCATCTTCGGCTTCAAGCTCGTGCCTGCCTACCTGGAGCAGTACACGATCAACAAGATCTTCAACCAGATCGCGAACAACCCCGAGTTCGTCAACGCGACGGCCGCGGACGTGCGCGCGGCGTTCTCGCGGCAGGTCTCGATCGACAGCGTGGGGGCGGTAGGCCCGGCGGATCTCGACATCACGCGCGAATCCGGCCAGCTGGTGATCGAAGCCCAGTACCAGGTCACGATCCCGCTGATCTCGAACGTGAGCCTGCTGGTGGATTTCAAGGCGACCTCGCGCTGAGGCGGCTCGTCCGCCCCGGCCGCGTTTCCATCGCTGATGACCCGAGCAATCCAGCACGATTTCTCCGATGCAAGGCTGCTCGTCCGTGCGCTCACGCACCGCAGCTTCGGGGCAGACAACAACGAGCGTCTCGAGTTCCTCGGAGACAGCGTGCTCAACTGCGTGGTGGCCCAGGCGCTGCTCGATCGGTTCCCCGGCGCCGCCGAGGGCGAGCTGTCCCGCCTGCGTGCCAACCTGGTCAACCAGCAGGCGCTGTTCGAGGTCGCACTTGAACTCGGACTGGGCGCTTCGCTGCGCCTGGGGGAGGGGGAAGCGCGCACGGGCGGCCACAAGCGCCCCTCGATCCTCGCCGATGCGTTCGAGGCAGTGGTCGGCGCGGTCTTCCTGGATGCGGGATACGACGCGGCGGCCACCTTCGTGACCCTCAACCTTGGCGCGCGCCTGGGTGCGATCGACATCCATGCGCCGGCGAAGGATCCCAAGACGCGATTGCAGGAATGGCTGCAGGCACGCCGCCACCCGCTTCCGCGTTACGCGGTGGTCACCATCACGGGTGAGGCACATGCCCAGCGGTTCGAGGTCGAGTGCGTGATCGACGTGCTGGCCGTGCGCACCAGCGGTACCGGTTCGAGCCGCAGGACCGCCGAACAGTCGGCTGCGGATGCAGCCTGGCACCGCCTGGCGCAGACAGCGTGAGCGTGCCGCGCGCTCCCTCGACCGGCCAGGTGTCCGGCCAGGCGCCCGGGGACGAAGCCGGCGAGGGCGACGGTACGCCGGTGCCCAGGCTTTCCGGGCGGATTGCGATCGTTGGCCGGCCGAACGTCGGCAAGTCGACCCTGCTCAATCGTCTGATCGGCACCAAGCTCGCGATCGTGTCGAAGCGTCCGCAGACCACGCGATCGAACCTCCTCGGCATACTGACCCGCGGTGACCAGCAGTTCGGTTTCGTCGATACGCCCGGGCTCCAGGACAACCGGAGCGGACACCAGTCGCGCACCTACAACCGCGAAGCGATCCAGGCGCTGGATGGCGTGGACGCGGTGGCATGGGTGGTGGAAGCCGGCCGCTTCGGCCCGGAAGACCAGGCCGTCGGTCGGGCGCTGCCAGCCTCGCTTCCGGTTGTGCTGGTGATCAACAAGATCGACCAGTTGCCCGACAAGCGCAAGCTGTTGCCCTTCATTGATCGCGTGCGCCGCGAACGCGATTTCTCGGCGATGGTTCCGGTGAGCGCCGAACACGATCCGTCCTTCGATCCGCTGCTCGACGCACTGGCCCTGCACCTTCCCGAACAGGACGCGCTGTACGACCCGGAGGCGCTGACCGATCGCGGCGAACGTTACTTCGCCGGCGAGATCCTGCGCGAGAAGCTGTTCCGCTTCCTCGGCGCGGAGCTTCCGTACGAGTGCGACGTGTCCATCGACCAGTTCGAGGAGCTGCCGCGCCTGCGGCGCATCTACGCGACCATCACCGTGGCCAAGCCTGGGCAGAAAGCGATCGTGATCGGGGACAAGGGCGCCCAGCTGAAGTCGATCGCCACCGCTGCCCGACACGACATGGAAGCGTTGTTCGGTTGCAAGGTGTTCATGGAACTGTGGGTGAAGGTGCAGCGCGCGCGCGCTCGGCCGGGCGCCAGCCAGGACATCGCCCTGCCTGGCGAAGACGGACAGGACTGACATGGCGGGCGGTGGCAACCGGGTGACGCAGGTGCCGGCCTTCGTGCTGCACACCTATCCGTTCCGCGAGACCAGCCTGATCGTGGAGGC
>JBIITW010000274.1:0-5239 GCA_044340265.1 Burkholderiales bacterium | reverse complement strand
GCGAATCCTGCGTCGCTCGATGTGTTGGCTATCGTCGGACGCTGCGCACGAGGGGCAAGTGTGCCGTATGCGCAACACGAGCGTCTGATGGCTGACTTCAAACTTGTGATGTAGAAAAGCCTTTTTTAACAATGCTATATGATTGATAAGTAGTGCATCACTTTAAGGTCAGTCAACTACATCTTCCATATCTGCTAAGGCGAACTCATGAGAAAAGTCATCCTCGCATCTTTGCTGACGTTCCTGGCGACCGGTGCGCAAGCTCAGTTCTACGGTGAAGTCGGCTACTCTGTGATCAACGCAAAACAGAACGTTAATGGCAATGAGTTCAAGGGAAAGCCGAATGCGATCCGGGGCATTTTTGGCTTCGAACTGCACCGGAATCTTGCCGTCGAAGGAATGGCTGCGTTCGGCGTGAGGGACGGTGATCTCAAGGTGAACGGCCAGACCATTACCGGCGTGAAGCTGGAACTGGATAACGCGGTCGGTCTCTACCTGAAACCCAAGGCCAGGTTGAACGACAGCTTTGAGGCTTTCGCGCGCGTCGGTGCTGCGCGCATGGAAGGCGCAGCCTCCGCACAAGGGTTCGGATCGATCAGTGAAAGCGAGACAAGCTTCTCCTGGGGCGCCGGCCTCAGCTATTCGGTCACGCAGGCAGTCGGCTTGAACGTTGACTACATGCAATACGTGAAGAAAGACGGCTTCACAGCCAAAGGCTTCACCGTCGGTGTCGGCATGAGATTCTGATGGATGCTTGATTGTTCGAATTCGACAGCCGCCTTCGGGCGGCTTTTTTGTGCCATCCGACGGCCACGCGCTGCGTCGTGATGTCCCGCAACACGCTGCGGACAGATGCCGTACCATCAACGCGCGCTGTGCAAGAGCGCGCATGCTCAGGCCGTGAACCTGATTTGTTACCATCTTGACCGCATCGGGCTGCGCACGAAAGAGGCACTACGTCATGGGCCCGCCAGTCATCCGCGTGCTTGAACGATCCCGCCCCGCGCCCTTCCCCCTGTGGTCAGCCCCTTGAACTCTCGACGCACATGAAGCGCCTGGCAGTCGTTCAGTCGAACTACATACCCTGGAAAGGCTACTTCGATCTGATCGCGTCGGTCGACGAGTTCGTGTTCTACGATGAAGTGCAGTACACGAAGAATGACTGGCGCAACCGCAACCGGATCAAGACGCCACAAGGGGTGCAGTGGATGAGCATTCCGGTAGGCATCTCCCTGCGCCGGAAGATCCGTGATGTCCGCATCGACGATCCGGGCTGCGGCCCCGCGCACTGGTTGCGCCTGGGCGCCAACTACGCGCGTGCCCGGCACTTCCAGCCGGTTGCGGATTGGCTCGGGCCCTTGTTCCGCGAGCGTCCCTGGACCAACCTTGCCGAGGTCAACCATTCGTTGATCGCCGCCGTCTGCCGCTTCCTGGATATCGGCACCCGTCTCACGCATTCCACCGATTACCCCTCCGACGGTGACCGCAACCAGCGGCTGGTCAGTCTGTGCCAGCAGGCCGGCGCGGACATCTATGTGTCCGGGCCGAGTGCACGGGACTATCTCGACGAGGCGGCGTTCGCGCGCGCAGGAATCGCGGTCGAGTGGTTCGAATACGGACCCTACCCGCCGTACCCGCAGTTGTGGGGTGACTTCGTCCACGAGGTGAGCATCGTCGACCTGCTGTTCAACTGCGGCGATCAGGCTGCGCATTACATGAAGCACGCACGCCGATGAAGCTCTCGATCGTCACCACGCTGTACAGGTCGGCCGCCTATCTGGAAGAGTTTCACCGGCGGGTGACTGCCGTGGCAGCGCATCACGCAGCCGGCAGCTATGAGCTGGTGCTGGTCAACGACGGTTCTCCCGACGAGAGTCTCGATCTGGCGGTGGCGCTGAGCCGATCGGATCCGCATGTCGTCGTCGTCGACCTGTCGCGCAACTTCGGTCATCACAAGGCCATGATGACCGGGCTGGCCCACGCGCGCGGGGAGCGCGTCTATCTGCTCGACAGCGACCTCGAGGAGGAGCCCGAATGGTTCGAGGCGTTCCTTGCCCGGCTGGAAGAGGAGGGCTGCGATGTCGTGTACGGCGTGCAGCGAAGCCGCAAGGGGGGGCGGTTCGAGCGCTGGTCGGGTCGGCAGTTCTACCGCCTGATGAACGCGATCAGCGGCTTCGAGATGCCGGCGGACATGGTCACCGCACGGCTGATGACCCGCCGCTACGTCGACGCGCTGCTCCGACATGAAGAGCGCGAACTGGACATCGGCGGCCTGTGGGTGATCACCGGCTTCGAGCAGCACGCCTGCCTGGTCGACAAGCACGACACGAGTGACACCACCTACTCGCTCGGACGGCGGATGGCCCTGCTCGTCAATTCGGTGACGTCGTTCAGCAGCGTCCCGCTGGTCGCGACCTTCTACATCGGCCTGGTGATCTTCACCATCGCCGCGCTGTGCGCTGCAGCCGTCGTCCTGCAGTGGGCGCTGCTCGACCGGCCGGTCAGCGGCTGGGCTTCGCTGATCATCTCGGTCTGGATGATCGGTGCCATGATCATCTCCTTCATCGGCATCCTCGGCATCTACCTGGCCAAGGTGTTCGCCGAGGTCAAGCAGCGTCCCTACACCATCGTCCGGGAGGTGCACGGCCGTGGACCCCGCTGAATTCGCAAGGCGGACCATCCTGCATTACCGGGACAGCTTCGAGCGTCACGGTCCCACCCCGCAAGGGGTGGACTGGAACGGCGAGGCGAGCCAGCGCAGGCAGTTCGATGAAATGATGCGCATCCTGCCCGCGACGGGTCCGTTCTCGGTGAACGATTTCGGCTGCGGCTACGGCGCGCTGGCCGACTTGCTCCTCGCGCGCGGACCGGGCATCACCTACTCGGGGGTCGACCTGAACGAGGAGATGATCGCCGCGGCGCGTGCGCGTTTTGCGTCCAATCCGGCCGTGACGTTCGCGGTGGCAGACCAGCCACTGGCGGAAGCCGACTTCGGCATGGCCAGCGGCACGTTCACGCTGCGCCTGGGGCGAAGCGACGCGGAGTGCCTGGCGAGCATGACCGAAGCCCTGGACGCGATCGATCGCACCAGTCGTGCCGGCTTCGCGTTCAACTGCCTGACCTCGTATTCCGATGCGCCGAAGATGCGCGACTACCTGTACTACCCCGATCCGTGCGTCGTGTTCGATCTCTGCAAGCGGCGCTGGTCGCGTCATGTCGCGCTGCTGCACGACTACGGCATGTATGCGTTCACGATGCTGGTGCGCAAGGCGGAGCCTGTCTCGTGATGTCTGCGCAGCGCTGGTTCGACTACCTGTTCATCCTCGGCATGATCCTGCTGACCGTGTACGGCCAGCTCATACTCAAGTGGCGCATGGACCAGGTCGGAGCGATGCCGGCGGGCTTCCTCCCGGGGCTGCGGCACCTGCTGCTGCTGTTGCTGGACCCGTTCATCGTGTCCAGCTTCGCCGCCGCGTTCATCGCCAGCCTTGCGTGGATGGCGGCGATGACCCGCTTCGAACTGAGCTATGCCTATCCGTTCACTGCCCTGAACTTCGTGCTCGTGCTGGCACTGAGCGTATGGCTGCTCGACGAGCAGCTGAACCTGTACAAGGTCGCAGGCGTTGCGCTGATCGTGCTCGGCACGGTCGTGGCGGCCGCCGGGTCGCGATGAGGGGGTGGGCACTGCCGGGCGAGCCGCGATGCTGCCGCGCAGGTTGATGCCTGGCGCAGCAGCCCGTCCGTGGGCGGTCGCGCTCGCCCTGGCACTGCCGCTGGCCGCATTGTGGTTCACCGGTCGCCACGGGCTGAACCTCCAGGACGAGGGCTTCCTCTGGTACGGCGCGCAGCGCGTGCTGGCCGGTGAACTGCCGCTGCGCGACTTCCAGTCGTACGACGTGGGCCGCTACTTCTGGTCGGCCGGATGGATGTGGCTGTTCGGCGACGACGGCATCCTGGCGATGCGCGCGGGCAATGCCATCCTGGCTTCGATCACCATCGCCATGGCTGCCGTGCTGGTGGGCATGCAGCCGGCTCCCGGATGGCGGATCCTGCTCGCGGCGCCGGCGCTTGCCGTCTGGATGGTGCCGGACTTCAAGGTCGCGGACAGCTTCGCCGCGATCCTGATGATCGCTGGGCTGGCTGCAGCACTGGGGCGCGTCGGTGCACGCTCCTGCGCATATCTCGGCATCTGTCTCGGCGTCGTTTCGGCCATCGGCATCAACCATGCGCTGTACGGAACGATCGCGGTGGCGCTCGCAATGGGCCTGCACTATCGGCAGGCGCGCGTGCTTCCGTCGGGCGAGATGTTGATCGCATTCGTGGCCGGCGGGATCGTCGGCTATTCCCCGGTGATCGCCTGTCATCTGTTCGCGACCGGATTCACCGCGGCATTCTTCGATTCGATCCGGATGTTGTTCGAGGCCGGGACGACCAACCTGCCGCTGCCGCTGCCCCGGCTCCAGGCGTTGCTGCTGCCGGCGGCCGGGCAGGATGCCGCCAGCGCGCTGCGCGAGTCGCTGCTCGCCCTCGCCGGGCTCGCCGGTGGCGCGTTTCTGCTTCTCGCGATGCGCCGGGTGTGGAAGGATGGCGCACCGTCCGGTCGGGGCGAAGCTGTGCGCGGTGCGGCGGGCGGTGTCGAGGGCGGGGTCGAGGGCGGTGTCGAGGGCGGCGCGGTATTCGCCGCCGCCGTGCTGGTGTCGATTCCCTACGCACACTATACGGTGTCGCGTTTCGATGTCTTCCATGTCGCGTTGAGCATTCTTCCGATCCTCGTCGCTGCCTGGACATGGCCGGGACGGCAGCGTACGGGGGCAGGTGACGCGGTGCTGGTGGCGGCGGTGGTGGCTGGCACTGTCCTGTCGCTGTTCGAGCAGCGTGCGTACCCGATGCTGCGCGGCTGGACGGCGGAGCGCGTAGAGGTGCTCGGGGATACCCTCTACGTCGAACCGCACGCGGCCGATGTGCTTTCGCTGCTGCGCATGCAGGTCGACGCCCATGCGCGCGACGGACGTTCATTCCTTGCCGCGCCCTACTGGCCCGGCGCCTACGCGGTGGAGCGCCGCCGCGCACCGACCTGGGAAATCTATCAGCTGTTCCCGGCCACGGAAGCGCGCCAGCGTCGAGAGATCGCGCGCCTGCAGGCGGCCGATATCGGCTTTTCGATGGTCTCTCTCTTCCGTGCCGACAGCCGGCCCGACCTCGGCTTCGAAAGCACCCATCCCCTGATCGTTGCCTACAT
>JBIITW010000003.1:0-64304 GCA_044340265.1 Burkholderiales bacterium | reverse complement strand
TGGCGCTGCCCACCCAGGTCACGCTCGCCTGCACCATGCAGAACGACGAGGACGCGGACAACCTGCAGTACCTGCTGGACACCGCGCTGCAGGCCGGGCTGGATGCCCGTGCGATCGATGTCGAGGCGATCGGCTGGGCGCCGCGGATCGGCGAGGCGGACGGCAGTGCTGGCGGTCAGGGCGGCTGCTTCGTCGATCTCGACGGCCATCCGATCCGGGCGATGTTCAAGCTCTATCCCTGGGAGTGGATGCTGCGCGAGGCATTCGGGCCACTCATCCCCGGCTGCGGCACCGCCTTCATCGAGCCGCCGTGGAAGATGCTGCTGTCGAACAAGGCGATCCTGCCGCTGCTGTGGGAACTGTTCCCCGACCACCCGAACCTGCTGGCGGCGAGCTTCGAGCCGGGCGGCCTCGACGGCGGCAGCGGTGGCTGGGCGTCCAGCCATGTGAAGAAGCCCCTCTATTCGCGCGAGGGGGCCAACGTGACGATCCGCTCGGCGCAGGGCGACCATCATGAAGGCGGCATCTATGGCGCCGAGGGCTACATCTACCAGGCTTATGCACCGTTGCCGCGCTTCGACGACCGCTATCCGGTGATCGGTTCATGGATCGTCGGCGACCGCGCGGCCGGCATGGGCATCCGCGAGGATCGATC
This sequence comes from Burkholderiales bacterium, assembly GCA_044340265.1. Classification (GTDB taxonomy): domain Bacteria; phylum Pseudomonadota; class Gammaproteobacteria; order Burkholderiales; family CAIKXV01; genus CAIKXV01. The sequence goes on along the minus strand of JBIITW010000003.1, from coordinate 63,649 downwards.
ACCGATCACCCGCAACAGCAGTCGCTTCATTCCGCACTGGTTCTCCTGAACCGACCACCAACAGAACGAGGAAACCCGATGGGCGTGCTGTTCGAATCGATGCTGGGCGTGCCGGCCTTCCTGACCTATTTCGTCGCGACGCTGGCGATGGTGGTGCTGTTCATCGCGATCTACATCCGGATCACGCCTTATCCGGAACTGGTGCTGATCCGGGAGGGCAACGTCGCCGCAGCCTGCAGCCTGGCCGGCGCGCTGTTCGGCTTCGTCGTGCCGCTCGCGCGTTCGGTCGCACAGAGCGTGAACCTGGTCGACATGCTGTCCTGGGGCGCGGTCGCCTTCGTGGTGCAACTGCTGGTGTACGTCGGCGTGCGGCTCGCGATGCCGGGCATCGTCACCGGCATCCCGGAAGGCAAGGTCGCGCACGGGCTGTTCCTCGGCGCGATGTCCCTGGCGGCCGGGTTGCTGAACGCGGCGTGCATGACCTACTGACCGTGCCGGGCTCAGCGCTTCGCCACCGCCTTGCGCATCACCGCGACCCGGGGCTCGAAGCCCTGCTTCTTCCAGGCAGCGACGGCCCGGTCGTCGCGCACCACCACCGCCAGTTCGATCGTTCCGATCCGTTGTCGTCGTGCATGTTCCGACGCATGCTCCATCAGCAGGCTGCTCAGGCCGCGGCGGCGGAACGCCTGTTCCACGTCGACATCGACGATGTACATCACCGGTTCGTACTCGAAGGTGTCGCCGAACAGCGGATCCTCGACCTGCACCCGTGCCGTGAGGTAGCCGGCGAGCTGAAGGCGTGACTGCCCCTCGGCGCGCGCGATCCAGCCGAGCAGCGAGCCGGCGGCGAGCGCACGTTTCAGGCGTGCGGTTGCCTTCTGCGGCGTCAGCGCGGGGGTGAATGTCGGGTCGACGCCGCCGCTGGTTTCCGCGAGGTGGCGGAACCAGAGCTCGGAGATGGCCGGGGCGTCCTCGGGGCCGGCGCGCTGGACCACGAAGCCGGCTGCCCGTGCAACCATGCTCAACCGCCGCCGACGGTGAGCGACATCATCCGCCAGGGACCGGCATTCGGTGTCTTGCCGCGGCTGCGGGTGAAGCAGGCGCGGGCCTCGATCGCGCTGCGGACATGCTCTGAGGCCATGTATCCGCCGCCCTGCTTGAGCACCACCTTCACCCAGCGTTGCGGCGACTTCGCCTCGTCTTCGAGGTCCCAGTCTTCCACGCCGATGATCTGGTGCGACAGGTTGGCCACGATCGGTGACTGGGTCGACGGTTTCGCGAACACCGGGGCATCGGCGACCACGACCGCGGCGAACAGGTACGGATCGATCGTCGGCGGGAAGGTCACCGCCACGTACGGCAGGCAGAGCAGGCGTTCGCCGGTCGCGGATTCGACCGGCGCGGCACCGAAGCGCAGCATCGAGCGCATCTCGGTCCAGAGCGGCGAATCCTTCGCCTTCGCCGGGGTGTCGAGGTCCCACTGCTCGACGAAGGCCTTCACGCCGTCGGGTTTCTCGAAGCTGTTGCGCACCTTGGGGTCGAGGATCGACAGCAGGAACTTCACGTCTCGCTGCTCGACCGCGGCCAGCAGCCGTTTGTGGAACTGCACCCAGGAGGCATCCTTGGCGCCGGCATCGACCGGCGGCAGCGGCGCTTCCTGTGCTGCAGCGGGCGCGGCAAGCAGCGCCAGCGACAGGCCCATGGCCATGCACAGGGGGGCGAACGCACGCATCGCTCAGCGCCCCTTGAACTCGCCGCGGCGCTTCTCGAAGAAGGCCTGCAGCGCTTCGGCGTGGTCCTCCGTCTTGTGGCACAGCGCCTGGTAGCTCGAGCAGATGTCCAGGTACTCGGGCAGCGGCATGCGCTGCGACAGCTTGAGCAGGCGCTTGGAATAGCGCAGTGCCTGCGGCGGCTTGTACGAGATACGGCGTGCCATGTCCTGCGCACGCGCCAGCAACTCTTCCGGCTTCACCACCTCCAGCACCAGCCCCAGCGACAGCGCCTCGTCGGCCTTGATCAGCCGCCCCGAGAAGGTGAGCTCCGCCGCACGCTGGTAGCCGACTGCGCGGGTCAGGAACCAGGAGCCGCCGTCACCCGGGATGATGCCGAGGTTGACGAAGGTCTCGCCGAACTGGGCCTCGGTCGACGCGATCCGGATGTCGCACATCTGGGTCAGGTCGAAGCCGGCGCCGATGGCCGGGCCGTTGATCGCGGCGATCACCGGCAGCTCGCACTCGTGCAGGGCCATCGGGATGCGCTGGATGCCCGACTTGTAGTTCTGCTGCACCTCGTGCACCGGCACGTCGGTGCGCTGCTTCATGTTCTTCACGTTGCCGCCCGCGGAGAACGCCGAGCCGGCACCGGTCAGCACCAGCACCGAGATGTCCGGGCAGGCGCTGGCCCAGTTGACCACGTCCACCAGTTCGGTGCCGATCGACGAACCCGACAGCGCGTTGCGGATGTCATCGCGGTTGAAGGTGAGGGTGGCGACACGGCCATCGATCGCGAGTGTGCAATCGGTGACCGCGGGTTGTTCTGCGAGCGTGCTGGCCATCTGAGGCTCCGTTAGGGCGTGCGGCGCAAAGTATACTTAACTGGGGTCAGGTCTTGAGTTTTGCATCACGATGCAAAACTCAAGACCTGACCCCAGCCATGCATCAGCCAGGAGGCGCCGGCCATGGGCGGCAGCACCGATGAAGGTTCAAGACTCGTCACCGACTTCCGGTCGGTGGCGCCTGCAGTGCGCCTGTACAGCGGCGAACTTGCGCTCGATTCGCTGGCCGGTGAGGTCGCGCGGCTGAAGGCCAGGCGTGCGTTCATCGTCTGTGGCCGCTCGGTCGCCACGCGCACGGGGCTGGTCGCGCTGGTGCGCGATCGCCTGGGCGCTGCGTATGCCGGTCAGTTCGATCGCATGCGCAAGGATTCGCCGTATCCGGACGTGGTCGAGGCACGCGATGCGGCACGCGCGGCGGGGGCCGACGTGCTGCTGGCGATCGGTGGCGGCAGCGTGATGCAGGCGACCCGCGTGGTGGCGATCCTGCTCGCCGAGCCGGGTGACGTGATGAAGATGATCACCCAGTATCCGGAGCAGGGACCGGCGATCAGCCCGAAGCTGATGGCGGCCAAGCTGCCGATCATCAACATCTGCACCGTCGGCACCTCGGCCACCCATCGCGGAGGATCGGCGATCCGCAACGAGGAACTCGATCACCGGATGGAGTTCTTCGATCCGAAGACGCGGCCGCAGGCCGTGTTCTGGGACTACCGTGCGCTGCAGACCGCGCCGCTGTCGCTGGCGCTGGAGAGCGGCTTCTCGATCTTCTGCCGCGCGCTGGTGAACCTGGGCACGGTGCGCCAGAACCCGCTGGTCGAAGGCAATCGCCGGCAGGCGTTCGCGCTCGCCGACCGCGCGCTGCCGCGCCTGCTCGCGGCACCGACCGACCCGGTGCCGCGGCTGGAACTGTGCGCGGCCGCCTGGCTGCAGAACCGTGATTCCGACGATGGCGGCACGATGTTCGACAAGCACTGGGTGCAGCGCGTGGCGTATGCGTTCGCCACCGCGCTGTTCATCCGTTTTCCCCAGGTTTCGCAGGGGCAGGCGAACGCGGCGGTGACCCCCGCCGTGATGCGCGCGTTCGGCCCGCGCGATCCGCAGGCCACGGCGAACATGGCCATCGCGCTCGGGGCACTCGATGCCCGTGCCGGTCGCGACGAAACGACGCAGGCGCACCACCTTGCAGCCGATGCGTTCGAAGCGCGCGCACGAGCGCTCGGCCTGCCGGTGAAACTGTCGCAATTGCCGGTGCAGGTGCCGCGCGAGCAGTTGCCGCTGATCGTGCAGGACTCGCTGAAGAACTTCAACGCGGATCCGAAGCGCGAGTTCGTGCGCGAGGTGGACCTGCTGCGTGAGGTGATCGACGCGGCATGGTGAGTGGTCGGTGGCGCGCCCGGCCGGGCCTCAGTAGCGCTCGCGCCTGAATATCATCGGCGAGGGTGCCGAGGCCGTGCCGAAGGTCATGCGCGCCGATGGATTCCGGTCGTGGCTGCCGCCGGTCCATGCGCCCTGCAGCCAGGGCAGGCCGGCCGCGACGAGGTCGATCGCGAGGTCCACGCTGCCGCTGTTGCCGGCTCCGGGTGCAAGGAACACGATGCTGCGGCGGCCCTCGTACATCGTCCCGGCCGATGCCACCCGTGTTTCGCCCTCCTGCAGGTTGCGCTGCCAGTTCGACAGCGTGACCCGGCCCGCATCGATGGTGGTGCAGAAGTCGCGCGCGTTCGAGACCCATGCCGAACCGTTCCAGTATTCGGCCAGTGCCGGGGCCGGCAGCGCGATCAGTTCGGATCCGTTGGCATTCGCCAGGCGCAGCCGGCCGTAACGGAACTCGTTGCCCGGGAAGCCGCTGACCGCGGAGTCGAAGGCGATCCCCGCGCCGGGGACGGCACAGGTGCCGCCGCCATTGAAGCAGGCGCGCGTCAGCGCGGAGCCTATCGTGGCCGGATTGCCGGCGACGCCGCCTTCCGTGGAATCCGAGATCCAGATCGCGGTCGTGATGCGGGCCGTGAATGGCGCCTGCGGCGTCGCTGCATTGCGGGTGTACTGGATGGCGTCGAGCGCGCTGGTGGTGACGCGGCCTGTCCCGTCGCCGTTGCTCACCACGTCGGCGGGGGCGACGCCGCCGATGGTCACCAGCACCGGTTGGCCTGCGGGCAGGGTGTCGTTCGCCGTGAGCTGGCGCACGATGTGGTCGCTGGTGATCTTCCAGAGGGGCCCCCGGTAGTTGACCGTGAGCGCGCCGGCCGCGTTGCGCGGCAGGATGGTCGCCGTCGGTCGCACGGCGAAGCCGAACGGCTGGCCGACGTAGGTGAACGACCGTCGCGGCATGCTGGCTGGCGACGCGCTGCACGAAGCGTCGGTGGCATTCATCGTGCGCAGCAGTGGCGCGGCGCCGCTGGGCTGCAGTTCGAAGCCCACCGGCACGAAGCGTCCGACCGTGGTTGCGCCCCCGCTCTGCGGGATGGTGCGGGTGGCGAGGTCGGTGTCGTTCACGTCGATCGCCGCGAACGAGCTGTCCTCGAGCTGCAGCGTGAACGTGCCGACCTCGCTGTAGGTGGCCGCGCTCGCGTGCATCGTGCCGCCGCTGACCTGCACCCAGCCAGGCAATGACAGGATGCCGGCGGTGCAGCCGACCGGCAGCACGCAGGTCGGGCTGCCGCTGCGCACCGTCGGGAAGCCATCGTAGCCGGCGAGGAACACGCCGCCGGAATTGACCGCCGAGGCACTGACCGTGAACGGCCTGCCGGCCCCGTGCACCACGCCACCGTTCGCGGCAGTGTTGTTCAGGCTGCGTGGCGTGCCGGTCATCGTGTAGGCGGTCTGCCAGTCGGCATCGAGCGCGAACACGACCAGTCCGGCCGGCCGCACCGCGAAACTGTCGGTCGAGCAGCCGATGCGGTTGCCGGCGGCGATCCGTACCCGCAGTTCGCGCCAGGCGTTGCTTTCGGCAAGGCCTGCGTTCAGGCGGCCGGCGTTGCCGCCAGCGAAGGTGACCGATGTTGCAGTCGTGCTGATCGCGCTCCAGCTCGACCGGCAGCCGTTGGCATCGAGCGCGCCGGAGTTGTCCCTTGCATCGAGCAGGGTCACGCTTGCGGTTCCGGTGTAGGCGGTATCGACAGCCGTGCGCCCGGCATTCAGCGCAACGATGGCGAGGCTGAACTTCACGCCCGAGACCTTGGTCTGGATCACGCCGCTGGTCGATCCCGCCGCGGTCGCGGCTTCAAAGGCGTTGAAGCTTCCGCCGGTGCTCACCGGCGTGCGTGCCGTCACCCGCACGTTGTCCAGCGCGGCGCCTGCACAGCAGTCAGACCCGGTGTCGCTGAGGAAGGACAGGGTGGTTACCGCCTCGGTGGCGGTGAAGGTGAAGGTGCGGGTCGACCATCCCATGTTGCCGTTCGATCGTCCCGTGGCATCGAAGGTGAAGGCCTGGCTGATCCCCGCGGCGGAGACGGTGAGAGGCTTGATGGTCGGGCCGGCATTGGCGTTCCCGGAAAGGTCGAACGTGACCTCATAGACCGTTCCGGGCGTGGTGGAGAAGGTCTGGCTGACGCCGCCCCTGCCCTGCTCGCCGACCAGGTCGACGCTGCGTCGCCCCTCGGACGAACTCCAGTAGGTGCCGATATGGTTGATGTCGTTGCCGATCACCGTCCAGCCGGTGATGCCCGTGCTGCCCGAGGACAGGGTGTTGAACTGGCCAGGGTCGGAGGCCGACAGTTCGAAGCTGCCATTGCGGAACGCCTGCACCGGCGAGGATGAATGCGCCGACAGGCGGGAGGGAAATGTCGTGGTGTCATAGGCGAACAGCATGTCGTCGTCGCTGCGGTCGTCGACGATGATCTTCACTTCGAGCACGCGCGTCGGCGCAAGGGTGTAGTTGATCGCCGCGAAATCGATCGTGCGTTCGACCCAGGTCGTTGATCCTCCCGACCAGTTCGACAGCGTGCGCGACGCGGTCGCGATCGGCGTGCATTGCGTGCCGTTGCTGGCACAGTCGCGCAGGAACGCGGTCACCGACCCCTGCCTTGAAGTCCGGAAGTCCTTCATCGCGCTCCAGAGCGTGAGTCGGTACTCCCCGGACAGCACCATCGTGCCGGGCCGACCCATCCAGCGCTGGTAGCGCCGGCTGTCGGACTCGGTGGCGCCGCTGCCGCCTTTCTGCAGCAGCAGGCCTGCCGCTGAATCACGCCCCGGATCATGGTTGGCGAGCGTCGCGGTCGCGGGCGCGGTCGTCGACAGGTCGGAGGTCGGTACGCCGGTCGCGCGCAGGTAGTGCTGGGCCCGGGCCGGCGACGCCACCGCCACCGCCACCGCCACCGCCAGGATCGCGGGCACCAGCAACTGCACCAGCCGCCGCGCCAGCAGGCGCGCCAGCAGGTGCGCCAGTCGACCCCGGATCGCACGGCCGGATGTCATGGCCGCCCCATGGTCGCTTCCACCTGCCGCTCGACATAGCCCGCGGCGGGCCGTGCGGACGGACAGGCAGGCTGGTTGCAGGCATTGGCGACGATGCGGTAGCTCGACACATCGACGCCGCCTTCGGCCTGCACGGTCGCCGAGCAACTGATGGACACGGTGAACGGTTCCAGCACGGAATCGGCAAAGGACAGGGTGGTGTCGCGGAAGCAGGCCGGTGCCACTGGCTCGAGCAGCAACCGGGCCGCCGCCCATTCGATGCCCGCGTTCGCCGCCTGGTAGGCACGTGCGCCCTGGATGTCGAGTGCGGACCCGGCCTGGTTCTGCGCGGTGATGCGCGCCAGGTAGAGGCCGAGCGCGCCCAGGATCACCACCAGGAAGAACGCGCCGACGATCGCGAAGCCCTGTTCGCGTGCGCGGCCGGCGCGGGCAGGCGGCGTCTTCATGGCGCATTGTCCACGCGGACATCCTGGTACAGCCGGACCGCCTCGCCGCCGGCGCTGCGTTCGAGGGTGATGGACACCACGCCGATGCGCTGCGACACCGCATCCGGATCGTAGGCAATGGTGCATCCGCTGATGCCGTCGAGCACCAGCGCGGGCGTGCCCCTGGGCGGCATCGGCTGCACTGCCTCGATGTCGTAGCCGGCGTAGCGAAGCAGCTGGCCGCGGCGCAGGTCGCAGGCGTACGTGATCGGGCGGCCGACCAGGTGGAACCGGTTCGATGGCGATGCGAGGGTGAAGACATGCCGCTCGAAGGCGAGCACGCTCTCGCACGGGCCGGTCGCGCTCTTCGAGTGGCGGGCCTTGTTGCCGCCGGTCGATGCGCCGCTGGCATAGGCGTCTGCGTTGCTGAAGCCTGCACCGAGGTTGTAGACCACGACATAGTGCGTGCCCGCGTCGGCCGGCAGGTCGGGGACCGGCCCCAGCGTGGAGAAGGACGCATCCACTGCGCCGAACATCAGCGGATCGTTGCTGCCCACGCCGCAGCCGCCTGCGGGCGTCCTGCCCGCCAGTTCGGCACGGTAGCGGCCGCCGGCGACCACCGGCAGGAATTCGAGGTAGACGGTGCTGCCGTCGTCGGCCACGCGTACGCTGTTCGGCAGTGACAGCCGCACGTCGCGCTGCAGCCTGCGCATCGCGGTCTCGGTGCCGTCGACCAGCTCGGCCCTGCGCTCGGCGTCGAGATAGGATTGCATCGCCCCGGTGGCGAAGGTGGTCACCATCAGCGCGACGATGCCCAGGAGGACGATCGCCACCACCAGCTCGACCAGGGTGAAGCCCTGGCTGCGGATGGGCGCCGCCATGGCTTCAGTGGGCGGCATTGGGCGCATGGCGCGTGCGATAGCCTTCGAGCACGAGCTCCGAATTCGCCGGACCCGAGACAGTCACCTGCACGCGCAAGGCGTCGGCGCCTTCACCCGAAGCGGCGGCGAGCCTGGCGTCCGCCACCCGGACCACCAGCGTGTAGTCCTCCAGGCCGGCTACCGCCTCGTCGCGAACGTTGCGGATGCCGGACATCCTGAACCCGTGGTAGTCGTTCACGTTGTTGAACGGCGTGCGCGTGCTGAAGCGATCTTCGCCAGGCTCGGGGCCGGGCGCTTCGGCAAGGGTCGCACAGCCGCTTGCCGCGGTCGCCGTGGCCAGGTTCGCGTCGGTCGGGTCGCACCAGGTGTGGGGCTGCAGCAGCACTTCTTCCAGCATCGACTCGGCGATCGCCAGCAGCTGCTTGCGGATCATCGGGTCCGGGCTTGCGCGGACCGACCATTGCAGCGAACCGAGCACCGCACCGGCGGCGACCGACATGATCACGATGAACACGATCACCTCGATCAGCGAGGCGCCCCGCTGGCGGCGGTCAGCGCACATGGCCGGTCTCCGCCTCGACGGTGAGGGTGCGGGCGTCCACGCCGGCTCCGGTGCTCGACACGGTGTAGGTCTGTACGCCGCTCGGCCGGCCGCTGGCATCGAACTGCAGCCCGGTGCGCGTCGCCCCGTCCGCGGCAAGCGACACGGCCGGCGGCGGTGCGAGGCAGAACGACTGGCTGGTAGCCGGATTGACCACCTGCTGGCTGCAGTCGGGCGTGAGGCACAACTGCAGCGCGCAGGGATTCGTCCGGCCCGGCGTGGTGACGACGATGGTCACGGTGCGCCGCATCGCGATCGCCGTGCGTTGTGCATAGCGTACCGCGGAGGCGACTTCGTCTGCGAACGCGCGCGCTTCGAAGGCGCTGCGTCCGGCCAGGCGCGGCACCGCCACCGCGGACAGCACCGCCAGCAGGACGATCACCACGACCAGTTCGACCGTGGTGAAGCCCGGCGCGGTCAGCCGCCGTCTGCCTCGGGAGGAAGGTGGTGGAAATCGGAGCCGCACGCCCTGGTCATTCTCGCGTTCAACCCGGTCAGCAGTTCGCCGTCGTGGCGTTGTTAGTCACGACACCGGTGGCCGCATCGTACGTCACGTTGCATGCCGTGGGTGCGCCGACCTGGGTGAACGTCGCCACGCCGGTGGCCACTGCCCAGCCGAATCCGTTGCAGGCGCTGCCCGATTCACAGCGCATGGCGTTGCCGATGCCGGCCAGCGCCGCGGTCGGGAATCCGCCGGTGGCGCCCGTGTTGACCGCGACCGTGGTGCCGTCGGCCATGGTGACGGTGGTGGTGGTGAAGTTGCCGGTCGCCTGGTATCGCGCCTGGACCAGCGTCACCGCCGAGCGCAGGCCACCGGCCATGCCGGCTGCTGCGGCCGAGCGGGCGTCCGAGGTCAGGTTGATGAAGCGCGGGAAGGCCGTGGCTGCCAGGATGCCGAGGATGACGATAACGACCACCAGCTCGACCAACGTGAAACCGCCCTGATTGGAACGCATTGCAGACTCCGGTCGTCTCGAATGGGGTAGCGGGACTGAGGAAGTCCCGGATGCCCGTTCTAACGGCGCGCAGGCTGCAGGACTTTAGTCCCGCGGGAAATCAATTTCTGCTGGACGACCGGGTGCAACACCGGCATCCCGGCCCCGGTTGCCGGTCATTCGCAGGTCGAGACCGAGGCGGTGACCTGTATCCCGGGAGCCGTTCCTGGTGCGGCCTCGACATAGGCGAAGGCGCAACCGGGACGCTGCGGGTCGGCCTGGACGGTACGTGCGCCACCCATGGCCGCCTGGACGGTGTAGCCGCTGCCACCGGGCATCGGCGAGGCCAGGCCGGCCAGTTCGGCGATGACTTCGGCCGACGGATAGCCGTTGACGAACGACAGCAGCATGCCCTCGACCACCAGCGCCGGCGATGCGGCCACGCCGGTGAAGTTGTCCGGGTAGCCACGCGCCAGCATCAGTGCACGGCCCATCACCGCGGCCGAGCGGGTCGCCCCGGCGGCCGCGCGCATCTTGTCGATGCGGGCATCCGCGGAGATCGACGCGAACCGCGGCAGTGCGACCGCAGCCAGCACGCTGACGATGGTCAGCACCATGATGAGTTCGATCAGGGTGAACCCCCGATGCTTCCGTCCTGCGCGTTGCACGCCAGCCCCTCCGGTCGTCGGTCGCCGCGGCCCTTCGGCCGCGCATGCCCATCGGGGCACGCTGACACGGTGCCGCAGGACGGGCCGGGGTTCAAGGGGCGGCAGGGACGCCCGTAGTGCTTTCGGACTAACGCGCGCCCGGTCCGTGCCGGGCCGAGGTCGTCGTCCAGCCGCCGCCGGTCAGCCGCCGCCGGTCAGCCGCCGCTCTTGCCCAGCGCCGCGCGCCCCAGGTCCCAGATCGGCAGGAACACGCCCAGCGCGAGGATCAGTACCAGCGCGCCGAGGGCGACGATCAGGATCGGCTCGACCTGCGAGCCCAGAGTCTTCAGCTCGTACTCGACTTCGCGCTGGTAGAGGCCGCCGATCTCCTCCATCAGTTCGTCGATCGCGCCCGATTCCTCGCCCACCGCGATCATCTGCAGCACGACCGGTGTGAACACGCCCGCTGCGCTGGCGGTACGCAGCACGCTTTCGCCGCGTTCCACGCCGATGCGCATCTGCTCGATCTTGGATTCGATGTACTTGTTGTCGACCGTGGGGGCGACGGTTCGCAGCCCGAGCGTGACCTGCACGCCGCTCTGCCCGGACAGGGCGAAGCTGCGCGCGAACCGCGCCAGGGTCGCCTTCAGGATGATCTTGCCGGCGATCGGGATGCGCAGCTTCCATTCGTCCCAGCGGATGCGTCCGTCCGGCGTGGACAGCCACCAGCGGGTGCCGAACACGGCGGCTGCCAGCAGGGCGAGCATCAGCCACCAGTAGGACACGGTGAAGTTGGAAAAGCCGATCAGCACCCGGGTCAGCAGCGGCAGTTCCGTGTTGAAGTTTGCATACACCTTCGCGAACTGTGGGATCACGAACAGGTTCACGATGCCGATGGCCGCGCCGATGAACACCATCACGATCACCGGGTAGCGCAGCGCAGTGGCCACCTGGCCGCGGATCTCGCGTTCGAATTCGAGGTGGCGGAACATGCGCAGGAACACGTCCTCGAGCTGGCCGGTGGTCTCGCCCACGCGCACCATCGCGATGAAGAACGGGTTGAACACGCGCGGATGCCGCTGCATCGAGGAAGACAGCTCGCGCCCGCTCTCCAGGCTTTCGCGCAGGTCGCGCAGCACCGCGGCGAAGGCCGGATTGCGCGTCGATTCCTGCAGGCCGGCCAGCCCGCGCAGGATCGGCACGCCCGACTTGAGCAGGGTATGCAGCTGCCGGCAGAACAGCAGTACTTCCTCGTGCGGCACCCGGCGGCCGGGCAGCAGGGAGGACAGCGCTCCGGCCGACGATGACGGATCGCCGCCACCGGCCTCGCTGCTCGGTGCGTTCGAGGGCGTGATGTCGAGCGGGATGATGCCGGCTGCCGACAGCTGGTCGGCCACCGCATTGCTGCTCGCACCTTCGCCGACGCCTTTCACGAGGTCGCCGCTGGCGGAACGTCCGGTATAGGTGAAGTAGGGCACCCGGGGCCGGCCCTCAGTCGGTCCACTGCGAGGACACGCGCATCGCCTCGTCGACCGTCGTGCGGCCGGCGGCGACCAGCATCGCTGCGTGGTGGCGCAGCGTGCGTCCGCCCATCTGCTCGGTGCCCACGCGCACGAAGGTCGCCGGGTCGGCATGGTTGGCCGCCTCGACCACCGGGCGCGTCATCTCGAGCATCTCGTAGACGCCGGATCGGCCGAAGAAGCCGGTGCCGTTGCAGTGCGAGCAGCCGCGTCCGCGGTGGTAGGTGCCGCCTTCCGCGGCATCCCCGAGCGACAGCGCGAGCCATTCGCGTTCCGCCGGCGTCGGATCGCAGGGTGCTGCACAGCTCTCGCAGATCACCCGCACCAGCCGCTGTGCGATGACCAGCTGCAGCGACAGTGCCACCATGTAGCGGGGCGCGCCCATGTCGAGCAGGCGGATCGGTGTCGAGACGGCATCGTTGGTATGCAGGGTCGAGAACACCAGATGGCCGGTCAGCGCCGCGCGCAGCCCGGTCTCGACCGTTGCCTGGTCGCGCATCTCGCCGACCAGGATCACGTCGGGATCCTGGCGCAGGGCGGCGCGCAGCACGCGGTCGAACGACAGGTCGATCTTGTCCTGCACCTGCACCTGGTTGATCCCCGGGATGCGGTATTCGACCGGATCCTCCACCGTGATGATCTTGCGCGCCGGGGTGTTGATCTCGGACAGCGCGGAGTAGAGCGTCGTGGTCTTGCCGCTGCCGGTGGGGCCGGTGACCAGCACCATCCCGCTCGGCCGGTGCAGCACATGCTTCAGCTTGGCCAGCATGTCCGGGGGCATGCCGATATGGTCGAGCCCGAGCAGGCCGCTCGCCTGGGTCAGCAGGCGCATCACCATCGATTCGCCGTGCTGGGTCGGCATCGACGACATCCGTACGTCGACGCTGTAGTTGCGCACCCTCACGTTGAAGCGGCCGTCCTGGGGCAGGCGCTTTTCCGAGATGTCCAGGCCGGCCATCAGCTTCAGGCGCAGCACCAGCGCCGAGGCGATGCGCAGGTCCGATTCGGTCTGCAGGTGCAGCACGCCGTCGATCCTGAAGCGGATCTGCAGGCGCGATTCCATCGGCTCGATGTGGATGTCCGAGGCACGCACCGACACCGCGTCCTCGAACACCGACTGCAGCAGCTTGGCGACCGGGGCTTCCTCGACCGACAGCGTGGTGCCCAGCGTGCCGAAATCGACCGCCGGTGAACCGGCGAGCTCGTTCTGCAGCTCCTGCGCGAGGCCGGAGATCTCGTGGGTGCGCCGGTAGAGCCGGTCGATCACCTGCAGCAGCACGGTTTCGCTGACCACCGCGAGCGAGATGTCCCGGCGCAGCAGCCGCGTCATCTCGTCATACGCATTCAGGTCGGTCGGGTCGGCCATGCCCACGCGCAGCGCACTGCCCAGGTCCTCGAGCACGATCGCCCGGAAGCGGCGGGCGATCGTCTCGGGCAGCAGGTTGACCACCTCGCTGCGGGTGTCGAACACCTTCAGGTTGACGTAGGGCACCTTGAGCTGGCGCGCCAGGGCCGAGGCGATCTCGTCCTCGGTGACGAAGCCGCCCTCGACGAAAACCCGCCCGAGCCGGCGCCCGGTCTTCTTCTGTTGCGCGAGCGCGGTCAGCAGCTGGTCCTCGGTCAGCAGCTTCTGCTGGACCAGGATTTCCCCGAGGCGGACCTTTTCCGGACGCGGCATGTACGATTTCCAGGAACCGCGCCCTCGGCGCTGGCCGGGACGACGACGGTGGCGGGCGCGGCCCGCCGGGTTGAAGGGTGAACCCCGATAACGACCGGGCCGGCGACGACTTTAGCGGTCCGCCGGCGGTTCCGGTAGTGCCTGCCCTCGCTGGACCCGCGCATCGGCGCGCTGCCGGTACCATCCGGACCATGTTCGATATCGTGCTCGTCCATCCCGAAATTGCGCCCAACACCGGCAACGTGATCCGCCTCGCGGCGAACACCGGCTGCCGGCTGCACCTGGTCGAGCCGATGGGGTTCGTGATGACCGACAAGGGGCTGAAGCGGGCGGGGCTGGACTACCACGAGCATGCGAGCGTCCGCCGGCATGCCGACTGGGCGGCGTGCGTCGAGGCACTGGCCGGCGCGCGCCTGTTCGCCGTGACCACCCGGGGTGCGACCCGTTACAGCGACATCGCGTTCCGCCCGGGCGATGCCTTCGTGTTCGGGGCCGAGAGCCGGGGTCTGCCGGACGCGGTGCTGCAGGGCTTCGCGCCGGGGGCCCGCCTGCGCCTGCCGATGCGGCCTGCGTCGCGCAGCCTGAACCTCGGCAACTCGGTGGCGGCCGTGGTGTTCGAGGCCTGGCGGCAGCAGGGGTTCGACGGCGGGGCGTGATCGGGCGCGGGCGGACGCGGGGGGGCGGCCTGCTACCTCGGGTAGATGCGCGTCGCCAGCGGCCGCGGCTTGTAGTCGGGCAGGAACCGGCACTCGGCCGCCTGTGCGGCGCGCAGCTCGCGGCAGCGCGCCGCGATGCCCGCCGGCGTGGGCTTGCGGCCCTTCTCGACCCAGTCGAGCACGGCTTCGAACAGCGGCGGGTAGAACGCATCGCCCCAGTAGCTGTGCTCGCTCGAATCGACGAACACCTGCACCAGCCGATCGCCGTTGCCGGCGGCCACCATGCGCTGGCGCAGGGTGTCGGTGCCCTCGACGAACACCGTTGCATCGCCGATGCCGTGTGCATTCACCACCGGCACCCGGAAGCGACCGGCGTGGTCGACATCCGCGGCGAAGCGGGCGCGCGCCGCCGGATCGGCGCGGAAACGCGGCACGCCGGCATTGAGGGCGGCGTCGTCCTGCGAGCCCGCGTAGCGCACCGTGTCGTTGCCGAACGGGCTCTCGCCGCCGTTCTTCTCGACCACGTCGCGCAGCGTGAACGTGCCCCAGTTCAGGTGCCCGACCACCGACGACTCGGGGATCTTCAGCACGTCGACGATCGTGCGCAGCCTTGCCGCCTGCTCGGTCGTGCGCTTCGCTGCGGGGCGGCCGGTGCCCAGGCACTCGTCGGCGCGTTTCGCGACTTCGGCACCGGTCATCTTCGCCCCGGCCGGCAGTCCGATCGACAGCGGGTACTGTGGCTCGTCCGGCCGCGGATGGTTGTTGCACAGGTACTGGTAGATCGCGCGCAGGTCGAGCCGGAAGTCGTAGGTGGCCGGACCTGCGACCACGCCGCTGGTGAGCAGGATGCCCTCCCACGAGCGCGGGAACAGTTCCGCCGCGCGCGTGGCCACCATCGCGCCCCACGACTGGCCGTGCAGCAGCGTGCGCCGCGGCTGGGCGACATGCTCGACGAAGATGCGCCGCACCCGCTCGGTGTCCTCGGCGGCCGTGGTGACCGCGAAGCCGCCCTGGCGGAACACCGAGCCGGCCCATGCATGACCTTCGCGCACGGTGATCGCCCAGCGCGCGATGTCCTCGTCGGCGCGCTTGCGGCTCGGCGGCCCGAGGGTCGGACCGCCGTGCGCATGCACCACCAGCACGCCGCTCCATTTCTCCGGCATCACGATCAGGTAGTGGGAATCGGCGGAATCCTGGCCGCGCAGGCAGCGCGCGCCTTCGGGCACGCCGGCCGGGCAGGCTTCGGCGCGCGGCGGCGCTTCAGGCGGGTGCGTGGGCGTCGTGGTGCAACCGGCGAGCAGTGCGAGGGCTGCGAGTGCCAGCAGGCAACGCTGGCGCAGGGCAATGGCATGGCTGGTCATCGAGTGGGTGTCGCGCGCCGGATCGGGCAGGGCGACGATGGATTCGGTGCGGGAAAGTATGTCACGCGGTGGGACCGGGCGTGTTGCGTTACCCGCGCCTACTCTCCTTCCGACCGGGGATCCCGGCGCATCAATCCATCGACCGCGTCCGAGGGCCGCAGCCGGCCGTCCAGTACACCGCACACCGCCTCGGTGATCGGCATCTCGATGCCATTCCCGCGGGCAAGGGCAGCCAGCGAATGCGCGCTCGATACGCCCTCGGCGACATGGCCGAGCGTGCGCAGGATCTCCGCCAGCGGCATTCCCTGCGCCAGCCGCAGGCCGACCTGCCGGTTGCGCGAGAGGTCGCCGGTGCAGGTGAGGATCAGGTCGCCGGCGCCGCTCAGGCCCATCAGCGTGTCGGGCCTGCCACCGAGCTTCAGGCCGAGGCGTGTCAGTTCCGCCAGTCCGCGCGTGACCAGCGCCGCGCGTGCATTCAGCCCGAGCGCCAGTCCGTCGCAGATGCCGGCGGCGATCGCCATCACGTTCTTCGCGGCGCCGCCGACTTCGACGCCGATCACGTCGGTCGACGAATAGACGCGCAACCGGCTGCTGTGCAGTGCCTGCGCGGTGGCACGGGCGAAGCCGGCGTCGGCAGACGCGAGGGTCAGGGCTGCGGGCAGGCCGCGCGCGATCTCGGCGGCGAAACTGGGGCCGGACAGCACGCCGCTCGCGGCACTGCCGGTGCGCACCCGGGCGATGATCCGGTGCGGCAGTTCGCCGGTGGTGGCGTCGAAGCCCTTGCAGGCCCAGACGAGCGGCCTTTCGCCCGCGCCGGGCACTTCCTCGACGCGCGCCAGCGTCGCTGCTAGCGCGCCGGTCGGCACCGCCGCGACGATCAGCGTCGCGCCGGACAGGCAGCGTGCGAGGTCGGCATCGATGGCGATCGATGCCGGCAGCCGGTGGCCCGGGAGGTAGCGCAGGTTCTCCCGGTGGGTGCGCAGTTCGCCTGCGAACGCGGCGTCGCGGGCCCAGAGCGTGACGCCATGCTGGTCGGCGAAGGTCGATGCCAGCGCGGTGCCCCATGCGCCGGCGCCGAGCACGGCGATGATCACAAGCCGAAGACCTGGTTCACGTGGATGAATCCGATCGCGCCGTCACGGTGGCGCACCCGGACCCATTCGCCCACCGGGGGCTCCACCATGTCGAGCACCACGTCGCGCCCGACGCGCAGCACGACCGAGCCCGCTTCCGACGGGCTGTCGCGCACCGTACCCATCGCGGCGCGGACCAGTACCGTGCGCGCCGTCGACAACGAACGGTTCTCGACCCAGGACAGTTCACCCGTGGCGTCGCGGACCTTGGTCCAGCCTTCGATCGAGACCGACACCTGCACCGGGTAACCCCGGCCCAGCACCCACAGGCGTTTCGCCTTGACCGAAGGCGCGTCGTACAGGACGGCCGCCGGTTCGCCGATCGAGCGGTACTCCTGGGCAGAGACGGCGGCCGGCGCCAGCGCGGCCAGCGAAGCCAGCAGGGCGGCGCCGGCCGCTATCTTGACCCGGCGCACCCTGTCGGCGATCGATGGCTTGCACATGTGCCGGGAGCCGGATGCGCTGCCGCTCAGTGCTTCTGGTCGTCAGCGCCGGCCGGGGCTGCAACTGCGGCAGCCTGCGCCTGCTGCTGGTACAGCATCTCGAAGTTGATCGGCTGCAGCACGATCGGCATGAAGCCGGCCCGGACCGAGACGTCGGACACGACTTCCCGGGCATACGGATACAGCAGGTTCGGGCAGGTGATGCCCAGCACTTGCGGCAGCATGTCGGGCAGCACGCCGGCGATGCGGAAGATGCCGCCCTGAACGACTTCGATCAGGAACAGCGTCTTGTCGCCCATCTTCGCGGTGACCGTCACCGTCAGCGTCACATGGTAGGCATCGTCGCGGATGTGCTTGCCATCGGTATGCAGGTTCAGGTCGACCGCCGGCTGGCCCTGTTCCATGAAGATGTTCGGCGCGTTCGGTACCTCGAGCGAGAGGTCCTTGATGTAGAGCTTCTCGATCGCGAACTGGGGTTGTGTCGCGCCTGCTGCAGGATTGGTTTCAGCCATGATGGATCCGGTGGTTTGCCGCGCAAGCGGCGGGTGTAGGAAGTCTGTGCCGGCCGGATGTTACCGGAGCCGTGCGTCGGTCTCGTTGCAGCAGTTCACGGCTGCAGCGGAGGATGGGGCTCAGTTGCCGGCGAGCAGCGGTTCCAGCCCGCCCGCGCGGTCGAGGGCCGACAGGTCGTCGAAGCCGCCGACATGGTGATCGCCGATGTAGATCTGCGGCACGGTACGCCGGCCGGTGAGTTCGATCATCCGGTCGCGCACGGCGGGGTCGGTGTCGATGCGGATCTTCTCGATCTCGGTGACGCCCTTGGAGCGCAGCAGACGCTCGGCCATCTGGCAGTACGGGCAGACCCCGGTCGCGTACATGGTGATCTTCGGCATCGTTGAGTCTCCTGTAGGGGCTCGCCCCGGCTGCGCCGGCGCCTCAGCCCTTGGCGCCCTTCTGGATCGGCAGGTTCGCCTGTTCCCAGGCGGTCAGGCCATCGCGCAGCTTTACCGCTTCGGTGAACCCGGCCTTGCGAAATGCGTTGGTCGCCGAACCCGAGCGCTGCCCGTTGCGGCAATGGATGATGACCGGCTTCGCCTTGTACTTCTCGAATTCCTTCAGCCGTTCCGCGACCTGGGCGGCAGGCACGTTGCGCGCATGCGGGATATGCCCGGCCGCGAATTCGGCAGGGTCGCGCACGTCGATCAGCAGCGCGTCCTTGCGGTTGATCAGGTTGACCGCGTCGGTCACCCCGACCTCGTTCGTGCCGTTCACCAGGCTCATGATCAGCGGCCAGAGGAGCAGCGAACCGCTGACCACTGCCACGGTCACCAGCAGGATGTTCTGCTGCAGGAAATCCCAGACACTCACTCGGCTGCACTCCAGCGGTTGGCCGGTGACAAATGCCACGGGCCCGATATCGACGGGCGCGTATTATGAAGTAGGATCATCGTCCATGCTCACCCATCCGCCCATGACTGCACAGCCGCCGTCCAACACGACCGCCGCCAGGCCTGCCGAGACCCCGGTCCCGGTCCCGGCGCGGCCCGCCGGGATCACCCCGGTCCTGCTGCTGATCCTCGACGGCTTCGGCCATCGCGAAACCGGCGACGACAACGCCATCCTGCATGCGCGCAAGCCGACATGGGATGCGCTCTGGCGCGAGAATGCGCACACCACCATCGATGCCTCGGAGCGCCACGTCGGGCTTCCGGTCGGCCAGATGGGCAATTCGGAAGTCGGCCACCTGAACATCGGCGCCGGACGCGTCGTCTACCAGGAACTGACCAAGATCGACCATGCGATCGAGACCAGGGCGTTCGCCACCAACGCCGTCCTGCTCGGCGCCATCCAGGCGGCGAAGGCCGCCGGCGGCACGCTGCATGTGCTCGGGCTCGCCTCCCCGGGCGGCGTGCACTGCCATGAGGCGCACCTGGCCGCGATCGTCCGGCTGGCGTTCGACAACGGCCTCGATCGGGTGATGCTGCACGCGTTCCTCGATGGCCGTGACACGCCGCCGAAGAGTGCCGAGCCGACACTCGTGCTGCTGGCAAAGACGCTCGCCGCGGCCGGATCGCCGGCGAAGGCACGCATCGCGACGATCGTCGGGCGCTATTTCGCGATGGACCGCGACAAGCGCTGGGAGCGGGTCCAGGTCGCCTACGACCTGCTCACGCAGGGCGGTGCCGAGTACGGCGCGGGCAGTCCGGTCGAAGGCCTTGCCGCCGCCTATGCACGCGGCGAGTCCGATGAGTTCGTGAAGGCCACGGCGATCGTGCCGCCGGGCACCCGGCCGGCACTGATCGGCGATGGCGATGCCGTGGTGTTCATGAATTTCCGGGCCGACCGCGCACGTGAACTCACCCGGGCGTTCACCGATCCCGGTTTCGACGGCTTCGCGCGTGCCGTGCAGCCCCGTCTGTCCGCATTCGTCACCCTGACTCGCTATGGCGACGAGTTCGATGCGTTGCCGGCCGCCTTCCCGCCGGAGTCGATCCGCAACGGTTTCGGCGAGTACCTGTCTTCGCGCGGCCTCACCCAGCTGCGCATCGCCGAGACCGAGAAGTATGCCCATGTCACCTATTTCTTCAACGGCGGGGTCGAAGAGCCATACCCCGGCGAGTCGCGCGTGCTGGTGCCATCGCCGAAGGTCGCGACCTACGACCTCAAGCCCGAGATGAGTGCGTTCGAGGTCACCGCCGAGCTCGAGTCGGCGATCGCCAGCGGTCGCCATGACGCGATCATCTGCAACTACGCGAACTGCGACATGGTGGGCCATACCGGCAATTTCGAGGCGGCACGGCAGGCGGTCGAGGCGATCGACACCTGCCTCGGGCGGGTGGTGGCTGCGATGCGGGCGGTGGGCGGCGAGGTACTGATCACCGCCGACCACGGCAATGCCGAGATGATGCGCGATCCCGAGACGAAGCAGGCGCATACCGCCCATACCCTCAATGTCGTGCCGCTGGTGCATGTCGGCCGGCCTGCGAAGATCGCGGATGGCGGGGCGTTGCAGGACATCGCCCCGACACTGCTGCGCATGATGGGTGTCGAGCAGCCGCTGGAGATGACCGGCCGTCCGCTGGTCTCGTTCGACTGATCCGCCCTCCCGACACGGCGTCGTCATGGCCGCGGCCGGCGGCGCGAGGCCGGGGTGTCCGTCCGGCGTGGCGGCCACTGCTGCCTCTGTGTGCCGTGCTCTGCGCCGGTCTCCTGGCCTGGATGTCGGGCGCCCCTGCATTGGCCGCCGAGACACCGGCCATCTCGGCATCGCCGAAGGCCGCAGTGGCTGCGCGTGGCGAACTCCAGGAGCTGCGCCAGCGCATCGAGGGGCTGCAGAAGAAGGTGGCAGGGGCGGAGGAGGTCAAGTCGGAGGCCGCCGATGCCCTGCGCGAATCCGAGCGTGCGATCAGCGATGCCAACCGCAGGCTGTTCGAGATCGCCGCCGAGAAGAACGCGGTCAATGCGGACATCACGCGCCTGTCCGGCGAGGCTGGCGCGGCCGAGGCCCGGGTGAGGGCGCAGCAGGACCGCCTCGGTCGCCTGCTGCAGCGGCGCTATGTCGCGGGCGATCCCGATCCGCTGCAACTGGCACTGTCCGGCGCGAATCCGGCCGAGGCCGCACGCCTGCTTCACTATTACGGATACCTGCATCGCGGTTACCTGGCGCAGATCGAGGCGCTGCGCGATGAACTGGCACGGCTGGCAGTGGTGTCGGGCGAGCGGCGGAAGAAGGGTGCCGAACTGGCCGCCCTCGAGGAAGAGGCTGGTCGCGAGCGGGTACGGCTGGAGGCCGAACGCGGTCGTCACCAGGCGGTGCTTGCGCGCGCCTCCAGGGAGATCGAATCCAGCCGGCGCCAGATCGCCACCCTGCGCCGTGACGAGGATCGGCTGACCCGGCTGGTGGAACAGATCGCGCGCCTGCTGGCCGAACGCGAGCGTGCGCGTGCGCGGGAGGCCGCGGCACGCGAGGCGCAGGCAAGGGCAAGTGCGGCGCGGGAAGCGGCAAAGGCCGCGCGCGATGCGAAGGATGCGCAGCGCAGCGCCAGGGCAGCGGGCGAGGCCCCGCCGGCGAAGGCGCCGGAACGGCCGCCTGGTCGGGCCGTGGCACCGGAAGATGCCGGCCAGCCGGCCCAGGAAGGCGCCCGCGCCGATGCCGCGACCGGGCGCGGCCCGCGCAACGAACGCCTCCCGGAACCCGGCGTGCCGGCCGGCGTGTTCGCTTCGCTGAAGGGGCGGCTGGCACTTCCGGTCACCGGCGAGATTGCCAATCGGTTCGGTCAGGCGCGGGCCGACGGGGGCCTGCAGTGGCGTGGCATCACCATCCTCGCGCGCCCCGGCCAGGAGGTGCGTTCCGTCGCCCCCGGCCGCGTGGTGTTCGCCGACTGGCTGCGCGGCTTCGGAAACCTGCTGATCGTCGACCATGGCGACGGCTACATGACGCTGTACGGGAACAACGAATCGCTGCTGCGCCGGGTCGGCGACGGCGTGCGCGGGGGCGATCCGGTGGCCACCGTGGGGTCCAGCGGTGGCTCCGCCCAGGCCGGGCTCTACTTCGAGCTTCGCCATCGCGGAAAGCCGGTCGACCCGCTCGGCTGGTCGGGCACGCGCTGATGACGATGACGATGACGATGACGACGGCGACGGCCACCGTTACCGTCTGTTACGTATGTGGCGGCGTTGACGTAACTTCCGTCTCACGTCGGCGCTTGACAAGCTGCTAACATCCTTTCCACATCAAGGCTTCCGCGCCAGAATCCTCCGCAGTCCACCCTTCCTGAGGTCACCGCTTCTCCATGTCACGGTCGCTGGGTTCAATCATGCGCAACAAGGCAAGCCAGATCGGACTGATCTGCGTCGGCGTCGTGCTCGGCGTACTCGTCAGCCTCAATTTCTCCGCGGTCGCGCAGCGCGAGGCGCCCAGCCCGCTGCCGATCGAGGACCTGCGCGTGTTCACCGAGGTCTTCGGGCGCATCAAGAGCGATTACGTCGAGGCGGTCGACGACCGCAAGCTGTTCACCGAGGCGATCAACGGCATGCTCTCGGGACTCGATCCGCACTCGGCCTATCTCGACCAGGAAGCCTTCAAGGAACTGCAGGTCGGCACCCAGGGCGAGTTCGGCGGCCTCGGCATCGAGGTCGGCATGGAAGACGGCCTGGTGCGCGTGGTGTCGCCGATCGACGATACCCCTGCCTCGCGCGCCGGCCTGCGCCCGGGCGACCTGATCATCCGTCTCGACGAGACGCCGGTGAAGGGCATGACGCTGAACGACGCGGTGCGCCGGATGCGCGGCAAGCCGAACACCAGCATCACGCTGACCCTGATGCGAAGGGGTGAAGAGAAGCCGATCGTGGTCACCCTGACGCGCGCGGTGATCAAGATCCAGAGCGTGCGTTCGGCGCTGATGGAGCCCGGCTTCGGTTACATCCGCCTCACCCAGTTCCAGGAGCACACCGGCGAGAACCTCGCGCGTGCCATCGAGCGGGTCTGGAAGGAGAACAACGGCAACATGCGCGGGCTGATCCTCGACCTTCGCAACGACCCGGGTGGATTGCTCAATGGCGCGGTCGCCGTGTCCGCGGCTTTCCTGCCGCAGAATGCGCTGGTCACCTACACCGACGGCCGTGCGCCCGATTCGCGGATGAAGCTCAATGCCAGCCCCGAGTTCTACCTTCGCGGGGCGAGCCAGGGCGATTACCTGCGCGGCCTGCCCAAGGACGTGAAGTCGGTGCCGATGGTGGTGCTGATCAACGGCGGCTCGGCGTCGGCGTCCGAGATCGTCGCCGGCGCACTGCAGGACCACAAGCGCGCGACTATCATGGGCACGCAGAGCTTCGGCAAGGGCTCGGTGCAGACCATTCTGCCGCTGACCAACAACACGGCGATCAAGCTGACCACGGCGCGCTACTTCACGCCGAACGGCCGCTCGATCCAGGCCAAGGGCATCACGCCGGACCTGGTGGTCGAGGATCCGAGCAATCCCAGCGAAAACCAGCGCGTGCGCGAAGCCGACCTCAACCGCCACCTGTCGGATGGCAAGGGTGGCGAGTCGAAGGCTGCCCCGCGTCCGCGTCCCGAGGCGAAGAAGGACGCGCCCGCCCGCCCGCGAGTCGAGCCGATCAAGCTCGAACCGGGGCAGGTGTTCTCCCGCGAAGACTTCCAGCTGATGCAGGCACTGAACCACCTGAAGGGGCAGCCCGTGCTGCGGGAACTGCCTGCGCCAGCCGCCACCGCCAGCGCCGCACCCGAGGCTGCGGCCGCCGCCGGCGCCGCCCGCTGAGCGGACAGGCGCTGGACGCGCCGGACGCCCACGCCCGTACCGACCCGGGCGTGGCACACGCCGCCCCCGGGTGACAGCACGATGGACGACGACCAGCTTACCCGGTACAGCCGCCACATCCTGCTCGACGAGATCGGCATCGACGGCCAGCAGCGGCTGCTCGACAGCCGCGTGCTGCTGGTCGGCGCCGGCGGGCTCGGATCACCCGTGGCGCTGTACCTGGCGAGCGCCGGCGTGGGCGAGGTGACCGTCTGCGATGCGGACCATGTCGACCTGACCAACCTGCAGCGCCAGGTCGCGCACACCACGCAGAGCATCGGCCTGCCGAAGGTCGACTCGATGGCGCGCGCGATGCAGGCGATCAACCCGGCGACGCGGGTGGTCGCGCTGGCGCAGCGGCTGGAAGGCGAGGCCCTGATCGAGCGCGTCGCTGCGGCCGACCTGGTCATCGATGCCAGCGACAACTTTCCTACCCGCCATGCGCTCAATGCCGCCTGCGTGCGCCATCGCCGGCCGCTGGTGTCGGGTGCCGCGATCCGTTTCGACGGGCAGGTGTCGGTGTTCGACCTGAGGCAGGAAGACAGCCCTTGCTACCACTGCCTGTTTCCGCGAGTGGACATCGATGCCGAGGCCGAGGAGCGCTGCGCGGTGATGGGCGTGTTCGCCCCGCTGGTGGGCATCATCGGGGCGATGCAGGCCGCCGAGGCGCTCAAGCTGGTCGCCGGCGTCGGACGGTCGCTCGCCGGCCGCCTGCTGCTGTTCAGTGCGCGCGATGCCGGATGGCGCGAGGTGCGCGTGAAGCGCGATCCCGGATGTGCTGTCTGCGCGGTGCGCGGCGCAGGCTGAGCCTGCACTGAAGACGGGCTGCAGGCCGTCTCAGGTCGACAGCAGGATCTTGCGCTGCTCTGCCCAGAACTGGGACGGATCGCGGGTGAAGCCGCTCTTGGCGAACTGGTGCCAGCGGCCGACCACGAATGCCATGATCGCGTTGGCCTGTGCGGCAACGTCGGCATCGGCGGGCAGTTCGCCCTGGGTCTGCGACAGCCGCAGCGCCTGCTTCAGCGTGGCCTCGATCCGGTCATGCATCTGGTTGATGCGTGCCTGCAGGCGCGCATTCTCGTGCACCAGCGCTTCGCCGATCAGCACCCGGCTCATGCCCGGGTTCTTCCTCGCGAACGCGAGCAGCACCGCGACCATGGCGTCGACCTGCTTCAACCCGACCGGTTCCTCGCTGGCGATCTTGTTCACGAGACTGAACACGGTCTGTTCGATGAACTCGATGAGGCCCTCGAACATCTGGGCCTTGCTGGCGAAATGGCGATACAGCGCTGCCTCGGATACGTCCAGCCGGGCGGCGAGGGATGCAGTGGTGATCTTTTCAGGGCTCGGCACTTCGAGCATTTCGGCAAGCGTCTGCAGGATCTGCAGCCTGCGCTCGCCTGTACGGGGCGGCATGTTGGATCCTCCACGGGATACTGTCCGGCAACGCGCCCGGAACCGGCAACGCATCGGCAGCCGGAGGAGTCCGGCATGCTCGATGGTGAGCACACGCTTCGTTGCACGACGGGATTCTAGGCGGATTCGGAGGGGCCGGTTATGGAAAAGTGCAGGCTGTGACAGTGCATTCTTCGCCTGCCGCAGCGCCACATCGCCGACGCCTCCGGGTCAGCGCAGGTGCGCCAGGCGGCGTGTCATCGCGCGCAGGTCGGTGACCATCAGGTCGACGTAGCCCGGACGCCTGACGCGCAGCAGCCCCGGCTTGCGGCGCACGATGTACACGGTCCGCATGCCCAGCCTGCGCGCCGTGAGCAGGTTGTCGAGCGAATCCTCGACCATGATGCTGCGCCGCGGATCGATGCCGTGCCGGCGGAACAGTTCCCGGAAGCCGCGCACGTCGGGCTTCGGCTGGTAGCGGGTGTGCTCGATGGTGAACACGCCGTCGAACAGGTCGGTGATGCCCAGCACCTCAAGCACCGCCCGGCAATAGCGTTCCGGCGAATTGGAGAACACCACCTTGCGCCCGGGCAGTCGGTGCAGCAGGCCGCGCAGCCCCATCTCGCGGATCACCATGCGCTCGAGTTCCGGGAACTGGTGCGTCTCGTGCAGGAAGTGGTCCGGGTCGGTGTCGTGGTGCTTCATCAGGCCGAGCAGCGTCGCGCCATACTGCAGCCAGTAGCGTCGGCGCAGCGCGCTCGCCTCGGCTTCGTCGAGCCCGAGGTGCCGCATCACGTACTCGGTCATCGACCGGTTCATGTGCGGGAAGATGTGCGGCGTGCAGTAGTGCAGCGTGTTGTCGAGGTCGAAGACCCAGGTATGCGCCGCGGCCATCAGCGGGCAGGCGTCATCGGCTGCGGATCATGGTGCCGACGCCCTGGTCGGTCATGATCTCGAGCAGCACGCTGTGGTCGACCCGACCGTCGATGATGTGAACGGACGACACGCCGCCGCGCGCGGCATCGAGTGCCGAGGAGATCTTCGGCAGCATGCCGCCCGAGATGGTGCCGTCGGCGAACAGCTCGTCGATGCGCCGCGCGGTCAGGCCGGTGAGCAGGTTGCCCGCCTTGTCGAGCACGCCGGGCGTGTTGGTGAGCAGCATCAGCTTTTCCGCCTTCAGGATCTCGGCCACCTTGCCGGCCACGAGATCGGCGTTGATGTTGTAGGTCTCGCCCTCCGACCCCGAGCCGATCGGTGCGATCACCGGGATGAAGCCGGCGGCGGTGAGCGTCTGGATGATGCTCGGGTCGACCGACTCGATCTCGCCGACCTGGCCGATGTCGATCTTCTCGTCCGGGTTCTCCATCCGCGCGACCATCATCTTGCGCGCACAGATGAGGCCGCCGTCCTGCCCGGTCAGGCCGACCGCCTTGCCGCCGGCGCTGTTGATCAGCTCGACGATCTCCTTGTTGACCTGCCCGGCGAGCACCATCTCGACGATGTCCATCGTCTCGGCATCGGTGACGCGCATGCCCTGCACGAATTCGCCCTTCTTGCCGACGCGCGCCAGCAGTTGCTCGATCTGCGGTCCGCCGCCATGCACCACCACCGGATTGATGCCGACCAGCCGCAGCAGCACCACGTCATGCGCGAACGACTGCTTGAGCTTCTCGTCGGTCATCGCGTTGCCGCCGTACTTGATCACCACGGTGCGTCCGTGGAAGCGGCGGATGTAGGGCAGGGCCTCTGACAGGACCTGGGCTTTCTGGGTGGCAGTCAGCGGCGCATCGATGGTCATCAGGCGTGTGCCGCGCGGGCCGCGGCAGGTAAGGAGGATCGTCGATTCTAACGGTTGCTCACCACGGGCGCCCGCGCGCAGCGCGCGGATCCGGACTCGAGGCGAGCCGGCCCGCGCGCTGATCCGCCGTCAGCGGATCTCGAGCCGCTTCGCCGAGGTGACCGCCTTCTTCGGCAGCCGCAGTTGCAGCACGCCATTGTCGTACCTGGCTTCGGCGGCAGTCTCGTCGATCGCATCGGCCAGCTGGAACGCACGATACAGCTTGCCGTAGTAGCGCTCGCTGCGCAGCACCCGGCCTTCGCTCTTCTGCTCGCGCTGGTTCTTCACCTCTGCGCTGATCGCCACATCGTTGCCGTCGATCGTCACATGGATGTCGTCGCGCGCGACGCCGGGCAGCTCGGCATGTACCGCGTAGGATTTTTCTTCCTCGACGACCTCCACGCTGAACGCACGCGCCGCGCCGGCGGGCGCGCTGCCCTGGGTGCCGACCGGGCGCAACACGAAGCCCTGGAACAGGTTGTTGAAGATGTCGTCGAACGATTCATTGCGGATCAGCTGGGCCATGGTGGACCTCCATCAGAGTGTGGTTGATGTCGCGCCCGGACCCGTTCCGGCCAGGCTGCATTGCGTGGAGGCATGGCAGGCGGACGGTGGATCACGGTGGTCGGGCGGTGCCTGCAGCTTCCGATGGCACGGCGCCTGTCCACGGTAGATGTGCATCGTCCGAGGGTTTTCAAGGCCCGCATCAGGCACCGTGTCTGGCACGACTGAGGGCCACGACCGGTCGGCTATACTCGATCGTTTTCCGGAAGGCTTCCCGATGGTGATCCACCTGCTGTTGAAACGGTCCGTGCGCCGTGCCGCCGAGCGCGGTCTCCGTGTGCTGGCGACCGTGCTCTGCGGCGTGATGCTGCTGGCGCCGCCGGTCGCCCGCGCCCAGCCCGGTGCGCTGCCGGTGCCGGTTCCCCCGGCGATCAATGCGCGCGCCTACGTGCTGATCGATTTCGCGACCGGGCAGGTGCTTGCGTCGCAGGCGGCCGACGACCGGTTCGAGCCGGCTTCGCTGACCAAGCTGATGACCGCCTACCTCACCTTCAACTCGATCCGGCAGAAGCGGCTGATGCCGACGCTGGTGGTCCCGGTGTCCGACCGGGCGCGCAAGGCCGAGGGTTCGCGCATGTTCATCGAGCAGCGCATCCCGGTCACCGTCGACGAGCTGCTGCGCGGGATGATCATCCAGTCGGGCAACGATGCGAGCATCGCGCTCGCCGAGGCGGTGGCTGGCGGCGAGGATGCCTTCGCCGATGCGATGACCCGCGAGGCGCAGCGGCTGGGCATGAAGAACACCTCGTTCCGCAACTCGACCGGCCTGCCGGACGCGAAGCATTTCAGCACCGCCTCCGACCTCGCCCGCCTTGCAACGGCCATCGTGCGTGACTTCCCGGAGTTCTACTCGCTCTACTCGCAGCGCGATTACACCTACAACAAGATCAAGCAGGCCAACCGCAACCGCCTGCTCTGGCTGGATCCCTCGGTCGATGGCATGAAGACCGGCTTCACCGAGGCGGCAGGCTTCTGCCTGGTGACCTCGGCGAAACGCGGTGAGCGCCGGCTGGTGGCCGTCGTCCTCGGCGCGCCGTCCGAGAGCGCACGCATCAGCGAGAGCCAGAAGCTGATCAACTACGGCTTCCAGTTCTTCGACAACTTCCGCCTGTACACGGCGCGCCAGCCGGTCGCCTCGCTCGCGGTATGGAAGGGCTCGTCGCGCATGGTGGACGCCGGCTTCGAAGGCGACCTGCTGGTCACCCTGCCGGCCGGCAGCGGCACCCGGGTCAAGGCCGACCTCGAAAGCGTGCAGCCGCTGGTGGCGCCGATCGCCGCCGGGCAGCGGGTGGGTACGCTCAAGCTCACGCTCGATGGCCGTCAGCTGGCAGAATATCCCGTGGTGGCGCTGCAGGAAGTGCAGACCGCGAACATCTTCCGGCGCACCTGGGACAGCCTGCGGCTGATGCTGAAGTGACAACCGAGGGTACAGCGATGATCGTTCACCTGAATGGCGAGTTCCTCCCGATCGAAGAGGCGAAGATCTCGCCGCTCGACCGCGGCTTCATCTTCGGCGACGGGGTGTACGAGGTGATCCCGGTCTACGGGAAGAAGCCGTTCCGGATGATGGAGCACCTGCAGCGCATGCAGCGCAGCATGGACAAGATCGGCCTGCACAACCCGCACTCGATCGAACGCTGGGAAGCACTCTGCAACGAGATGATCGAGCGCACGCCGCATCCCGACCAGGGCCTGTACATCCAGGTGACCCGTGGCGTCGCGCCGCGCGACCATGCGTTCCCCAAGGACACGACGCCGACCGTGTTCATGATGAGCAACCCGATGCGCAAGCCGCCGCCCGAATGGCATACCGACGGCGCGGCTGCGATCACCGCGAACGACGATCGCTGGTACAACAACGACATCAAGTCGACGGCACTGCTCGGCAACGTGCTCGCGCGGCAGAAGTCGGCCGAGGTCGGTGCGGTCGAGACCATCCTGATCCGCGACGGCATGCTGACCGAAGCGTCGTCGAGCAACGTGCTGATCGTCAAGGGCGGCACCATCTACTCGCCGCCGAAGAGCAACCTGCTGCTGCCCGGTACCACCTTCGACGTCGCCATCGAACTGGCGAAGAAGCACGGCATGCCGCACGAACTGCGTCCGATCACCGAAGCCGAACTGCGTGGCGCCGACGAAATCTGGGTCACTTCGGCCACGAAGGAAGTGCTGGCGATCACCACGCTCGACGGCAAGCCGGTCGGCAGCGGCAAGCCCGGCCCCGTATGGAAGCAGATCCACGGGCACTACCAGGTATTCAAGCGCGAGGTGACCGGTTGCTGATCGGCCCTTTCCCCGGGCGCCCGGGGCCCCTGGAGCAGGCGCCATGGCGGTGAACGATGCTTCGGGCGCCGCGCCGCAGGCAGGTGCGGACTCGGACTCGCTGATCGTCTACCCGTCGGCGTTCCCGATCAAGGTCATGGGGCCGGCTGCGCCCGGCTTCGAGACGGCCGTGGTCGCGGTGGTGCGGCGCCATGCGCCGGATTTCGACCCGGCCACGGTCGAGATCCGCAGCAGTCGCGAGGGCAAGTACGCCAGCCTCACCGCAACGGTCACCGCCACCTCGCGCGAGCAGCTCGATGCGCTGTACAAGGAACTGTGCGACCACCCCATGGTGGTGATGGTCCTCTAGCGCCGCCGTCCTTCCCCGTTCCAAGCTTTCCCCGCATTCCCACAGGATCCCGAATGGCCACAAAGAAGCGCGTGCAGAAACCCGCCAGCAAGCAGGCGGCTCCGGAGAAGGCCGCGAGCAAGAAGGCCGCGGGCAAGAAGACCGTGAGCAAGACGGTCGCGAGCAAGAAGGCCGCGACCGAGAAGGCCGCGACCAGGAAAGCGACGCCGAAGAAGGCCTCGCCCCGGAAAAAGACCGTGTCGAAGGTGGCCGCGAAGCAGGCGGTGCCGGTCGTCAAGGATCCGCCGCGCAGGACGATCGTGCGTCGTTCGCCCATCCATGGCCGCGGCGTGTTCGCCACCGTCGACATCCCCAAGGGCGAGCGCGTGATCGAGTACAAGGCGCGCAAGATCACCTGGGCCCAGGCAGACCGCTGGTACGCGGATGACGACAGCAAGCCGTCGCACACCTTCCTGTTCACCCTCGATGACAAGTACGTGCTCGACGGCAACAAGGATGCGAACAGCGCGCGATGGATCAACCATTCCTGCAAGCCGAACTGCGAGTCGGACATCGTGGACGGCCGCATCTGGATCGAGTCGTTGCGCGACATCAAGGCCGGCGAAGAGCTGAACTACGACTACAACATCACGCTGGAGACGCCGCACACGCCAGCCGAGAAGCGCCGCTGGTCCTGCCGTTGCGGATCGAAGAACTGCCGCGGCACGCTGCTGGGCAAGAAGCGCTGATCCTCGATCCTCGATAGCACTGGCGGGCGAGGACCGTCAGTGCTGCTTACCGGGCTTCGTTGAACCTTGCCCGCAGTGCTTCCACCCGACGCCGGTTCACGCCGAGATCCCAGTAGCCCGAACGCGAGGCCGACTGCACGTGGAACACACCGGCGGTGGCATCGAGCTCGAAGCGCAGGTCATCGACGAAGCCGAACAGCTTCGAGCGGAATTCGACGGCGAGCCAGCCCTGCCGCGCATCCACCACGGTTGCGCTGCGGTCCTGCTCGATGAGGCGCATCAGCCGGCCCTGGGCGGCCTCGGCCGGGCCGGTGAAGGTGAAAGGCGCGACCTGCTGCGCCGGGCGCGTGGCCAGGGACGAGACGCAATTGGGACTGTCGGGACAGGCAGGGAGCATTTTCGCCGATCGGGCCGGACTGGCGGACAGCAGGATCGCGACGACCGCTGCGGCCAGCGCCGCGGTGCGGCAGAGGGTTGGAGAAGACATCCGGCAAGTGTGAGGCAAGCTGCGGCCCCCGCACAGTGAACTAGTGCTGCACGCCTACAATCGCGGCATGAGCAAGCAGATTCCTGACGCTGCCGACCGGCCCGGCGTCGATGGCCTCCCCCTGGTACGCCACCTTGGCCGCACCGGCTATCGCGAGACCTGGGCCGCGATGCAGTCGTTCACCGACGGACGCGATGGCACGACCTGCGACGAGGTGTGGCTGACCGAGCATCTGCCGGTCTACACGCTGGGCCTGGCCGGGCGCAGCACGCACCTGCACCCGGCCGCGGCGGGTGGCCCGATCGACATCGTGCACAGCGACCGGGGGGGGCAGGTCACCTACCACGGCCCGGGCCAGGTCGTGATGTATGTGCTGCTCGACCTGCGGCGCCGGCGCCTCGGCGTGCGCCAGCTGGTCCGGCTGCTGGAACAGGCCGTGATAGACTGCCTGCGCGAGTCGGGCGTCGATGCGCTTGGCCGGGTCGATGCCCCGGGCGTCTACGTCGGGGCGGCAAAGGTGGCCGCGCTCGGCTTGAAGGTGCGGCGCGGCGCAAGCTACCACGGGCTGGCGCTCAACGTCGACATGGACCTCTCCCCGTTCGCCGCGATCGATCCCTGCGGCTTTCCCGGCCTCGCCGTGACCCAGACCCGTTCCCTGGGCATCGATGGCACCGCGGCTGAACTGGCGGACAGGCTCGCCGAACTGTTCATCTCCCGACTGCAAGCCAACTTCCCGATCCTTCCCGAATGAGCTCCGCACCGGTTGTTCCGTCGTCGTCCGCCGCCGCAGCATCGGCGCCGGTATCCCCTGCGTCATCGCCCGCCGCCGGCGAGAAGCAGAAGGCGCAGGCCAAGACCTCGCGCAATCCGATCCGCATCGTGCCGGTGGGCGAGGCGCTGAAGAAGCCCGACTGGATCCGCGTCAAGGCGCCGCATCCCGATTCACGGTTCTACGAGATCAAGAAGATCCTGCGCGAGCAGAAGCTGCATACGGTGTGCGAAGAGGCGTCCTGCCCGAACATCGGCGAGTGTTTCGGCAAGGGCACGGCGACGTTCATGATCCTGGGCGACCTGTGCACCCGTCGTTGTCCGTTCTGCGATGTCGGCCACGGCCGGCCGCTGCCGCCCGATCCCGACGAGCCGCGCCACCTGGGCGAGACCATCGCTGCCCTCGGCCTGCGCTACGTGGTGATCACCAGCGTCGATCGCGACGACCTGCGCGACGGCGGTGCCGGGCATTTCGTCGACTGTATCCGCTCGGTGCGGGCGCTGTCGCCGCGCACGACGATCGAGGTGCTGGTGCCCGATTTCCGTGGCCGGCGCGAGCGCGCACTGGCCATCCTCGACGCCGGCCCGCCGGACGTGATGAACCACAACATGGAAACCGTGCCCCGGCTGTACAAGGCCGCACGCCCGGGGGCAGACTTCGCCAACTCGCTGCTGCTGCTCAAGGAATTCAAGGCGCGCCATCCGAAGGTGCCGACCAAGTCGGGCCTGATGGTCGGGCTCGGCGAGACCGATGAAGAGATCCTCGACGTGATGCGCGAGATGCGCGCGCACGATGTCGACATGCTCACCATCGGCCAATATCTGCAGCCTTCGGGCCACCACCTGCCGGTGACCCGTTTCGTGCATCCGGACACCTTCGCGATGTACGAAGCCGAGGCGATGAAGATGGGCTTCGCCCATGCCGCCTGCGGACCGATGGTGCGCTCGAGCTACCATGCAGACCGGCAGGCCCACGACGCCGGCGTCGTCCAGGATCCCGCCGGCGTCGTCCAGGATCCCGCCGGCGTCGTCCAGGATCCCGCTGGCGCCGTCCAGGATCCCGCTGGCGCCGTCCAGGCTGACGCCCCCGTGGCCCTGTCAACCGGCGGCTGACCCCGCGCGCTACTCGATCGAGAATCGTACAAGGAACGATACCGGAGGAACGATGCGCACACGGACTGGACTGATCCTGGTCGATCCTGAGATCGAAGTTTCGCTGAAGCGCCGTGACGTGGCCGGCCTGCTGCTCGCCTCCGCGGCCCTGCTCTGCCTGCCGGCCTCGGTGCGCGCGCAGGGACTCGCCGGCATCTCGGGCGCGGACCAGGTGGGTGCGCTGCGCGCTGCGCTCAGCCAGGGCGCATCCACGGCGGTGTCGCTGCTCGGCACGGCCAACGGCTTCTGGAACAACCCGCAGGTGAAGATTCCCCTGCCCGACACGCTCGAGCGGCTGCGCAGCCCCGCTCGCCTGCTCGGGATGGGCGGGCAGTTCGACGAACTGCACCAGTCGATCAACAAGGCCGCCGAGGCGGCGGTTCCGCAGTCGATCTCCCTGCTGCAGTCGGCGATCAAGTCGATGAGCGTGCAGGATGCACAGGGCATCCTCACCGGTGGCCAGACGGCGGCGACCGACTACTTCCGCAAGGTCACCAGCGGCGAGCTCTTCAATCGCTTCCTGCCGGTTGTCACAAAGGCGACCGAGAAGGTCGGGCTCGCCCAGCAGTACAACCAGATCGCCGAACGCGGCGCCTCGCTCGGGGTCGTCGATGCAAAGCAGGCCAAGCTCGAGCCCTACGTGACCAACAAGGCGCTGGACGGGCTGTACTTCATGGTCGGCGAGGAAGAGAAGAAGATCCGCGCCAATCCCGTGGGGGCGGCCACCGATGTTGCTCGCCGGGTGTTCGGCGCCATCGGCCGCTGATCCCGGCGCACGCACGACCGCTGCAGGGCGGCGGGTCCGGCAGGACAGGGAACTATCCGCCGGATCGGTGGTCTGTGTTCGCTGGATGCACGGCTGCCTGCGCGGGTTCGGGTGAGGCCTGCAACGCCTCTCAACCCGTGCACTCGGCCTCTGGCTGCGGATGGCCGTGCACTGCAGTGGACGCTTCAAGCATGGCTCGATCCGGCACGATCACTGCTGTCCTGTTGTCACTTTCACTGTTTCCCTGGCCCACTGCTGCGGCCGGCCTGGATCTTCTGAACGCCGGCATACGGGCCCGTGTGGGCGAGAAGCGCGTGCTCGGCCAGGTGGCGCCCGAGTCGTTCGATGCCTACGACCTGGTGGCGACCTTCCGACTGCCCTGGCAGCGCTATCACCCGTCAGGCTGGGGTCTCGGCACTCGGGTCATCACCAGCGCAGGTACCATGCAGGGCGCTGGCAAGACCGCGCTCGTCGTGTCGGCGATACCGGTCCTGGCGTTCGGCAGCCAGGACGGCCGGTTCACGTTCGACCTTGGCGCCGGGCTGGCGCTGATCAGTGAGCACCGGTTTGCCGATCAGGACTTCGGTGGCGCGTTGCAGGCTGCCCTGACGCTAGGTGCAACCGTACCCCTGTATCGGCGGATCGGGATCGGCTACCGGTTCCAGCATTACTCCGACGCCGGTGCCTATGGATCCCGCACCATCGGCGCGGATTTCCATATGCTGGAGTTCACCTACCGGTTCTGACGCAGCGGGTGGCCGCGCCCACGGGCCGCCTTCCCGCTTGTCGGCGACTACGCGCCGTCGCGCTGCGTCCCCAGCATGTGCTGGTGCAGGGGCACGACACCGACGAACACGAGGATCAACCCGGTCGCGAACGCGATATCGTAGAGCAGCGTGATGCCGTCCGCGTTATGCACCGCAGCACCGGTGATGCAGGCGAGCGCCACGATGAACAGGGCCACGCGCGCCAGCTGGCGCAGCAACGGATGGATGGTTGGTGTGCCCTCGGCGTCGCGCGTGCGCAGCAGCCCGCCCAGCAGCGCGATGGCAAAGGCGGCCACCACGCCCAGCACGTATCCGGAGGCGAGTTCGTAACCGATATGCGCCGCCGGGTGCGTGGACGGATCGGCGCCAGCGATGCCCAGTGCATCATGCGCGAAGTCGGTCATGGTCAATGCAACGAACCAGGCCAGGACCGCGACCGTACCCAGGAACAGCCTGGGGTCCTGTATTACGCGCTCACCGGAGGTCGGCGGCGAGACGCCTGCAGGCGTGCCGATAGGGGTCATGGCGTGGCTCCTCCACGTATCGAGGCAGATGCCTCTGCCTCGATAGACCCCGGCTGCCGCAGGTTGGTTCCCGCCGGTCCAGAGAGTGACCTACAAGCAGTCTGCGGTCGGACTTCCGATGAGGAACGGATGTCCGTAATTCAACATTTCCGCAGTCGCAATCAGGCCGGTACTTCGGACCCCGACTTCGACTTCGCGCGCTTGCGCTCGTTCTCGAGCAGGTGGCGCTTGCGCACCCGGATCGACTTCGGCGTGACTTCGACCAGTTCGTCGTCCTCGATGAACTCGACCGCATATTCGAGCGTGAGCTTGATCGGCGGCACCAGCACGATCGCCTCGTCGGTGCCCGAGGCGCGCACGTTGGTCAGTTTCTTGCCCTTCAGCGGGTTGACCACCAGGTCGTTGTCGCGCGAATGGATGCCGATGATCATGCCTTCGTACAGCTTCTCGCCCGGGCTCACGAACATGCGCCCGCGCTCCTGCAGGTTCCACAGGGCGAAGGCCACCGAGTCGCCGGTGTCCTGCGAGATCAGCACGCCGTTGCGACGTCCGGCCATGTCACCCTTGGTCGGCGCATAGTCGTCGAACACATGGCTCATCAGGCCGGTGCCGCGGGTCAGGTTCATGAACTCGCCCTGGAAGCCGATCAGGCCACGGGCCGGCACGCGGTACTCGAGGCGAACGCGGCCGCGGCCGTCCGGCACCATGTCCTGCAGGTCGGCGCGGCGCTGGCCGAGGGCCTCCATCACGCCGCCCTGGTGCGCGTCTTCGACATCGACGGTCAGCATTTCGTACGGCTCGCAGGTGACGCCGTCGACGACACGGGTGATCACGCGCGGGCGACCGACCGCGAGCTCATAGCCTTCGCGGCGCATGTTCTCGATCAGGATGGTCAGGTGCAGTTCGCCGCGGCCAGACACCGCGAACACGTCGGTGTCGCCGGTCTCCTCGACGCGCAGCGCCATGTTGGTCAGCAGTTCCTTGGTGAGCCGCTCGCGGATCTGGCGGCTGGTCACGAACTTGCCTTCGGTGCCGGCGAGCGGCGAGGTGTTGACCATGAAGTTCATGGTCAGCGTCGGCTCGTCCACCTTCAGCGGGACGAGCCCTTCCGGATGCTCGACATCGGTCAGCGTGGAGCCGATGGCCAGTTCCTCGATGCCCGAGACGAGCACGATGTCGCCGGCCATCGCTTCGGTCATCTGTATCCGCTCCAGGCCCTGGAAGCCGAGCACCTGGTTGACGCGTGCCTTGCGCTGGGCGGTATCGCCGTAGAGCACCGCGACGTCCATCGCCGGGCGCAGCTTGCCGCGCTTGATGCGGCCGACGCCGATGCGGCCGACGTAGCTCGAGTAGTCGAGCGCGCTGATCTGCAGCTGGAACGGGCCTTCGGTGTCTTCCATCGGCGGCGCGGGCACGCGCTCGAGCACGGTCTGCAGCAGCGGGCGCAGGTCGCTGCCCGGCGTCTTCCAGTCGAGCGTTGCCCAGCCCTGCAGCGCGGAGGCATAGACGACCGGGAAGTCGAGCTGTTCCTCGGTTGCACCCAGCTTGTCGAACAGGTCGAACGTGTGGTCGAC
Organism: Burkholderiales bacterium; assembly: GCA_044340265.1. Lineage (GTDB taxonomy): Bacteria > Pseudomonadota > Gammaproteobacteria > Burkholderiales > CAIKXV01 > CAIKXV01. The sequence continues at coordinate 26,891 of JBIITW010000003.1, read as the reverse complement.
CACCCAGTCCGGGCGGGCACCGTCGCGATCGACCTTGTTCACCACCACGATCGGCTTCAGGCCGAGTGCCAGCGCCTTCTTGGTGACGAAGCGCGTCTGCGGCATCGGGCCTTCGACCGCATCGACCAGCAGCAGCACGCCATCGACCATGCCGAGTACGCGTTCCACTTCGCCGCCGAAGTCGGCATGGCCGGGGGTGTCGACGATGTTGATATGGACGCCGTCGAAGTCGAGCGCGCAGTTCTTCGCCAGGATGGTGATGCCGCGTTCCTTCTCGAGGTCGTTCGAGTCCATGACCCGTTCGGTCATCTTCTCGTGTGCGGCAAACGTGCCCGACTGGCGGAGCATTTTGTCGACCAGCGTGGTCTTGCCGTGGTCGACGTGGGCGATGATCGCGATGTTTCTGAGCGCGCGGGACATGAGGGGTGGCGTCCGTTCGGTGAGCGAGGAGGTCCGCACCGCTCGTGGCGGCGTCGGAAGCGTCGTGCGAGGAGGCCTGATACACGCAGCCCCGCACGGCAGCGGTGCTGGTTGCACCGGCAAAAACCCGCGAGTCTAGCACGGGCACACTGCAATTCCCCCTTCCAGCCATTACACTTGCCGTTTTGCGCGCCGCCTTCCCGGCGCCATTCGCACATGGACCGCCGATGCCCCGTATCGCCCTTGATCAACTGACCGAACTCGCCGCCGCCACGCTGGCCGGGGCCGGCGCAGCGCCGGCACAGGCCGCCGCGACCGCCCGCGCACTGGTCGCCGCCGATCGCGACGACCTCGCCACCCATGGCGTGTCGCGCATTCCGTTGTACGTGGACCACCTGTCGACCGCGCGCGTGGACGGCAGCGCCCTGCCGGCCGTCGTCCATGAACGGGGCGGCAGCTGCCTGATCGACGTGCGCGGCGGGCTCGCCTACCAGGCCTGCGAGCTGGCGGTCGCCGAGGCGATCTCCAGGGCGCGGACCCATGGCATCTCGCTGGTCGCTCTCACCAACAGCCATCATTACGGCGCAGCGGTCTACCACCTGGAGCCGATCGCCGCGGCCGGCATGATCGGTCTCGCGCTGACCAACTCGCCGGGCGCGATCAATGCCTGGGGCGGTCGCCGGCCGGTGTTCGGCACCAATCCGATCGCCGCCGCGTTCCCGCGCGCATCGAAGCCGCCGGTGCTGATCGACCTGTCGCTGACCGAGGTGACCCGCGGCAAGATCATGATCGCGGCAAAGGAAGGCCGTCCGATCCCGGAAGGCTGGGCGGTGGACAAGGATGGCAACCCGACCACCGATGCGAAGGCGGCACTCACCGGCAGCCTGTTCGCGATCGGCGGCGCCAAGGGCGCGATGCTGGCGATGATGGTCGAGCTGCTGTGCTGCGGGCTGACCGGCGCGGCACTCGCGTTCGAGAACGACTCCTACTTCGAGCCCGGCAACAAGCCGCGCATCGGGCATACGCTGATCGCCATCGACCCGGGCTCCACCGCCGGCAGCGCGGTGTACTTCGAGCGGGTCGAGGCGCTGATCGCCGCGATGCTGGCCGACCCCGGCGTGCGCCTGCCCGGAGACCGCCGGCACGCCGCGCGCGCGCGCGCGGCTGTCGAGGGGGTCGACATACCCGACCCGCTTTACCGACAATTGCTGCAACTGGCCGGCCGCGCCTAGGCGCTCCGGCTCCTGCTCCACCGCTCCACGACCGCATCACCTACGGATGGAATCGACATGACCGACAAGACGCTGACGCTCACCGTCAACGGCGGCGCGCACACGGTACAGTGCGACCCGGAAACCCCGCTGCTCTACATCCTGCGCAACGACCTGTCGCTCAAGGGCGCGCGCTACGGCTGCGGACAGGGCCAGTGCGGCGCCTGCACGGTGCTGGTCGACGGCAAGCCGGTGCAGTCGTGCAACGTGCCGGTGTCCGACTTCGCGGGCAGGTCGATCACCACGATCGAAGGGCTGGGCACGGTCGAGGCACCGCATCCGCTGCAGCAGGCCTTCATCGATGAGCAGGCCGCACAGTGCGGCTATTGCGTGACCGGCATCGTGATGAGCGCGAAGGCGCTGCTCGACAGCAATCCGAAGCCGACCCGGGCCGAGATCACCGCAGCCCTGCGCGACAACCTGTGCCGCTGCGGTACCCATGCGCGGATCATCCGCGCCGTCGAGCGCGCCGCCGCGGCGATGGCTGCCTGAACCCCACACGAGGTCACGAACGATGTCGCGTACCAACGATTCCTCCCCGCTGCCCGGCAGCCTCTCGGTCAATCCCGTCCTCGACAAGTGGGTGCGGCTGGTCCCCGGCAACACCGGCCCGGCGTCGCATTCCGTCACCGTGTCGCCTGGCAAGGTCGACATCGGCCAGGGCATCTCCACCGCGCTGGCGCAGATCGCCGCCGACGAGCTCGATGTGTCGCTGTCGCGCATCGTGATGCGCCCGGCCGGCACCGACACCTCGCCGAACGAGGAGATGACCTCGAGCAGCCTGTCGATCGAGCACAGCGGCATCGCGATCCGCTATGTCTGCGCCGAGATCCGCGGCACGCTGCTGCAGAAGGCGGCGCAGAAGCTCGGCGTGAGTGCAGAGCGCCTGACCGTCGACGACGGCGTGATCAGCGCGGCCAGCGACGGCAGCAGCATCACCTACTGGGAACTGCTCGAGCCGGGCATGTTCAACCGTTCGGCCACGGCCGAGTTCCCGCCCAAGGCGGTCGAAGACTTCCGGCTGATCGGCACCGACGTGCCGCGGCTGGACATCCCGGCCAAGGTCACCGGCAAGCCGAGCTACGTGCACGACATGGTGCTGCCCGGCATGCTGCATGGTCGCGTGGTGCGCCCGCCGAGCTATGACGCACGCCTGCTGTCGATCGACGACGAGGCCGGCCTGCGCGCGATGCCCGGGCTGGTCGAGGTGGTGCGCGATGGCAGCTTCCTGGCGGTGATCTGCGTCAAGGAAGAGCAGGCGATCCGCGCCGCGCGGGCACTGCGCAACCGCGCGAAGTGGGACGACCGCACGAACCTGCCGACGCAGGGCGCCGTGTACGACCACCTGAAGACGCTGCCCAAGACCGTGCACGTCGTGCACGAGAAGACCGACGACGCGGCGAAGGCGAAGGCCGCGAAGACGATGAAGTCGTCGTTCACCAAGCCGTACATTGCGCATGCATCGATCGGACCGTCCTGCGCGGTGGCGGTCTGGAACGACGGCAAGCCCGAGATCTGGACGCACAGCCAGGGCATCTTCCCGCTGCGCGTCGACCTGTCCAAGTCGCTGCGCATGCCCGAGGCGGAGATCACCGTGCACCATGCCGAAGGTGCGGGCTGCTACGGCCACAACGGCGCCGACGACGCGGCGCTCGACGCGGCGCTGGTCGCGCGCGCGGTACCCGGCCGTCCGGTCAAGCTGCAGTGGTCGCGCGAGGACGAGTTCCAGTGGGAGCCCTTCGGTCCGGCGATGAGCGTCGAGGTCAGCGCCTCGCTCGATGCCGCCGGCAACATCGTCGACTGGACGCATGAACTGTGGAGCAACACGCAGAGCACGCGGCCGGGCCGGCAGCCGGAAGGCACCTGGCTGATGGCCGGCTGGCACCTGGCCGACCCGCTGCCCAAGCCGCCGCCGCGGATGATCCCGCTGGCCGGTGGTGGTGGCAGCGACCGCAACGCGGTGCCGCTGTACGACCTGCCCAATTCGAAGGTGATCCACCACTTCATCACCGAGATGCCGGTGCGGGTGTCCGCGCTGCGCTCGCTCGGCGCCTTCGCCAACGTGTTCGCCATCGAGACATTCATGGATGAACTCGCCGAGGCGGCGGGCGTCGATCCGGTCGAGTACCGGCTGCGCCACATGAAGGACCCGCGCGCGCGCGCCGTGATCGAGGCCGCGGCCGACCGTGCCGGATGGAAGTCGCGCAAGGCCTCCGACGGCAGCACCGGCATGGGCATCGCATTCGCCCAGTACAAGAACAAGCAGTCGTACTGTGCGGTGGTGGCCGAGGTGTCGATCGAGGAAGAACTGCGCGTCACCCGCTGCGTGGCTGCGGTCGAGGCCGGACTGGCGATCAACCCGGACGGCATCATCAACCAGACCGAAGGCGGCGTGATCCAGGCGGTGTCGTGGACGCTGAAGGAGGCGGTGCCGTTCGATCCGTCCGGTGTTCGCTGCATGACCTGGGACGACTACCCGATCCTGCGCTTCGACGAAGTGCCTGAAGTCGACGTGGTGCTGATCGACCGGCCCGACCAGAAGTCGCTCGGTGCCGGCGAAGCCGCGCAGGGCCCGACGGGCGCGGCTATCGCCAACGCGCTGGCGCATGCGATCGGTGTCCGCGTGCGCGACCTGCCGTTGACGAAGGACCAGATCGCGAAAGCCCTGGTCTGATGATCGGGCGCATCGCGGGCCGGCTGCTCAACCTGCCGGCCCTGCTGCGCTACATGCGCGAGCACCGCGCCGATCGTTCCGTCTGGGATCCGGCGGAAGACCTCGAGCTGGAACTGTACGGCGCGATCTTCGGCAACAACTTCCTGCACTACGGCTACTTCCGCGAGATTCCCGCGTCGGCAGAAGAGATCAGCCTGGCCGACGTCAGCCGTGCGATGGACGACTATGCGTCGCTGCTGGTCGACCGGGTCAGGCCCGGCGAACGCGTGCTCGATGTCGGTTGCGGCATGGGCGGGCTGCTCAACCGCCTCGACCGGGCCGGCGCGAAACCGACCGGGGTCACGCCGAACCGGGCCCATGCGCAGCATATCCGCGCCGGCTGGCCGCACATCCCGCTGATCGAAAGCCCGTTCGAGCAGGTCGATGCCGCGGCGGTCGATCCGAAGTTCGACGCGGTGATCAACGCCGAATCGTTCCAGTACATCGACCTCGACCAGGGACTGGCGAAGATCGCCGCACTGCTCGCGCCAGGTGGACGCTGGATCATCATCGACTACTACCGCCTGCAGCCGGGTGCGAAGAACAGGTCAGGGCACGTGTTGTCCGATTTCGAAGCGGCCCTCGCGCGGCACGGGCTGGAAATCACCGAACGGGTGGACGTCACCGAAAACGTGGTGCCCAGCCTGGCCTACGGGCGCATGCTGGCGACCCGCTTCGCGCTGCCGATGGTGCGCTTCGGCGCCGACAAGCTGTTCCTGAAGAAGCGGCTGCTCGGCTACCTGTTCGGGGACACGCTGAAGGCGAAGCTCGACGGCGTGCGGCTCGATACGCTCGATCCGGAAGTGTTCCGGCGCGAGAAGCGCTACCTGTTGTTCACGATACGGCGCCGGGAAGCCTGACCGTCGCGCGCCGTCGCGGGACGGCTGGCGTTTGCCCGCGACGGTCGATGTGCCTGGCTTGTCAGCCCGCGCGCCGTCGCAGCCCCGCCCCGGCCGGCAGTGCGAAGCCGGCCATTCCGAGCAGCAGGGTCGGCGGCAACGGGATGGCGGTGATGGTGAACTCCGCCGCCCCCTGGTTCGTGCGCGTGCCATCGATCACCACGCTGAACCCGGTGATCGAGGGGCCTGTGGCGGAAGTCATGTACACGCCGGGCACGATCGTCGGCGCCTGTTCGCTTCCGGTGTAGACCTGCGGACCGAAGAACTCGATCGCATTCGAGCCGTTCGCGGTGTCCCCGAAGAACATGTCCATCCCGCCGCTGTTCCCTGCGTTGTAGACGCCGAACAGGGTGGGCACGAGGAGGATGGGCGCACCATTGACGCGGATGTCGGCGTTCGAGAAATTGGCTGCGAACGAGAAGCCCGGGTCCGGGAACAGGGGCGGATTGGCGTTGAACAGGAAGGAGACCGACCAGGTCGCGCTCGGCGCGGAGAAGCCGGAAAGCGGTGCCAGCGCATCGAATACGCCACTGGCGGAGAACCGATAGGGATCCGCCAGTGCAGGAGCGACGGCCGTGGAACAGACGAGGGCGGCGCTGGCGAGGGCGATGCGAATTCCGGAAATGTGCGGACGGTCCACTGGAATCTCCTCCGTTGAGAAATTGTCGCAGTCACGACACGCAAACATGGCGTCCCTGGATTGTTCAACCTCGCCGTCGGCCTCGCGCCTGGTCGCTCGCTGACATGCGGCCGCGATCGGCAGCGGCTACCATGCGTGATCCATCCTGCAGGGAGACCATACGTGTCCGAGTCGTTGCCGCGTTTCACACCCGGGGGTTATCGCTTCGTCCCCGGCCCGTTCCAGTATTCGGCGGGTGTCGCCGCCGAGCCCGGCTTCGAGATCGTGCGCGCCCGTTTCCTGCGGCCGATGCCGCTGGCCGAAGGTTTCGCGGCCATCGAGCGCCACCTCGCCTCGGTCGGCCGTTCGCCGCTCGCCTTCTGCCAGTGCGAGCTGCGCTCGCCCGCGCCGTTCACCGAAGAGGGGTTCGTCTCGTTCAACCGCGATTACGTCGGGACGCTCGAACGCTGGGGCCTGATCCGCGATGGGGTGAACCCGGTCGCACGCAGCAACGTCTGTCCCGAGCTCGACAAGCCGGCGGTGCCGAGCCTGTTTGCCTTCTCGTACACGGTCCCTTCGGCCGATGCGCCGCCGACCTTCGTCGTGGCCGGCAGCGCCGAGGCCCCGGAAGGCAAGGGCCACTACGAGAGCCATATCGTCCGCCGCGGCGAGACCTCGCCCGACGCCATCCTCGAGAAGGCGCGCTGGGTGCTCGGCGAGATGGAGCGCCGGATGGCGTCGCTCGGCTTCGCCTGGCCGGACACCACCGGCGCCCAGCTCTACACGATCCACGATCCGCACCCGTTCCTGGCGGCGGAACTCGCGCGGCGCGGTGCGATGCGTGCCGGCCTGACCTGGCACTGGGTACGCCCGCCGGTGGTCGACCTCGAATACGAGATGGACGTGCGCGGCGTGCGCCGGGAACTCGTTGTCGACGGTGGCTGAGCGCCGCTAGCGGAACAACCCCGGCAGGTTGGGCACGAATTGCCTGAGGTTTCCCGGCACCTGCTTCAGCAACTGCTGCTGCAGCAGGTCGGCTGCAGCCTGCAGCAGGTTGTCGTAGCGTCCGGGGCGGAACACGGCGGGGACGTTCTTCAGCAGTCCCAGCCCCTGCGCGGTGGCCGCGATGTTCAGCGCAGCAAAGGCGACCTGTCCGGCGCTGACTTCGAGGGTCTGGCCGCTCTTCAGGTCGGTGACCACGGTGGCGCCCGAGGTGACCTGCTGGTAGGTGCCGGCGGCGGCTTCCGGCGTGTCTTCCTCGAGCACCACGGTCTCGAAGTCGGTGCCGCGCACGCCGATGGTCGCAGTCGAGGTGCCGACCTGGAAACCCCGCGGGTTCTGGCGTCCGATCAGGCCGGTCACCGTGCGCAGTGCGCCGCGGGTGATCGACAGCAGGCTCGATGATTCCTTCACGCGCTCGCGTCCCGCGAACTGGTAGCGGCTGACCGTGAACCGCGTGTTCGCACGAACCGCGATCACCGCATCGTCGACCATGCGGATCAGCAGTTCGCCGTCGCTGGCGGTGACGATCGATTCGCCTTCGAAGATCGAGTCGCCGCGGGCGAGCGAGCGCTCCGCCGCGCCCGGCGGAATCGCCCAGGAGAGTCCTGCCGCCTGTTCGACACGCCCGACCGGTTGCTGCTGGGCGAGCGCAGAGGGTGCCACTACGCAGGCGGCGACCAGCAGCCAGAAGAGGCGCAGCAGCGGGCGTACGGTGTTCATCGGCGTCTTCCTTTCCGGATGCTCGCGGCAGCGGTTTCCGGTTCCCGCTCATGCCCTGCCGCGAGCTGCGACAGCAGGCGTGCGAGCGTGCTGCGCTCGGCCTCGCTCAACACGTCCAGCAGCCGCGCCTGCTCGGCGAAATGTCGTTCGATCACCTTGTTGGCGAGCTTCAGTCCCTGTGGCGTGAGGCGGACCGCGCTCGATCGCGCATCGAGCGGATCGGGTTCGCGGGTGACCCAGCCCATCGCCTCGGCGCGCGCGATGCGGTTGGTGATCGCGCCCGAGGTCAGCAGGGCCTGCCGGTAGAGCGCCGTTGGCGTCAGCCGGTAGGGAGGTCCCTGGCGCAGCAGTGCGCCGAGCACCGCGAAGGTCTCCCAGGTCAGGTCGAACTCGGCGAGCCAGCCGTCCGCCCGCCGCTGGAAGATGCGCGCGAGCCGGGTGATGCGCCCGATCACCTCGGTGGGTGCCGGGTCGAGGTCGTCACGGCTCGATCGCCACTGGGCGACGAACCGGCCTACGGCGTCATCAGCCTGATGTCTTGACATTGAGATAACTCGGGAATACGTTCCGGATTTCCACGGTGCGATTGTACGCGCCGGCGATTGCTGCCCGGGGAGGCCGACATGAAGAAGCAACGCATCAGTTATGTGCCGTTCGACCAGATCGAAGACCCGCGCATGCGCGGGGAACTCGAGCGTTGCGCACGCGACGGAACGCCGAGGCCCGAGAGCTCGGCCGTGCGCGCGCACGTGCCAGACTGCTTCTGGTTCTTCGCCGACTCGTGGGAAAAGATCTTTCGCAACGGCGTGGTCGAGCATGCGATCAAGGAGCTCTGCCGGGTCTACGTGTCGCGGTCGGTCATCTGCGAGTTCTGTGGCAACCAGCGCTCGATCAAGGGCGCGGCCGAGGGCCTCACCGAAGCCAAGTACGACGACCTGATCAACTTCGAGAAATCGACGAAGTACGATGCGCGGCAGAAGGCGGCGCTGGCCTACGCCGAGGCGATCGTCTGGCGGCTCGATACCGATGACGCCTTCTGGGACCGCATGCACGCGAACTTCGACGAGCCGCAACTGGTCGAACTGGGCTGCGCGATCGGGCTGACCTACGGCCAGCAGAGCTGGCTGCGCATGCTGAACATCGAGCATCATCAGTACCTCGCCGGCACGGATGGTTCGATGGCGCCCGGTTTCGAGACCGCGGATGCGCTGGCGCAATCCAAGTCCTCGCCCGAGTACTGGGCGGCGCGCAAGGCCGAGCGGATCACGACGGGCAAGCTGGCCTGAGCCGTCAGACGCCCGAGACGCTCGAGCCGCCGGGCACCGAGGCCCCGGACGCCGTAACATCGGGGCTGCGGCCTGCGCCGCATCCCCGGCCACGAGTCGAGCCGGGACGGCAGGGCGGACCACGGAGCGAACAGCGTGAAGATATTCGTGTTGGGTGCCGGCGCGATCGGCGGCTACTACGGCGGGCGGCTGGTCGAAGCCGGTGCCGATGTCACCTTCCTGGTGCGTGAGCGTCGCCTGGCGCAGATCGCGCGCGATGGCCTGGTGATCGACAGCCCGGCCTTCGGCGATGCGCGGCTGAAGGTCGATGCAGTGACCGCCGTCGATCCGGCGCAGGCCTATGACCTCGTGCTGCTGACCAGCAAGGCCTACGATCTCGATGCCGCGATCGAGGCCGTGCGCCCGGCGATCGGGCCGCAGACGGCGATCCTGCCGTTGCTCAACGGCTATGCACACATCGACCGGCTGGTGGCCGAGTTCGGCGAGCAGCGGGTGATCGGCGGGCTGGCGAAGATCCAGGCCACGCTGACGCCGGAGGGGGTGGTCAAGCACCTGAGCGACTGGCGATTCATCACCTTCGGTGAACTCGATGGCCGCGCATCCGATCGCATCGCGCAGCTGAAGGCATTGTTCGACCGTACGTCGGTCGTGGCGACCGTCTCCTCGAACATCCGCCATGACCTGTGGATCAAGCTGGTGCACCTGTCCACGGTGGCGGGCATGACCTGCCTGATGCGCGGCAGCGTCGGCGAGATCGCGCGCACGCCCGAGGGCACGCGGCTGCTGAACGAGTTCTTCGACCTGAACATCGAGATCGCGACCCGGGCCGGCTGCGCGCCGAAGCAGGGCTTCATCGACGAGTTCCGCGCATTGTTCTCCAATCGCGACGCGGCATACAGCGCGTCGATGGCGCGCGACATCGAGCGCGGCGGGCCGATCGAGGCCGACCATATCCTCGGCTTCATGCTCGAGCAGTGCCGCGCCCATGGCCTGGACGACCGGCTGCACCTGATCGCGTATACCCACTGCAAGACCTACGAGGCGCGGCGCGAGGCCGGTCGGTTGCCCTGAGCACGAAGCCCTACGACCCGATCTTCGCCGACAGCCCGGGTACCGGCCTCGCACACCCGCCGTCGTACTGGCTGTCGACCGCAGGCGCGCTGCCCCCGGACGACGGGCCGGCGCCGCCTGCGCTCGATACCGACGTGGCGGTGATCGGTGGCGGTTACACCGGCCTGTCGACGGCGCTGCACCTGGCGCGACGCGGCCATCGGGTGGTGGTGCTCGAAGCGAACCGTCCAGGCTGGGGCTGCAGTGGTCGCAATGGCGGCTTTGCGCGCATGGCGTTCGGTCGGTTGTCGTTCAGCGACATGGTGGCGCGTTTCGGCATGGCCGGTGCGAAGGCCCTTTTCGCGCATACCCGAGCCTCGCTCGACAACGTGCGCGCGATGATCCGCGACGGAGGCATCGACTGCGATGCGTCGGAGACGGGTTACCTGAAGGTGGCGCCCAAGCCCGGGCGGGCGGCGGCGCTCGAGGCCGAAGCGCGGCTCATGCAGCGCGAACTGCAGTATCCCGCCGAGTTCATCGATGCGCGCACGCTGCAGCGCGATCACCTGGGCGGTGCCCATTCCTGGGGCGCGCTGCGCATCCCGGACGCCATCGCGTTGCATCCGATGAAGCTCGCGGCCGGCGTGCTGCGCATGGCGCGCGCAGCGGGAGCCACCGTGCATTCGTCGAGCCCGGTGATCGGCTGGCGCAAGGAAGGTGCCACGCACCTGCTGTCGACGCCGCACGGAACGGTGCGCGCGGCGAAGGTGGTCATCGGAACCAACGGCTACACGCCGCCGGGCCTTCATGCCGACCTGCGTGCGGCGATGATGCCTATCCTGTCGCACATCATCGTCACCCGACCGATGACCGATGCCGACGTGGCCGGCGCGAACTTCGTGACCGGCGACGTGCTGACCGATGCGCGCAAACTCACCTTCTACTGGCGGCGCCTGCCCGACCAGCGCATCCTGTTCGGCGGGCGCGGGCTGATCTCGGACACGCCCGGGCGCACCGCCAGCCACCGTCAGTACCTCTACCGCGAACTGACCGCCAAGTATCCGACGCTGGACGGCATCGAGATCGAACACGACTGGCATGGCTGGGTGGCGTTCACGCGGGACTTCCTGCCGCGCATTCGCCAGGCTGAAGACGACCCGACCGTCCACTATGCCGTCGGCTACCAGGGCAGCGGCGTTTCTCTGTCGCTGTATGCCGGCCGGCTGATCGCGGCGCGCATCGCGGGCGATGCCACCGCGCCGGTGATCGAAGCGGCGGGCCATCCGGTGCGGCCGTTCCCGCTGCACCGCCTGATGCGCCTGCCGCAGCGGGCGCTGTTCCACTGGTACCGATTCCTCGACAGCAGGCCCTGAAGCAGCGGCCGGTCGCCGGTCAGGTCCGCGCCGTTCAGGTCACCGCCATCAGCATCGCCGGCGCGAGTGCCGACAGGGTGAGCGCGAGCTGCGCCTGGCGCGATGTGCCGGTCTTGGCGAAGATCGCCTTCAACTGCGTGCGCACGGTGTGCAGGCTGGTGCGGCTTTCCAGCGCGATCTGCGACAACGATTTGCCAGCGGCGATCTTCAGCGCGATACGGGTCTCCGCGGCCGACAGGCCGTAGACGCTGCGCACCAGATGCTCGTCCGGCAGCAGGCGGTGTGGGGGATCGATGACTGCGATCAGCACCAGTCGTTCCGGCATCTTCGCGGCCTTCAGGGAGGGTGCGCCGGTCGGCCGCATCGGCATCAGCAGCATCACTTTCGGGTTTCGTCCCTGGCGCGACGGCAGGGTCAGCACGCCAGGCTGTGCAGGCCGGGCGGCCGGATCCGACAGGGCGATCAACAGCTCGGCCAGCGCGCCTTTCTCGCCACGCCGCGTCGTGGTGAGTCTGCCGTCCCTGACCTGCAGGCCGTGCCGGCCCGCGATGAACTGGTATCCGGCGAAGTTGCTGTGCACGACCGTACCGTCGGCCGAGACCACCAGCAGCGGATGGATCAGATGGTCGAGGATGGTCTGTGCAATCCGTTCACGCACGGCAGTGCCGAGGGTGCCTGCAATCGGCATCCGGGCGTCGACAATGGTGGCGGGATTCGGCATCTGCGCGGCCAGGAACTCTTGTATGTCGATTGGCGGACATGCAAACGACGAGGCAGAGGACGAGTCACTCTGCCGGGCGATTTATCGCATGCTGGAACAGATCCGTCATACCGCAATTGGGCGATACCGGAGCGTTCGCCACTTGGTTAAACTGCGTCCTCCTCTTCCCTTGTTGCCTCGTCTGGCGCAGGCGCGAGGCCGACCGGAATTTCCTGGCGGATTCTCGCAAAGTCGGAACCGGATAGTCCGGATTGCATGCGTTCACCCAGCGACGGGCGATGCGCGCGCGGACACGCAGGAACGGGTTCTCGGAAGCATCCATGCTCGACATCGATCAGACGCTCAAGCTGACTTTCCATGACGGTGATTATACGGTCGTGCAATTGCGCAGGCCGCTGACCCTGTTCGCCATCGAACCCGTAGACGAATCCGTCGATTCGTCCGTCGACACGCCGCGCGCGCCAGTCGCATGCGAGCATCAGTTCTGGTTCGACAGCGAGTACCTCCACCACCTGCTGGCCATGGCGACCGACTCGTCGATAGACAACACGGTCGAGGTGGGCATCATCGATGCCCGGCTGGCACTCGCGTCACAGGGGCCCGTGGTCCGGCCCGCGCGGATCGTGCGCGTGCGTACGGCAGTGCTGGCGGACGACCGCTACCTCGAAGCGGCCGTCGGGCACGTGGCCGAGCAACCCGGCTGGGTGCCTCGCGGTGGCCGAGCCGCAGGCGCGACCGGCATCCAGCCTGCAGTACAGCACCTGCTGTGCCGGCGCGAGATCGAGCCATGCCTGCTCGCACGTTCGCTGCACTGGATCGAGCTCAGGCCGACCTCGGGCCGGACAAGAGGGACGCGCCCTGCGCAGTGACGGCCGCTCGGGCCGGGTTGCTTACGGGGTCGCGCGTGCATACGTCACGGCAACATCGATGTTTATCTCACCGACAGGAACAAGGGCAGCGAACACACTGCAACTGCATCGACCTGTTCGGCAGCCGCATTTCTTGGCCCCAGCGATACCGCCGGCCCCAATCCCCAGGAGAACACCATGAGCACTGCTTCACTGATCAAGCTGGCATCCGTCTCGGCAGCGCTCGCGCTGTGCGCAACCCCGGCCCTTTCGGCGACCATCACCTGGGCCACCTGGACCTCGACGACCGCAGCCACGGCCGGTTCCGTGGGCATCTCGTTCGCCGGCCAGGCAGGCAACCTCGATATCGACGCGCGTAACTGGCTGCCGGTTTCCACCTGGGCCGACGGTGCGGTGATCGGCAATGCGCCGGTTGCCGGTTCGGCGATCCGCACGCTGACCGGCGGCAGCAACGCGCCGCTGAACACGATCACCTTCTCGCAGGCGGTGCTCAACCCGGTGTTCGCGATCTGGAGCCTCGGCCAGCCGGGCAACAGCGCGAACTTCACCTTCGACCAGACGCCGACCTTCGTCGCCGGTGGTGGTTCGCAGGAATACAACGGCATCCCGATCACGGTCGCCGGCAACGTGGTCGGCGGCACCGGCGAGCGCAACGGTTCCGTGATCTTCTATGGCACGTTCGAGAGCATCTCGTGGACCAACCCGATCTTCGAGAGCTACTACGGCTTCACCGTCGGTTTCGACGAGCCGGCCGCGTCGGTGGTGCCGGTCCCGGCCGCCGCCTGGCTGCTCGGCACCGGCCTGCTCGGCCTCGTCGGCTTCTCGCGCCGTCGCAAGGCCAGCGTCTGATCCTGCCGGCGTGCTGCAAAAAAAGCCCCGCGGTCTGCGGGGCTTTTTTTTCGTCTGTCGTCTGCATGAGAGGCGGCAGGCGTTTGGAGATGCAGCGCCCGGTCAGGTCACCGGCCAGCCGATCCATTCGCAGACGCCGCGGCCCATGATCCACTCCTTGTCGGACGCCGACAGCCAGGGGATCTCTTCGGTGTACATCGTCACATGCTGTCGATAGGGAATCGGTGAGCGCGACAGGTCGGTGCCCCAGAACAGACGCTTCGGGCCGAACGCGTCATAGGCGCGCTGCAGATAGCCGTGCAGCGACCGGTATGGATAGCTGTCATTGGTGTAGCAGGGCAGGGCGCTCGCCTTGGCGGCGACGTTCGGCTGCTTCGCGATCGCCAGCAGCTTGTCGAAATCGGCGAACGCCTCGGCATCGCGCTGCTTGCTGTTGAGCCCCATGTGGTCCATCACCAGCCGCAGCCCGGGATAGCGCTCGGCCACCTTGCCGATCTCGGGCACCAGCCGGTGCGGCACCAGCACGTAGATCGGTACGCCGGCCTTCTCGGCCTCGCCCCAGACCCAGTCCATGTGGCCTTCGGTCAGCAGCGCTTCGAGCATCGGCAGGTGGAACGTGAAGCGCAGGCCGAGCATGCCCGGCTGCCTGCGCCAGGCGGCGAGCGAACCGCGCGCGGCAGGGTCCTGGGGATCGATGCGGCCCATGGTCGCGAACCGGGTCGGATGCGCGAGGTGCGCGGCGATCGCCAGGTCGTTGCGGTCGCCTTCCCACGACGGCGGCACGATGACCACCCGGTCGACGCCCGCCTCGTCCATCTCGCGCAGCAGGTCGGTGTGGTCGAGCGGGATCGGCCGCTGCGCTTCCGCACGTTTCGGCCAGGGGCGTTCGGGGGTGTCCGCGCCCCAGATGTGTACCTGCGAATCGACGATCAGCATCGCCTGTCTCCTCGTTGCCCGGTGCGGGCTGTCGTTATGGGGTGTTCAACCGTTCCGTTTCAGCCAGCGCGCCGGCAGCGCGACCGCGTCGGCCGCGCCCATGCCTTCCTTCGACGCCTCGTCGAACATGTCGAGCGCACGCTGCGTCACCGGCAGTGTCGAGCCCAGCGAGGCCGCCTCGTCGATCATCGTCTGCAGGTCCTTGCGGATCAGGTCGACATCGAAGGTCACCGGCCCGGTGTCGCCGCCTTCGAGCGACCGCGCGATCATGCCGCCGCGCACCTTCAGCACGTTCGGCCCGCCCGAGGTGTCGGCGAGGATGTCCATGATGCGTGCCGGATCGAGTCCGAGCGGCTTGATCAGCGTCAGCGCCTCGCCCAGCGCCTGCCAGTAGACCAGCAGTGGCAGGTTGATCGCCAGCTTCATGCTGGCGCCGGCGCCGGCCGGGCCGATGTGCTCGACGCGCCGGCACAACTGGTCGAGCAGCGGTTTCGCGCGCGCGAAGTCCTCGGGGCTGCCGCCGGCGAAGCCGAGCAGCTTGCCGTCGCGGGCCGGACCGGTGGTGCCGCCGACCGGGCATTCGATCATCGCGGCACCCAGCGCCTTCAGCCGGGCGGCCAGGCTGCGCTGCGTCTCGGGCCGCAGCGTGCTCATCTCGATCACCAGCTTGCCGGCGAGGCTGCCAGTGGCGGCACCGGACGGGCCGAAATAGGTCGCCTCGACCGCCTTCGCATCGGCGACGATGCTGAGGATCGCCTCGCTCGCCTCGGCCAGCGCGCGCGGGGTCGCCGCCACCTGGGCGCCCGCCGCAGCGAGGGCCTGCGCCTTCTCCGGCGAGCGGTTCCATACGATCACCTCATGGCCGAGGCCGAGCAGGCGGGTTGCCATGGCCGCGCCCATGCGGCCGATACCCAGTATTCCGATCTTCAACGTGGCGCCTCCGGAGATGAAAGACCGCGAACTTGACACCGCTTGCGGCCGGCGTCAATTTAGGTGGTACGCACGGCAGGGGGAAGACGACGATGACAGGGCGCACGGGACCGGCGCAGACCGGTGGCGCAGGGCAGGTCTCCATGGCTGCCGGGGAACCGGTCGTCCGGGATGGCATGCTGTGCGCGTTCGACGTGCCCATCGCCATGGACGATGGCGTCGTGCTGCGCGCCGACGTGTTCCGTCCCGTCGGGGAAGGGCGTTTCCCGGTGCTGCTGACCTATGGCCCCTATGCCAAGGGCCTTGCGTTCCAGGACGGCTATCCCAGCGCATGGCAGCGCATGGTCGCGGAGCATCCGGATGTCGCGTACGGATCGAGCAACCGCTACCAGAACTGGGAGGTGGTCGACCCCGAGAAATGGGTGCCGGAAGGCTATGCCTGCGTGCGCGTCGATTCACGCGGCGCCGGTCGTTCGCCCGGGTTCGTCGATCCGTTTTCCCCTCGAGAGACGCGCGATTTCCACGACTGCATCGAATGGGCCGGCGTGCAGCCCTGGTCGAGCGGACGGGTCGGGCTGAACGGCGTGTCCTACTTCGGCATCAACCAGTGGCATGTGGCCTCGCTGCAGCCGCCGCACCTGGCGGCGATGTGCATCTGGGAGGGCGCGGCCGACTTCTACCGCGACATGACCCACCATGGCGGCATCCTGTCGACCTTCTGGGCCAACTGGTACGACATGCAGGTGAAGACGGTGCAGCACGGGCTGGGCGAACGTGGCGCACGCAGCCGGGTCACCGGCGCACTGGTGTGCGGGGACCAGACGCTGTCCGATGCCGAACTTGCCGCCCGCCGGTGCAGCTTCGGCGACGAGATCCTCGACCATCCGTTCGACGACGCATGGCATCGCGCCCGGTCGCCGCGCTGGGAGAAGATCACCGTGCCCTTCCTGTCGGCGGCCAACTGGGGCGGGCAGGGCCTGCATCCGCGTGGCAACTTCGAGGGTTTCCTGCGCGCCGCTTCGAAGCAGAAATGGCTCGAGGCCCATGGGCTCGAGCACTGGACGCATTTCTACACCGACTACGGCCGACGGCTGCAGCTGCGCTTCTTCGACCATTTCCTGAAGGGTGTCGACAACGGCCAGGATGCCGCCCCGCCGGTGCTGCTGCAGGTGCGGCACGTCGACCGCTTCGAGGAGCGCGCGGAAGGCGAATGGCCGATCGCGCGTACCCGCTGGACGAAGCTGCATCTCGATCCCGGCGCCGGTACCCTCGGCGCACAGCCGCCGGCGTCCCCGGCAACCTGCACCTTCGATGCGGCCGGTGACGGCATCACCTTTCTCGCGCCGCCGCTCGACGAGGAAACGGAGATCACCGGGCCGCTCGCCTTGCGCCTCTGGGTATCCTCCACGACTACCGATGCCGACCTGTTCGCGGTGTTCCGCGTGTATACCCCGGACCTGCGGGAAGTGGTGTTCATGGGAGCCATCGATCCGCACACGCCCGTCGCCCAGGGCTGGCTTCGAGCGTCGCACCGAGGACTCGATCCGGCGCTGTCGACGCCATGGCGCCCGTACCACCGGCACGATCGCGCCGAACCGCTGGTTCCGGGCACGCCTGTCGCGCTCGACATCGAACTGTGGCCGACGTCGATCGTGGTGCCGGCCGGGCATCGGCTGGCGCTGACGGTCCGAGGCCGCGACTACGAATGGCAGGCGTCTACCGGCGCCCGGCTTTCCAATTTCCGGAATGAACTGAAGGGCTGCGGGCCGTTCCTGCATGACGACCCGCGCGACCGGCCGCGATCGGTATTTGCCGGCCGCACCACGCTGCACGCCGGCCCCGGCCATGACGGCTGGTTGCTGCTGCCGGTGATCGACTGACTGGGCGAATGCCACCGATGCGTTTCGAAGTGCTGCACACCACCCGGTACCGGTATGCAAATCCGGTCACTTTCGGCGAACACCGGCTGATGTTCCGGCCGCGTGCCGCCCATGACAGCCGGGTGCTGGACGATTCGCTCGAGGTCTCGCTGCCGCATGCGGTGCGCTGGATCCAGGATGCGTTCTCCAACTCCGTTGCCTTCGTGACGCTGCCCGAACCGGGCATCGACCTCTCCTTCCGCTGCCGATTCACCATCGAGCACCTCGGCCTGCGCGAGACCGAACTGCCCCTCGAGCCGCGGGCGATGCATGTGCCGCTGCAGCATTCGCCCGACGAGTGGCTCGACCTGCAGGGTTTCATGCGGCCGCATACCGAGGATCCGGAGGGCATCGTCGCCGCCTGGGCCAAGCGGTTCCTCGACCACAGCCGCGATACGCGCGTCGTGCTCAATGAGATGATGGACGACATCCGCGACAATTTCGCCTACCAGTCGCGCGATACCGAAGGCACCCAGTCGCCGCTCGAGACGCTGGTGCTGCGCAGCGGCACCTGTCGCGACTATGCCTGGCTGATGATCGAGGCACTGCGCCGGCTGGGCATCGCCTGCCGCTTCGTTTCGGGCTATCTGTACGACCCGGCGCTCGATCCGCAGGCCAACACGGACTTCTCCGCGCCCGTGTACGGAGCCGGGGCGACGCATGCCTGGCTCAATGCCTTCCTTCCCGGCGCCGGCTGGGTGGCCTACGATCCGACCAATCGCCTGACCGGCGGGCACAGCCTGATCCGCGTGGCCTATGCACGGCACCCGGCACAGGCGGTGCCCCTGGCCGGGTCCTGGTATGGTGCGGCGAACGATTACCTGGGCATGTCGGTACAGGTGAACGTGCGCCGCCTGCTCGACTGAACGGAGACCCTGGATGACCCTCGACCTTTATGGATTCTGGCGCTCGCTGGCCACCTTCCGCGTGCGCATCGCGCTCAACCTGAAGGGTGTCGACTACCGCGAGCACCGGGTCGACATCTTCTCGGGGGACCAGTACGAACCTTCGTTCCGCGCGATCAATCCGATGTCGGCCGTTCCGGCGCTGGTGGAGCACGGGCATCCGCCGCTGACCCAGTCGATGGCCATCCTCGAGTACATCGAAGAGGTCTACCCCGACCCGCCGCTGCTGCCGGCGTCACCGCGCGCCCGGGCGCATGTGCGCGCGCTGGCGATGATCCCGGCCTGCGATGCGCACCCGCTGCTGGTGCCGCGCGTGCGCAACTACCTGACCGACGTGCTCGCGCTCGACGAGCCCTCGCGCATGGCCTGGCTCGAACACTGGAGCCTCACCGCACTGGCTGCGCTGGAGCAGCATCTGTCTGCGGTTCCCGGGCCGTTCTGCGCAGGGCCTTCGCCGACGATCGCGGACATCTGCCTGGTTGCCCACATGGCAGGCGCCCGGTTGTCGAAGTTCGACACGTCCCCCTTCCCTGCCTGCAACCGGATCGTCGACCACTGCATGCAGCTGGAGGCATTCGCGCAAGCGCACCCGCTCAAGCAGCCGGGCGCGCCCGCGGCAAGCTAGCCCTGCGCCGGAGGGAAGCCCGGCGGTGCGATGCCGGGTTTCTCCTTCGGTCTTGCGATCAGGCGTTCCGGCGCGCGCCCCTGCGCGCATAGACGCCGGCGAGCAGCAGGCCCGACAGGAACAGCGGCAGCCCGGCTGGCACCGGCACGACGGCCACGTTGCCCTGGCGGAACCAGAGGTCGAACGGGAACAGGCTCGGGTCGCTGAAGCCGGGCGCATCGCCGAACGGTTCGCCTGCCGGGTAGCCGTCGAACCCGTAGCCGGTGGCCAGCACGCCGAAATTGCCGGGGTAGCTGATGTCGCCCATGACGAACTCGATCCAGTAGGTCGAGCCGGGGGTCAGGGCCACGGGCGCGCCGAACAGGAACCGGGTGAGCACCGGATCCCCGCTGAGTTGGTCGTCGAAGCTGGTCGCCGCACTCGTGCCCAGGATCGACCCGCCGATCGTGCCGGCGCGGATGCGCACGAACAGGTCGGTGGGCCCGTCGATGAACGACGGGCTCTGGTCGTTGATCTGCAGCTCGACCGCGTTCATCGAACCGACGGTCGGCCTGAACGACTGGCCGATGGTCTGCCGGGTGGTGAGGCCGCTGAAGGTCACCTGCGAATCGTTGCGCTGGTCGATGGTGAACGTGGCCGCCGAGGCGGTGGTGCAGGCCACGGCCGACAGGGTTGCGAGGGTCATGCGGAAAGCGACGGTCATCGATATCTCCCGGGAAGGTACTGCAGGGTTTGCCTACTTGCGGATGCTTGCCTTGAAGACTGCGGCCGCAGGAGCCTGCACGCCTTCGAAGGGCTCCCTTGATTACCATTCGATGACAACGCCATGGCGGCATGAGATCCAAAGTCTAGGCTTGCGGGGATCGTGGCGCAATCCATGTGCGCTGCGGATCAGTTCAACCGGCGCGTGCCCTCGGTGCTGCCGTACCAGTCGAACGGCTTGCCCGACACGTTGGTCATCACCGCCTTCACGCTGAAGTGGGCGTCGAAAGACTCGGTGCCGAATTCGGAGCCGATGCCGGAATCCTTCACCCCGCCCCAGGGAGAGGCCGGATCCAGCCGATGGTGGTCGTTGATCCAGAAGATGCCGCATTCGACCCGGCGTGCGATGCGGTGTGCGCGGGCGACGTCTGCGGTGCGTACGCCTGCCGCCAGCCCGTAGGGCGAGTCGTTCGCGATGCGCACGGCCTCGTCCTCGGTGTCGAACGGGATCACCACGGTCACCGGCCCGAACACTTCCTCGCGCGCGATGGTCATCGACGGGGTGACGCCGGCGAACACCGTCGGCTGCACGAAGTAGCCGTTGGCCAGCGCGCCTTCGAGGTGGTCGGGCGTGCCGCCACCGGTCACCGCATGGGCGCCTTCATGGCGGGCGATGTCCACCAGCTTCAGCACCCGTTCGCGCTGGCGCGCCGAGATCACCGGGCCCATCTGCGTCGAGGGCAGCGCCGGGTCGCCGACCCGGATTGCCGCGGCCTTGCGTGCCAGCCGCTCGACGAACTCGTCATGGATGCTGCGCTGGACGATGTGGCGCGCAGCACAGACGCAGGTCTGGCCCGCGGCGATGAAGGCGCCGAACGCTGCATAGTTCACCGCCTGTTCGAGGTCGTAGTCGTCGAACACGATCACCGGCGTCTTGCCCCCGAGCTCCATCGTCTGGTGCGCGAAGTGGCGCGCCGCCAGCGCACCCGAGATGCGGCCAGCCTCGGTGCCGCCGGTGAGCACGAACTTGTCGATGCCGGGGTGTTCGGCCAGCGCCTTGCCGGTGGTGGCGCCCAGTCCGGTGACCACGTTGAACACGCCCGGCGGCAGCCCTGCGTCGACGAAGATCTGCGCCAGACGCAGCGTGGTCAGCGGTGTGTACTCCGAGCACTTGACCACGGTCGTGCAGCCCGAGGCGAACACCGGTGCCAGGCTCTTTGCCATGATCATCAGCGGATGGTTGAACGGCGTGCAGTTGCCGACCACGCCCAGCGGCGAGCGCTGGGTGTAGCAGAGGTAGTCGCCTTCGACCGGGATCACCGCATCGCGGCGCGCCAGCGCGAGGCCGGCGTTGTAGCGGAAGAAATCGGGCAGTCGGCCGAGCTGGGCGCGCGTCTCGGTGATCGGCCGCCCGTTGTTGCGGGTCTCGAGCTGGTACAGCTCCTCGAGATGGTCTTCGAGCGCATCGGCCAGCTTGTTGACCAGCCGCGCCCGCGCCCGCACCGTCATCGTCGCCCACGGCCCGCTGGAGAATGCGGCACGTGCCGACTGCACGGCGGCATCGACATCGTCGTCGGTCGCATGGCCGATGCGCGCGATGACTTCGCCGCGCGACGGGTCGTACACATCGATCAGTTCCGGCGACGATGCAGGCCGTTCGCTGCCGTCGATGAACAGGCCGCGGGTGGGGATGGATGCGTTGGAGCCGCTCGGGCTCCCGGCAGGTTTAGACATCGACGGTCTCGGCAGGTGGGGTCGGGGTGGGACGATACCCCGGCGTGCGTTCGTCGTGCTGGGCATCGGGGGCTCTGCCACGTGTGGTGCCAGGACGCGGGCATCGGGGGGCCGGCGTCGCTCATGTCCCCCGCCGCCGGTCGCGTGGCCGCGCCCGGCCGCTCCGCCTTTACTTCGCGCCGCCGGCCCCCCGATACCCGCGTCTGTTCCATCACCGTGCGGTGCGAGCAGGGCTTGCGTGGCGCTGGACGATTGTCGGATGGCGGCACGGCTTTGGCCTGCGCACCGCACATGCGCTGATCGAGGGGATGGGACAGCTTGCGCGGTGAGGTAAAGGAGGAGCCCCCGGGCGCGGCCACGCGCCCGGGGGCGGGGGACACGAGCCGCGCAAGCTGTCCCATCGCCTCGATCCGATACCCACCGGAACGCTCTCTGCCCCCTTGTCCACCGTCCGCCAAAGGACGACCATCGCCTCCTGTCCGCCACGACGCGGACGCCCGCAACGCAAGCCAGAGGAACCGCCATGCCCGTCATCGAAGTGTCCGGCCGCGCCGTCGAATGCCAGCAGTGGGGCAGCGGCCCGGACCTCGTGCTGGTGCATTCGCTGCTTACCGATGCCAGCGTGTTCGAAGGCATCGCGCCGGTGCTGGCAGCGTCGCGCCGCGTGACCACGATCAACCTGCCCGGCTACGGCGCGAGCGCCGCGCGCCCGATCGACAGCATCGCCGGTTATGGCGCCTTCCTGCGCGAAGCCCTGGACGCGCTGGCGCTGCCCGACAGCACGGACCTGTTCGCCAACGGCTTCGGCGCATTCGTCGCGACCGTGTTCGCGCTCGACAATCCCGGCCGTATCCGCCGGCTGGTGGTCGCGGATGTCAACGCCGGGTTTCCCGAGGCCGGCCGCATTCCCTTCGGCCTGATGGCCGGCAAGGTCACCGAGGGCGGCATGGACACGGTGCTCGATGCAGCCATCGGGCGCATGTTCCCGGAGCCGTTCCAGCAGGCGAACCCTGCAGTCGTCGCCGATCGCAAGCGCCGGCTCGCCACCGCCGACACGGCGGCCTTCGCGCGGGCCTGCCACGCGCTGGCGGCACTCGATCTCGTCGATCGCCTGCCCTCGCTGGCCGCGCCCACCACGGTCCTGTGCGGAGAACTCGACCGCACTACGCCGCCCGAGCTGGCGGAGCACATGGCCGGGCTGATACCCGGCGCGCGCTATGCGGCGATTCCCGGCAGCGGACACTGCCCGATGCTGGAACAACCCGCGGTGCTGGTCGCGCTGATCGAAGGAGCACTGTCATGAATGCGATCTTCCGTTTCGCGGCGGTCGTCTTGCTGCTGTGCACCTCCGCTGTCGTGTTCGCGCAGGCGCCGCAGAACGTTCGCATCCGGGCGACGATCGCTGCCATCGATGGCGATGTGCTGTCGCTGAAGTCCCGGGACGGGACGGCGATGAAGATGCGCATGACCGACAAGACCACCGTTGCCACCGCGCGTGCGCTGAAGCTCGCCGACCTGCCGAAGAACGCGTTCGTCGGCATCACCGCGGTCAAGGGACCGGACGGTGTACTGGTCGCGCGTGGCCTGCACATGATCCCGAAGACCGCCCGCGAGGGCCACACGGAGTCTGACTTCGAGCCGGGTGCCTCGATGACCAACGCCTATCTGGAAGCCAACGTGCAGACCAGCAGCGGCGGCGACCTGACGATGGTCTACAAGGACGGCATGCAGCGGGTGCGGGTGCCGATCGGCACGCCAGTCGTTGCCTTCGATCCCGCCGACCGGTCCGCCCTTGCGCCCGGCGTCTACGTGATCGTGGCGGCGCAGGTGGGCCCGGACAACACGATCACGGCACTGCGCATCCAGGCCGAGAAGGCCGGCGTGAAGCCGCCGCAATAGCGGACGACCGGCGGCGGCCCCGCACATCGACGGGGGCGCCGCGCCTGCTGACAGATATGTTCGTCTCGTTCAGGCGCGCGAAGTGATGAGGGGAAGCGACGCTTGAGCGTTTGGACGCCTGGCGGCTTCAGGCTCGTCAGAAACGCAGAGGCGGGAGATTTATTCAGTCGAGATTAGTCCGAATGGACTATCCAATACGGTCTGCCAACTTGCAAAAAAGCAGACGTGCGAACAGTCTCGAAAGCGTCCGTCGCGCATTGTCACTTCGCAATCCGCTTTCCGGATTCCGGCGAGGAACGCCGGTACAACCCGATCGAGAGGTTCGAATGAAAATCATCCAGACGCTTACGTTCGCCGCGCTGCTCGGTTCCAGTGCAGCCCAGGCCGCCGACTTTTCCTTCACTGGCTCCTTCCGCCAGGACGATGACGTCCAGTTGTTCAGCTTCAACGTCGGGGCGTCATCGCCCAACGTCTTGCTGCGTACCTGGTCCTATGCGGGCGGGGTGAACGCGGCGGGTGCGACCATCGCCCGGGGCGGCTTCGACCCGATCCTCGCCCTGTTCGATTCGACCGGTGCGCGCATCGGCCAGAACGACGACGGTGGCTCGAACGTGGCGGTCGACTTGAGCGGCGCCCGCTTTGATACCTACCTCGAGATCGGCAACCTGGCGGCCGGGCAGTACACTGCGGCGGTCATGCAGTTCGACAATTTCTCGATCGGACCGAACCTGTCGGACGGCTTTACCCGCACGGGACAGGGAAATTTCACCGGGTCGGCTGCCTTCCAGTCGACATGCGCAAACGTCCCGTCCTTTTGCGACGTCAGTGGCAACACGACCTACAACGCGCGTACGAACGCCTGGGCGTTCGACATCCTCGGCGTCGAGTCTGCCGCGGTAGCCACGGTGCCGGTTCCCGCAGCGCTGCCGCTGATGGCGGCCGGCCTCGGCCTGTTCGGCTTCTTCGCACGCCGGCGCACTGCCTGATCGAATGCAGTGCCCTCCGGGGCCGTGCATCGGCAGCATCGAAAACCCCGCGCAGGCGGGGTTTTCCACTTCGGGCCGGACGCACACGTCTACACTCCACCCGCAGCGATTCGCGGGTGGAGCGGACGGGATGAAGCGTTTCCTGAAACTGATGCACGAGATCGGCGGGATCGGGATGACCGGCGCGCTGGCCGCGCACCTGATCCTGGTCATCACCGCGCCCGACACTTCATTGGCCGAATACGCGGCGGTGCGCCAGTCGATCCTCGCGGTGTCGAAGTACCTGCTGCTGCCGTCGCTGCTGATCGTGCTGCTCAGCGGCCTGCTGGCGATGGCGGTGCACTATCCGTTCTGCCAGGCGCGCTGGGTGTGGGCGAAGGCGCTCACCGGCATCGGGCTGCTCGAGGGCACGCTGGTGACGGTGCAGGGGACCTCGCGCCGCGCGGCTGAACTGTCCGCTGCGGCTGTCGACGGGCAGGCCGATCCGGCATTGATGGCGGAACTGCTGCGCACCGAATGGATCGGCCTGTGGACGATCCTGCTGCTGTCCCTGCTCAATGTCGTGCTGGGCGTGCTGCGGCCGAGGCTCGGACGCCGTCCGGCGGCGGCGGGCTGAGTCCTTCGGTGCGGCTCAGCCGTCGAACAGGTTCCGGTGGGCGCAGGTCAGGTGCGCCACGACGGCCGCACGGGCCGCGGCAGCATCGCGCGCCTTCAGCGCGGCGACGATCGCACGATGTTGCCGCTGGTACTCCAGCCGCAGCGCTTCGGTGACGATCCGGTCGCGCAGCTTGCCGAACTCGGTCTGCTGCCGCGCTGCGTGGAACAGTTCGAAGATGCCCGCGATCAATGCGTTGTGTGCCGCCGCTGCCATTGCCTGGTGGAGCGCTGCATCCCACAGCTCGAATTCTCCGAGCGTGACCGCGGCTTCGGCGCGGTCGAGGCAATGGTCCATGCGCTGATAGTCGGCCGGGGTGGCGTTGACCACGATCAGCTCGACTGCAGCAGGCTCGATGCGCAGCCGCGCATCCATCAGCTCGCCCGGACTGGCGCGCGCGACGTTCGGCAGGTCGGCCGTGGCAGGCGCCGGCGCAGAGGTAATGAAGGTGCCGCGGCCGACCTCGCGGCGGATCCGGCCTTCGGCTTCCAGGTCGGCCAGGGTTCGCCGGACCGCATTGCGCGGCAGGGCGAAGCTCGATGCGAACGCGCGTTCGGTCGGCAGTTTTCGCCCCGGGCCGTCCGGGGCGAGCGTCTGTGCGAGCAGGAAGGCGCGCAATTCGCGGGTGGATGCTCGAGGCTGTTTTGGCGGCGCCATGGTCCGGTCGAAACTAAACCAATGTGCCGATTGGTTCAACCCGGGCATATCTCGCACCGCCGCAATGGTGGTGCAATGCAGCAAAGCGAGCGCCTGATCGCCTAGGGACGGCGCACGTTGCCGGACGGGCCATATTGGTTCAGTAGCATCGAACCAATCCCGTTTCTGGTTGACGCTGGGGGGAGGGCGCGGCTAGCATTCCCGGTCCTTGCGAGCGTCGGCACCGTCCCGTCCCGAGATCGTCGTCGAAGCGACCCAAGCCGCCGGAGAGGAGACCTGGACGATGGCCGATTCACAACTGCAATCCGCGCTTGCGCACTGGGCGCCACGCCTGATCGCCAATGGCATTCCGCTGACCGATTTCCAGGATGTCACCGGCAGCCTCGCGTCCTGGGGCGACTGGTGCAAGGCGTGGGTCGCGCGCGGCGACGTGCATGACCAGCTCGGCGAGGCCGACCTCGCTGCAGGCCACAGGCTTTCCGCCGGCGAGCATTTCTCGCGCGCCGCGGTCTGCCACCACTTCGCCAAGTTCGTGTTCGTCGACGACCTCGAACAGATGAAGTGGGCACACATGAAGGCGGTGGCCTCGCGCAGCAAGGCGCTGCCGCTGATCGACCCGCCGGGCGAGCGGGTCGAGATCCCGTTCATGGGTACCACGCTCAAGGGCGAACTGCGCAAGCCGGCCGGCAGCGTGCGTCCGCCGGTGCTGGTGATGTGCATGGGCCTCGACTCCTGCAAAGAGGAGATGGACGCGTACGAGCGCAACTTCCTCGAGCGCGGCATCGCGACGCTGGCCTTCGACGGCCCGGGGCAGGGCGAGGCGGAATACGAGTTCCCGATCCGCGGCGACTACGAAGTGCCGGTGAAGGCGGTGTTCGACTGGCTCGAGACGCGCAGCGACATCGACCATGGTCGTACCGCGCTGTGGGGCGTGTCGCTCGGCGGCTACTACGCCCCGCGCGCCGCGGCTTTCGAGAAGCGGGCGAAGGCCTGCATTGCGTTGTCCGGTCCTTACAACATGGGCGCCAACTGGGAAGGCCTGCCGGAGCTCACCCGCCGAGCCTTCCAGGTACGTGCGAAATGCGCGACGCCGGAAGAAGGCCGCAAGGTCGCGCTCACGCTGTCGCTCGAAGGGCTGGCTTCGAAGATCA
>JBIITW010000273.1:0-5252 GCA_044340265.1 Burkholderiales bacterium | reverse complement strand
GTCTCGATCGACGCCATCTCGCGCGCATTCGGCACATGGTTGTGCGACTGCGCAAACAGCACCGGCGCGCCGCCATCGACCATCGCCACGTAGTTGTTGCGATTGCCGAAGAAGCCCGACAGCCAGAGCACGTCGGCCTGCATGTGGCGCGACATGCCCGAGTGACCGTAGACCACCAGCGCGGCCAGCCCCTCCGTTGCCATCAGCTGGCGCGCACGGGCATGTCGGCGCACGAACTCGGCATCGGAGAAACGCGGATAGAGGGATTCCTGCATCGGACTACCCATGCTCAGCCTCCCAGGGTCTTGAAGTAACCGACGGGATACCGTTCGCCGGCGGCCACCCCGGGTCGGAACGCCTCGGACAGTTGCGCGATGTCGGCAGGCGCCAGCGCGAGATCGACCGCCGCGACGTTCTGCTCGAGATACTTCTGCTGCTTGGTGCCCGGGATCGGCACGATGTCATCGCCCTGCGCGAGCAGCCAGGCGAGCGCCACCTGCGCGGTGCTCGCACCCAGCCGCCCGGCGATCCGTTCCAGCGGTGCCAGCAGTTCCAGGTTCTTCTCGATGTTCCCGGCATGGAACCGGGGGTGGATGCGCCGCCGGTCGTTCGGGGCGATGTCGTCGAGCGAGCGCACCCGGCCGGTCAGCAGCCCCCGGCCGAGCGGCGAATACGGCACGAAGCCGATGCCCAGTTCGCGGCAGGCCGGCAGGATCTCGCGCTCGACATGGCGCTCCCAGAGCGAATACTCGGTCTGCAGGGCGGTGACCGGATGCACGGCATGCGCCCGGCGCAGCGTGTCGACACCCGCTTCACAGATACCGAGCTTGCGAACCTTGCCCTGCTCGACCAGCCGCGCCATCGCGCCCCAGGTGTCCTCGACCGGAACCTCGGGATCGATGCGGTGCAGGTAGTAGAGGTCGATGGTGTCGACGCCGAGCTGCTTCAGGCTCTTCTCGCAGGCCAGCGGCACGTAGTCGGGGCGGCCGTTGTAGCCCTTCTTCCCGCCGGGCAGGTCCAGGTTGCCGAACTTCGACACCACCACCACGCCCTCGCGCCGGCCGCCGATCGCCTCGGCGATCCGCCGTTCGTGGTGTCCCTTCTGGTACGCGTCGGACGAATCGAGGAAGTTGACCCCGAGGTCGAGCGCCCGGCGCATGGTCGCCACCTGCACTTCGCCGTCGTTGTCGCCGAAGTGGGTGGTCGTGCTGCCCATGCCGAGGCCGATCGCGGATACCGGCAGGCCATTGCGCCCGAGCGTGCGAGTCCTCATCGTGATGTACCGGGCGCCTGTGGACCTGGGGCGATCAGTCGGCGGAGATGCCGGCTGCCTTGATGATCGGCGTCCAGCGCGCGATCTCGTCGCGCACGAACGAACCAAGGGCCTCGGGTGTCGACGGCACCACCTCGATGCCCTGCTTCAGGATGGTGTCGCGTACCTCCGGCGTGTTCAGGATCTCGGTGATCGCCTGGTGCAGCTTGTCGACCACCGGCTTGGGCGTCTTCTGCGCGGTGAACAGGCCGAACCACAGGCGCGCCTCGAACTGCGGGAAGCCGGCCTCTGCCGAGCCCGGGATGTCGGGCGCCCCGATGAAGCGCTTCGGGCTGGACACGGCCAGCGGGCGCATCTTCGCCGCTCCGCCTGCCTTCAGTTGCCCCGCCACGGTGACCGGGGACAGGAACGAGAGCTGCACCTCGCCCGAGACCAGCGCGGTCAGCGCGGCGCCTGCGCTCTTGTACGGGATGTGCTCGAGCTCGATGCCCACGACCTTCCGGAACAGTTCGCCCGACAGGTGGCTGATCGATCCGTTACCGGCCGAACCGTAGGCGATGCGCCCCTTCTGCTTCGCCCAGACGGCGAGCTCTTTCAGGCTGGTGACCGGCACCGACGTGTGCACGACCACCGCGGTGACGCCCTGGGCCACCATCGAGATCGGCTGCAGGTCGCGCACCGGGTCGTAGCCGAGCTTCGGGTACAGCGTGACCGCGCTCACCATCGGGCCGGCATGGCCCATCACCAGCGTGTGCCCGTCGGGCGTCGCACGTGCAGCCACCTCGGTCGGAATGGTTCCGCCTGCACCGGCCCGGTTGTCGACCACCACCGGCTGGCCCCAGCGCTCGGTCAGCTTCTGACCGACCACCCGCGACAGGTAGTCGGCCGTGCTGCCCACGCCCTGGCCCATGATGCGCAGCGGCCGGTTGGGGAAATCCTTCGCTGAATCGGCCTGTGCGAACACGGCCGATGCGCTCGCCAGGGCGAGCGCGCCCACTGCAGCCTTCAGTACGAGCGCGGACGACGTCCGGGTTGTGCGATTGCGTTCCATTCGATGCCTCCTCCGTTCCTTGAACGAGCCCGTCGATGCCTGTGCAGCGCGGGCCTCTGGTACCTGCATGCCTGTGATCGTCTAGCCCGCCTTCGCGCCAGACGCCCTCACTACCTTGCCCCACAGCTCGATCTCGGACCGGATGTAGGCCGCGAACTCGGCCGGCGTGCTGTCGAGCACGTCCATGCCCTGTGCTGCGAGCTTCTGCCGGGTCGGGGGATCCTGCAGCACCTTGCGCATCTCGCCGTTGAGCAGGTTCACGATCGGCTCGGGCGTGCCACCCGTCGCCGAGAAGCCGAACCAGGCGGCGATCGCGAAACCGGGCACGCCGCTCTCGGCGATCGTCGGCAGGTCGGGCAATGACGGGATGCGCTTCGCATTGGTGACGCCCAGCGTGCGCAGCTTGCCCGACTGCACGATCCCCGACACCACCGACACGCTGGCGAACGAGGCGATCGTCTCGCCGGAGAGCACCGCATTGACCGACAGCGGCGTGCTCTTGTAGGCGATGTGGGTGAGCCTGGTGCCGGTGAGCATGCCGAACAGTTCGCCCGCCATGTGCTGGGAAGTGCCGGTGCCGCCCGACGAGAAGGTGAGCTCGCCCGGCTTCTGCCGCGCCAGCGCGATGAAGTCCTTCACCGACTTCACCGGCAGCGACGGATGCACGACCAGCATGTTCGGGCTCGATGCCGCCAGGATGATCGGCGCGAAGTCCTTGATCGGGTCGAAGTTGAGCTTGCCGTAGAGCGACGGATTGATGCCGTGCGTGCTGATGGTCGTGATGAACAGCGTATAGCCGTCGGGGGCTGCGCGTGCAGCGAGTTCGGCCGCGACGTTGCCACCGGCACCCGGACGGTTGTCGACCACCACCTGCTGGCCCAGCTGCCGCGACAGCCCGTCGGCCATCACGCGCGACAGGTTGTCGCCGGCCGAGCCCGGCCCGAGCGTGACCAGGATGCGCAGCGGCTTGGTCGGAAACTTCGGCGCCTGGGCAAAGGCGGCGCCGGCGAGCAGCAGCGAGGCGGTGACGGACAGGGATGCAGCGATGACTGCCGGCGACGCGGGACGCTTCACGGTGCGCTTCATTCGGCCACCACGGCAACGCCCTGGATCTCGATCAGCAGCCCGGGCCGCGCGAAATGCGACACCGTGATCAGTGCGCTGGCCGGGTACTTGCCATCGGGGAAGCGCTTGCCGCGCAGCGCCACGAACTTGTCGCCGTTGCGCGGGTCGTTGATGAACACCGTCATCGTGACCATGTCGGCGAGCGTGCCGCCGGCACGGCCGATGGTCACGTTCAGCAGGTCGAAGATGCGCTCGGCCTGCGCCTCGAAATTGCCCGAGAGGTCCTTGCCGTCGGCATCGGTGAGGGCGGTCTGCCCGGCAAGCCAGACGACGCGTCCGCCTTCGGTGATCACTGCGGGCGAATATGCGCGACCCTTCTGCGCTTCGCCGGTGGGCAGGTGTTCCTTCTTCATCGCAGCTTCCCCTTGTTGTTGTCCTGCATGCGCACGTGCGCAGGGCTACTCGGCCTTCGCGCCGGAGTCGCGAACCACCTTGCCCAGTCGCGCAACCTCGCCGACCAGGAACTTGTCGAACTGCTCGGCCGTCATCGACATCGTCTCCGCGCCCTGGGTCAGGAACAGGTCGCGCACTTCAGGCATCGACAGCACCTTGTTGACGTCGCGGTTGAGCCGGTTGACCAGCGGCCGCGGCGTCTTTGACGAGGCGATCAGGCCGAACCAGCCGTCGAAGCCGGCGCCCGGATGGGTCTCGACCAGCGATGGCAGGTCGGGCAGCACCGACGAACGCTTGTTCGTGCCCACCGCGAGGCCGAGCAGCTTGCCCGCCTTCAGCTGGCTGAGCGAGGCGACCAGCGGCACCATGAAGAAGTCGACCCGGCCGCCGATCACGTCGGTCAGGCCTTCGGGCACGCCCTTGAACGGCACATGCTGCGCCTGGATACCGAGCGCCGTGCGCACCACCTCGCCATTGAGGTGGGTCGAGCTGCCGATGCCGGCCGAAGCATAGAGCAGGCCGTTGGGCCGCTTCTTCGCCAGCTCGACCAGGTCACGCACGGACTTCACGCCCGAAGACGGCGACACCACCAGGACGTTGGGCACGATCGCCACCGGCGCGATGCCGGCGAAATCCTTCACCGTGTCGAACGGCAGCTTGGCGGCGGCCAGCGTCGCATTCGCGGCATGCCCGGAAGACACCATCAGCAGCGTGTGGCCGTCGGGATTGGCCTTCAGCATCAGCTCGGTGCCGATGATGCCGAGCGCGCCCGGGCGATTGTCGGACAGCACCTGCTGGCCCCACATCTCGGTCAACCGGGCCGCCACGGTGCGCGCCAGGATGTCGGTCGCGCTGCCGGCGGAGAACGGCACGACGATGCGTACCGGGCGGTTCGGGAAGTCCTGCGCCTGGACGTCGATCGGGTTCATCGATATGGCAGCGACGGCAGCGACGGCAGCGACGGCACCTGCGAGCACTCGGTTCATTGAATCTCCTTTGGCTGTTCGACGGGCTGCTGCTGCAGCCTCGCGCGATGGAAGGGCCGCTCGTGCGGCCTCTGTTCGAACGGCTCGCGCCGTCCTATCGTTTCGGCAGGCCGAGTTGCGCGGCCATCCAGTCTGCCGTCTGCGTCCGGTAGCGGTAGGCGCGGTTGTTCACGACATGGTTGCCGTCCTCGACCATCAGAAGTTCCACCGGACCACAGGCCTCGCGCGCCACGCGCTCGGCGTCCTGCCAGGGGATGATGCGGTCCTGCTTTCCGGCGACCAGGAACAGCGGGCAGGTGATCTTCGAAGCCAGCCCTTCGAGCGACAGCGTGAGCGCGACCTTGCGGCCTTCTTCCGGCGTCGCGCATTTCGCACGTACCTGGAAGGCTCGGCGGGTGAGCTCCGGCAGGCCTTCCCAGTTGGC
>JBIITW010000078.1:0-19602 GCA_044340265.1 Burkholderiales bacterium | reverse complement strand
CACGCTGCACAAGGTCGAGTGGATCGGTGGATTGCCGCCGCTCAAGGCCACGCCGCTGGTCTGCGGTCTGTACGTGAACGAACTGCTGATCCGGCTGCTTCGGCGGGAAGATCCGCACGAGCCGTTGTTCGAGGCCTACGCCCGCGTGCTGGTCGACCTGTCTGCAGGGACCGGACTGTCGGCCACCCTGCGGCGGTTCGAACGCGAGCTCCTTGCCGAGATCGGCTACGCACTGGTGCTCGACCGCGACGCGTCCACGGGCGAGTCGATCGATCCATCGCGGCGCTATGTGTACCAGGTCGGCATGGGGCCGGTCCCGGCAGGCGAAGACCGCGACGGCATAGAATTGGGCGGACAGACGCTGATCGACATGGCGAACGACCACTACACCGACCTGCAAAGCCTGCAGGAAAGCAGGCAGCTCACCCGCCGCGTGCTGGCCCATTATCTCGGCGACCAGCCGTTGCACACCCGCGACCTTCTGCGCTCGCTGCAGAACCTCTGAAGTCCTGAGCCAACGCAACCAGGGCCGGCTCCACGCCGGCACGATGATGACCCGACTCAGCGTCAACCTGAACAAGATCGCCCTGCTGCGCAATTCGCGCGAAAGTGGCCTGCCCAGCGTCGTCCGCGCGGCAGAGGTCTCTCTCGCGGCCGGCGCTGCAGGCATCACCGTGCATCCGCGGCCGGACGAACGCCATATCCGGCCGGCAGACGTGTCCGACCTGTCGAGGCTGCTGCACGGGCATCCGGATGCAGAGTTCAACATCGAGGGCAATCCGTTCCACAACCTCATCTCCATCGCGCTGGCGGCGGTGCCAGACCAGTGCACGCTGGTGCCGGACGAAGTCGGTGCACTTACGTCCAGCCATGGATGGTCGCTGCCGGATCAGTCGCGCGTGCTCGAGCCGATGATCCGCACGCTGAAGGACGCAGGCATCCGCGTCAGCCTGTTCATGGATCCGTTGCCGGGTTCGATGCGCCTGGCGCGTGAGCTCGGTGCCGACAGGGTGGAGCTCTACACCGAATCGTATGCGCGCGCCCCGGACGACCTGGCGCTGCTCGCGCGTTACGTCGAGAGCGCCCAGGCCGCGCGCGAAGCCGGTCTCGGCGTCAATGCGGGACACGACCTCAACCTGTCGAACGTGGGCCGCTTCGTCGCCGCTGCGGCGCCGATCGACGAGGTGTCGATCGGCCATGCGCTTGTCGGCGATGCACTCGAGATGGGGCTGGCTGCCGCGGTGCGCGCCTATGTCGAGGCGCTGGCCTCGGGCGGTCCCGGACACACACGACAGGCACGACAGGCACGATCATGATCTACGGCATCGGCACCGACCTGGTTGCACTCGACCGCGTCGAGCACCTGCTCGCGCGTTTCGGCGATCGCTTCGTCGACCGCGTGCTGATGCCGGCCGAGCGGATCGCGTTCGCGCGTTCGCGCCGCCCGGTGAACTTCATCGGTCAGCGTTTCGCCGCGAAGGAGGCCTGCTCGAAGGCATTCGGACTCGGCCTGCGCTTCCCGGCCACGCTGCACCAGATGGGGGTGGCCAGCGATCCGCGCGGCAAGCCAATGCTGGTGTTCGGTGATGCGCTCGCGCAGCACGCAGCGCGCGAGGGTGTCGTTGCCGGACATGTGTCGTTGACCGATGAACGTGGAATGGTGTGCGCGATGGTGGTGCTGGAACGAGCCGATCAGGGAGCGTCGAAATGAATACGCCGATTCCGGCAGTGAATCGACAGGCGCCGCGTCCGCTGGGGCCGGTGATGCTCGACGTGGGCGGACGGGTCCTGGATGCGGACGATCGCCGTCGCCTGCTGCATCCGGCGTGCGGTGGGGTGATCCTGTTCGCCCGCAACTACGAATCGCCGGTTCAGCTGCAGTCCCTGGTCGCGTCGATCCATGCCTTGCGCACGCCCGCGCTGCCGGTCGGCGTGGACCATGAGGGCGGACGCGTGCAGCGCTTTCGAAGCGGCTTCACCGCGATTGCCTCAATGGGTTCGATCGGCACGACATGGGGTGCCGATCCTGCAGCCGCCTGCCGCAGGGCCGGACTCGCCGGGCACGTGATGGCGTCGGAACTGCGCGCCTGCGGCGTGGACTTCACCTTCGCTCCGGTGCTCGACCTCGACTTCGGACGCAGCGGCGTGATCGGCGACCGCTCCTTCCATGGCGATCCGGTGGCGGTGACGGCACTCGCAAGGGCGCTCGTGCGCGGGCTGCGCAGGGGTGGCATGGCCTCGGTCGGAAAGCATTTCCCGGGACACGGCTACGCCGAGGCGGACTCGCATGTCGATGTGCCGATCGATCCGCGCCCACTGGCGGAGATCCTCGCAGCGGACACGCTGCCTTATGCCCGTCTCGCCCCGGGCGACCTGGCGGCAGTGATGCCCGCCCATGTGATCTATCCGGCGGTCGACCCCCTGCCGGCCGGTTTTTCCCGCGTGTGGCTGCAGGAGGTGCTGCGCCGGCGTCTGGGCTTTGGCGGTGCCATCCTGAGCGACGATCTCGCGATGGAGGGCGCACGCGTGGCGGGCGACGTACGCGGCCGTGCGATCGCTGCGTTGGCCGCAGGCTGCGACATGGTACTGGTCTGCAACCGGCCCGATCTCGCCGATGTCCTGCTCGAGCAGCCGTTGCCGCTGGTGTCCGCTGCAAGTGCCAGTCGGCTGGCGGCTTTGCGTGGGCGTCCCCGATCGGCGGTGGATGCAGGGAGCCTGGCGCAATTGCAGGCGTCCGATGCATTTGCCGAACAGGTGAGGACGCTGGCCCGGGGCTGAGCCGAGCGCAACAGCCGCGCCGAAAGCCCTGCACAGGGTCGGAACTGGTACCTTGCCAGCATCCGTCGACGCAGGCACTCTCCCGGACCGTCCGCAATCCCGGCGGTCCGGCAGCGAACGCAGGGCCGGCTCTCGTCGCACGTTCCAGGTTAAGCGATCCATCCATGTCCGACCTACAGACCCGGAAACCCCAGGACTACGCTTTCGAGGACTGGCAGCGGCTGCATGAGACCGATCCTGACGCGTTCGAACTGCGCAGGAAGGAAGCGCTCGAAGCGGTCATCCTGTCCGCGCCCGAGGACATGCAGCAACGGTTGCGCGGCGTACAGTTCAGGGTGGACATGGAACGTTCCCGGGCCGGCAGCGATCTGGCGGCCTGTCTCAAGGCCCATTCGATGATGTGGGACAGCCTGGTCCGGTTGCGCGACGCGCTGTCGGAACTGTCGGACCTGCAGAAGGACGGGATGCTGGGCGCGGTCGCACGCACGCCGGCCCCGGTTCGTACGGCGACTGTCATCCCCTTCCGCAACGCACCGGTCGTTCCTTCCAGCAAAGCGGCCTCTGAAAAAGAAAAAGACTGAAAATCATTGTGTTGAAGTCTTTATCTGAGACTGGATCGAGGTAATTCGTGGCGGCAGATCCTGCGCAGGGACCCGACGAGGCGGGGCAGTCGGCGACGCCGGCTCCTGTCCAGCAGGCACCCGAGCGAGAAGTGCTGTTGCAGCGCGTCGGAGAGCTGCCGCACCTGCCCGGCGTCTATCGGATGATCGGTGCGGACGAGAAGGTCCTGTATGTCGGCAAGGCGATCGACCTGCGCAAGCGGGTCGGATCGTACTTCCAGGCCGGCCGCAACATATCGCCCCGCATCGAGCTGATGGTGCGGCAGGTTCACCGGTTCGACGTCACCATCACCCGTTCCGAGTCCGAAGCGCTGTTGCTCGAGAACAACTTCATAAAGTCGCTGCAGCCGCGCTACAACATCCTGTACCGGGACGACAAGTCGTACCCGTACCTGCGGATCGGTCCTGGCGATTTCCCGCGCCTGGCGTTCTACCGCGGGGCGCTCGACCAGAAATCGCGGTTCTTCGGGCCGTTCCCGAATGCCGGCGCGGTGCGCGCGAGCATCCAGCTGATCCAGAAAGTGTTCAGGCTGCGCACCTGCGAGGACACCGTGTTCCGCAACCGCTCCCGTCCCTGCCTGCTGCAGCAGATCCACCGCTGCACCGGCCCATGCGTGGGCCTGGTGGAGCGTGGCGCCTATGCCGAGGACGTGGCCGACGCGATGCTGTTCCTCGAAGGTCGGGACGACCTGGTGATCGAGAAGCTGGTGCGGCGGATGGAAGCTGCGGCGGAGCGGCTGGCGTTCGAAGAGGCCGCGATGCTGCGTGACCAGATCCAGGCCTTGCGCAAGGTTCGTGAGTCGCAGTTCGTGGATGCCGGCACCGCGACCAATGCCGATGTCGTCGCCTGCGAGTCGGTGTCCGGCCGCTTCTGCGTGAATGTCGCGATGATCCGCGCCGGTCGTCACGTCGGCGACCGCAGCCTTTTCCCGGACCATGCCGAGGGCGCGTCGCCGGCTGAGGTGCTGCAGGCGTTCCTGTCACAGCACTACCTCGGCGCCGACGTACCCGAGCAGATCATCGTCCATCCGTCGATCGAGGCGGACGAACTGCTCGAGGTGCTGTCGCAGCAGGCAGGGCGCAAGGTCCATTTGTCGACCAATCCCCGGGAGATGCGCCGGCGCTGGCTCGAGATGGCGATGCAGAACGCGCGGCTCGCGCTCGAACGCAGGCTGGCCAGCCTGCAGAACCAGGAAGCCCGGCTGTCGGCGCTGCAGGAGGCGTTGCGCCTGTCGGAGGGCGTACGCAGGATCGAATGCTTCGACGTCAGCCACACGATGGGTGAGGCAGCCGTCGCGTCGTGCGTGGTCTACGAGGGCGATGGCATGCGCCCGGGCGAGTACCGGCGCTACAACGTCACGCCGGATGCGCCGGGTGATGACTATGCCGCCATGCGCGAAGCGCTGGAGCGGCGCTTCAGGAGGGCCGTCGCGGGGGAGGGGAGGCTGCCCGACCTGCTGCTGATCGATGGCGGGCCAGGCCAGTCGCGCATCGCGCGCGAAGTGCTGGACGACCTGGGCGTGACCGACCTTCCCGTGGTCGGAGTGGCCAAGGGTGAAGGCCGCAAGCCCGGCCTGGAGACACTCGTGTTCACCGATGGCCGCGAAGGGCTGCAGCTTGCGATGGACCATCCAGGCGCGCACCTGGTGCAGCAGATCCGTGACGAGGCACACCGATTCGCGATCCAGGGCCATCGCGCCCGGCGCGACAAGAAGCGCGTCGGATCCGCACTGGACGGCATTGCCGGTGTCGGGCCGAAGCGCCGCCAGCAACTGCTCGCGCGATTTGGCGGGTTGCGCGGCGTGGCCGCTGCGAGCGCACAGGACCTGATGCAGATCGACGGCATCAGTCATTCTCTCGCTGAACGCATCTATCGGGCGCTACACTGAGCCGATGTATCCCGCACTGCCAAACCACCTGACCTGGGCCAGGATCATCGCGATCCCGATCTTCATCGGCATCTTCTTCCTTCCGGATGACTGGATGGATGCCCAGCAGAAGAACTTTTTTTCTACTCTGCTTTTCATCGCAGCGGCGCTGACCGACCTCCTGGACGGCTACATTGCGCGCCGTTACCAGCTGACCACGCCGTTCGGTGCCTTCCTCGACCCGGTCGCCGACAAGCTCATCGTCGCAGCGGCGCTGATACTGCTGGTGGAACTGGACCGTGTCGGCGCCGTGATTGCGGTGATCATCATCGGCCGCGAGATCACCATCTCGGCCCTGCGCGAATGGATGGCGAAGGTCGGCAGCAGTGGCAGCGTCGCGGTATCCATGATCGGCAAGGTGAAGACGGCCGCGCAGATGACGGCGATTCCCATGCTGCTGTACCACGCGCCGCTTTTCGGCATCGACATCCAGCGACTGGGCACCTGGCTCATCTATCTCGCCGCCGTGCTCACGTTGTGGTCGATGGTCTACTACCTGCGCCGCGCCAACCCGGCGGCGGCCGCGCCAAGGCAGGGATCGTGATGTTTCATCTTTTGGCCGCAGACAACTTGACTTCCTTCCAGCCGAATCTATAATCCGTCCTCCTGTGATGCGGGAATAGCTCAGTTGGTAGAGCGCAACCTTGCCAAGGTTGAGGTCGGGAGTTCGAGCCTCCTTTCCCGCTCCATTCATTCCCTGGGGAGCGCATGTCGCGCTTCCCATTTTTGTTTGATCGATGTGCATCGCCCGAGGTTGCCGAGCCGATGGCTCGCGACACCGGATGCCGGTGCGCTGATCGGACACCGGCCCGAACCGTTTCGACGGGCAAGCAGGGCGGGGTGGCAGAGTGGTTATGCAGCGGCCTGCAAAGCCGTGTACGCCGGTTCGATTCCGACCCCCGCCTCCATATTGATTTCGCCGCCCGGGTGGTGAAATTGGTAGACACAACGGACTTAAAATCCGTCGCCCTTCATCGGGCATACCGGTTCGAGTCCGGTTCCGGGCACCAGTCATCGTGATCATCTACGACTTTCGCTGTGAACTCGAACACCGGTTCGAAGGCTGGTTCGGCTCGCAGGGCGAGTGCGAGCGCCAGATGGAAGCCGCGCAGGTGCGCTGCCCGGTGTGCGATTCCTCGACAGTGTCGCGGGTACCGAGCGCACTTCACGTGAAGAGTTCTGCGCGTCCGCCTGCAGGGAACGACGCGCGACCGCCCGCTGCATCGGCGCGTCCTGATGCGACGCAGTCCGCTGCGGTCCTGCCCGGTGGCGCGGGCGAGCCCGACCATGCGGAACTGCGCGAGGCGATGCAGCGGCTGCGTGAGTGGGTCGCCGGCACGGAAGACGTGGGGAAGGGCTTCGCGGAAGAAGCACGCCGCATCCACAACCAGGAAGCACCGGATCGTGCGATCAGGGGCGTCACCACGGCCGACGAAGTGCGTGCGCTGAGCGAGGAAGGCATTCCCGTCCTGCCGCTTCCAGCCCATCTCGTGGACAAGCTGCACTGACCCTGCTGCACTGACCCTGCCGTACCGACCCTGCTGCACCCTCTATCGGTCGTCCCGGTTGTCGTCCCGCGGCTTGTCCGGCGCCCGTTTCGTCAGGCCACCCACTCGCTGACCGGTGCATTCGCCTCGTGGAGCGGCTGCGTCACCACGTCGACCAGGGTGGGCCCGCCATGCTCCGCCGCGGCGCTGAACGCAGCGCGCAGCATCGACGGCTCGGTCACGCGCCAGGTGCGCACGCCATAGGCCTCGGCCACCTTCGCGTGGTCGGTGCGCGTGAAGTCGACCGAGAAGTAGCGCTGCTGGAAGCCGGTCTTCTGGCCCGCCTTGATCCAGCCGAATACGCTGTTGGAGACGACGATCATCATGATCGGGAGCCGCAGGCGCACGATGGTTTCGAGCTCGCCGGCGGTGAACGCGAAACTGCCGTCGCCCATCACCGATACGCATTTCGCGTGCGGACGGCCGAAGTGGGCGCCGATCGCACCCGACATGGAATAGCCGAGCGCGCCGTGCGCGCGATTCGAGATGAAGTGACGGCCTGATTCGCGGAATCGGTAGAACGCGGAGAAGTAGGGGCAGGGCGTGCCTGGATCGCAGACCACCACGGCATCCGAAGGCAGCACCTCGTTCAGCGTGGCGACGATGCGCTCGGGCAGTACCTGCGTCTCGCCGCTGCTGGCGAGACGGCCGAAGGCGGAAAACTTCTCCTGCAGGGCGCGCGCCACGCGAACGGCACCATCGCCGCGATTCACTTCGGCAGCACGCCTGACGAGTTCCGCGTCGATCGCCTGCAGCGCGAGCCGCGCATCGCCGACCAGCGCGACTTCGGTCCGGTAGATCGCGCCGATCACCTGCGGGTCGGCATCGATGTGCACGATGCGCGTGCCGCGCGTCGGGAAGCGCCAGCGTTCGGTGGTGACCGAGCCGGCGCGGCAGCCGATGAACATCACCAGGTCCGACTGCTCGACCACCGCGCGCGTCGGCAACGTACCCCCGTTGCTGCCGACCACGCCCACGCACAGCGGATGGGTCTCGGGCAGCGATCCCTGGCCCGAGATGGTGGTGGCTACCGGCGCACCCAGGCGCTCGGCCACGCCAGCCAGTTCGGCCTCTGCGCCTGCGATCACGACGCCACCGCCGCAGACCAGCAGCGGCTGCCTGGCCGACAGCAGCGCGGTCACTGCGGCCGTCACGGCAGACGGATCGGGCGCGGAGCGCCATGACGGATAGGTCGCGTGTTCCGGCTGCGCCCAGATGTCCTCAGCCTCCACCGCGGTGTCCTTCTGGGTGTCGAACGGAAGGCCGAGGTGCGCTGCACCCGGCTTGCCGCTGGTCATCGCGCGGAATGCCGCACGCACCGTCTCGGGCAGGCGGTCGGCACGGTCGATCACCGTGTTCCACTTCGTCAGCGGCCTGAACAGCGCTTCCTGGTCGAGCTCGGTCAGCGTGTAGCGGCCGCGCGAAGTGGTGGCAATGTCCGTGGTTATGCCCAGCACGGGGATCGAACTCTCGTTGGCTTCGACGATGCCGGGAAGGATGTACGTGGCACCGCCGCCGCTGGGACCTTCGCAAACGCCGACACGCCCGCTTACCCTTGCATAAGCATCGGCCATGTAGGCCGCGGAGCGTTCGTCGCGGGTCAGGATGTGCTGCATGCCATGGTCGAGCGTGGCCAGCGCGTCATAGAGCGGCAGGCTGGTGTCGCCGCACAATCCGAAGATATGCCGGACGCCATGCGCCTGCAGCATTCGAACCATGGCCTGGGCGCCGCTCAGTCGTGTCATCGGTAGCGTTCCTCGTCGGTTGTTGCCTGAGTGTATACACCCGACCCCGCTCGACCAATCCGGACGGCCCAATGAATGCTTATTATGTCAAAATATGGAGAAAGAAGAAACGCGCCGAAGCGCGTTTCCCGACCCTCGACTGACGGGTCGCTCTGCGATTACTTCAAGCGGACGGCAGTCCAGCCCTTGCCTTCGATGCGGTCCCCGACCACGCGGCCGACGTAATCGCGGGAGGCGGCGCCGTCGACCAGCGTGAAGCTGATCTGGTCGCCGCGCAGGCTGCCTTTCGCGATCTTGACCGAACCACCGCTGCCTTCGAACTTCTGGTACTGCTGGGTCAAGGCGACGGTCACCGGCGAACCCGACGTCGGCGTGATCGTCCATGAGCCTGCGACCTTTGCCGGCACGATCCAGAGATAGATCGTCTGGTTGCTGCCAGCGACCGACTCCGTGCGGTCGGCTTCCCAGTCGCCCATCGTGAATGCGTGCGAGACCACGCGGGTACCCGGACGCATGTCGAGCACGATCGGACGCAGCTTGATGTTGAGTCCCGGCAGCAGGTACATCGTCACCACGGCTGCGTCGGTGAAGTTGTGTTCGAAGATGTTGGCTTGCAGGAAGCGCGCCTTGCCGGTCAGGCCGAGTTCCTGGGCCCAGCAGTTGGCGATGTTGTATCGGCCATCATCCAGTTCGATGCCC
This sequence comes from Burkholderiales bacterium, assembly GCA_044340265.1. Lineage (GTDB taxonomy): Bacteria > Pseudomonadota > Gammaproteobacteria > Burkholderiales > CAIKXV01 > CAIKXV01. Next base: position 10,285 of record JBIITW010000078.1, on the reverse strand, counting down.
CGTGCGTTGGCCCCACGCTTGGCGGCTGCGAGCACGATGCGACCATCGCCGGAGCCGAGGTCGACGAGGACTTCGCCCGACTTGAGTTCGGCGAAGTCGAGCATGCGCTCGACGGTCTGCAGCCGGGTCGGAACGTAGATGACATCACGGCCCGGGCCAGTGTCGTCGTACTTCTTGTGGCAAGCCGACGGCCGCTGGTCTTCCGTGAAGAGTTGTGCGGCTGACGGGCCCGCAACGACCAGCCCCAGGCTGATTGCGAGGACGCTGACCGCGCCGCGAAGACTGTGCATCATGATGTTTCGTTCTCCCTGTTGTTGAAGGCGACGCACCCCGCCACCGACAACCGCGAGAATATCGCGTTTGAGTCACCGTTGCGGCGCGAATGGCGCTACGCGCGCCTTGGGAACGGTGGGTCTTGCGGCCGAGTCAGGCCCGACGTCTGACAGGCACTATGCAGGCCCGCAGGTCGATCATTTCCTTGCGGCTGCGTCCAGAATGTCTGCGATGCGCGACTGCCCTGCACTGCGCGCCCATGCGCCGGCCGTGCGACCGGCATCCGTCTCGCGCGAGACATCGGCGCCGCGCTTGAGCAGCAGCGTGACGGCATCCAGGCGACCTTCCGACGCGGCCAGCATCAGCGGTGTGGTGCCGTTGTCGGACACCGCGTTGATGTCGCCACCGGCATCGAGCAGCAGCACCAGCACGCCCGCGTGCCCGCGCAAGGCCGCGTAGTGCAGCGGCGTCCAGGCGGGACCGTCGCTCCGGGTACGGGCCTGGCGGGCGAGCAGTTCACGCACCAGGCCTTCGTTGCCGGCGAGGGCTGCGAACATCAGCGGCGTCTCGCCGAACCGGTTGCGCGTCTCGATGCGTGCGCCGGAGGCCAGCAGCAACGTGGCCACCTCCCGGTTTCCGCGCTGGGCGGCGCGTGCGAGCAATGTGTTGCCTTCGCGGTCGGTGGTGTTGACGTCGACACCCTGTGCCAGCAGCGAACGCACTTCGGCGGGCTGGTTGGCATCGACGGCATCGAACACGCGGTCGAACGCAGACTGCGCAGCGGCCGGCAAGGTCGTCGCCGCGCCTGCTGCGAGCTGGCAACACATCGCCACCAGTCGCACTGTGAACCGGCGACGGAACGTGCCGGGGCCCTTCTGCATCGGGGTCATGTTGCGGCCTTGAATAGCGTCCGGAAGTTTCGCGTGCTCGCCTCGGCGATGGTCTCCACCGTCAACGACTTCAGCCGCGCGATCTCCGCTGCGACCAGCGGTACGTAAGAAGGTTCGTTGGTGCGTCCGCGGTGCGGTACCGGCGCGAGATAGGGCGAGTCGGTCTCGATCAGCAGGCGATCCAGTGGCACCTCGCGTGCAACGTCCTTCAGCGCCGCCGCGTTGCGGAAGGTCACGATGCCAGAGAAGGAGATCATGAAGCCCAGGTCCATTGCCGCCTTCGCGACCTCGAGGGTTTCGGTGAAACAGTGCATGACGCCGCCGACCGTATCGGCGCCCTCTTCGCGCAGGATGGCCAGCGTGTCGTCGGCGGCCGATCGGGTATGCACGATCAGCGGCTTTCCGCACTCGACCGCGGCCCTGACATGGCGCCGGAACCGTTCCTGCTGCGCGGCGACCGATGGCGTTGCAGGATCGTCCAGCCGGAAATAGTCGAGGCCCGTTTCGCCGATTGCGACCACTTTCGGCAACGCGGCGCGTTCCAGCAACTGCGCAGTGGTGGTGGCGTCGCTGCCCGGCTGGTCGGGATGGACGCCCACCGATGCAAACAGGTTCGCATGCGCGGTCGCCAGTGCATGCACCCGCGGAAAGTCTTCGAGGTTCACAGCCACGCACAACGCGTGCGTGACGCCGGCCTCGCGCATGCGGGCAAGGACGCCGTCGGTATCGGCGGCCAGCGCGGGGTAGTCGAGATGGCAATGCGAGTCGATGTACATGGAAGCCTGGTGATGATGACGCAGGAAGTCAGTGCCCGCCGGTGGCCTGGAAATAGTCGAGCCAGAGCGCCTCGAGCGTGAGCTGGGCATTCAGCGGGTGCCTGATCCAGCGCTGGCGCTGCGCGAGTGTACGGTGCAGCCGGGTGACGGCACGCAGCGTCATCGCTGACGATAGCCGATGCAGCGCTGCAGCCTGCTGTGGGTGGTATCGCGGGGCAGCGCCCGCCTTCACCCGTGCAAGGTCATGGGTCCATTGCACCAGCCATGAAAGAACCTGGGGCGCGCCGATGTCCTTCGTTTCGCGGGCCGCGGACAGCGCGGTGATCGACCCGTCCGTCACGCAGCGCAGCCACGCCCTGCTCAGTGCCGAGCGCACCGGATCGGCATTCTCCAGGGCCACCTGCGGCGCGCCGCCGGCGAGCGCGAGCGCCGTCGCAGCGTCCTCGACGCCCTGCCCCTCCAGCCACGGCACGGCCTGCGCCGCGGTGGGCATCGGCAGCGCCACGCGCATGCATCGGCTGAGCACGGTCGGGCTGACCCGCTGCAACCGGTGCGCGACCAGCAGGAAGCGCATGCCGGCCGGGGGCTCCTCGAGCAGCTTGAGCAGCGCGTTCGATGCCGAGATGTTCATCGTGTCAGCCGGGTGGATCACCACCACGCGCGCGCCGCCGCGATGGCTGCTGATCTGCGCAAGTTCGTTCAGTGGCCGCAACTGGTTGATCAGGATCGCCTGGCTGAGCGCCTTGCCCTTGACCTTCTCCTCGGGGACTTCATCGTCCGCATCGGTGTCGTCGGCATCGGCGGCCATCGATGCCGGTTCGATGACCCGCAGGTCGGGATGGTTGCCGGCTTCGATCAGCTTGCAGCTCGCGCATGCCAGGCAGGGTCTCGCAATGGCACCGGCTGGCGCTTCGCACAGCCAGTACGCAGCCATGGCCAGCGCGAACCGCCGCTCGCCGATGCCTGCCGGCCCATGCAGGAGGATGGATGCAACGCCGGATTCGACCGCGGCCATCCATGTGTCGTGGTGCCAGGCCATCGGCGACAGCACGCCCGGGCGCTCCGGCGCTGCTGGGGTGGCGGCGCGTGCCATCGGCGCCCTCAGCCGATCCGCGCGTCGATCGCGCGCGCGATTGCCGCCTGCACATCCTCGATGCGCTGCCCGGCATCCAGCACGCAGAACCGACCCGGTTCGCGGGTTGCCTGCTCGAGGTAGCGCGCCCTCACCCGTGCGAAGAAGTCCAGGTCCTCGCGCTCGAATCGGTCGGTCGCGCTGCGTGCGACCACGCGCGCATGGGCGGTCGACGCGTCGGTGTCGAACAACAGCGTGAGCCCGGGCGACAGGTCGCCATGGGTCAGCCCTGCGAGCGCCAGGACGTAGCTTTCGGCGACGCCCCTTCCGCCGCACTGGTAGGCGAAGGTCGCGTCGGTGAACCGGTCGCAGAGCACGGTCGCGCCGGCCGCCAGCGCCGGCCTCACCACGTCCTTCAGGTGCTGCGCGCGTGCGGCGAAGATGAGCAGCGTCTCGGCATGCACGTCCATCGCCTCGTCGAGTACCAGGCTGCGGATCTTCTCGCCCACCGCGGTGCCGCCGGGCTCGCGTGTCTGCACCACCGTCCGTCCCCGGCTGCGCAGCCGCTGCGCGATGAACTCGGCGTGCGTGCTCTTGCCCGCGCCATCGATACCTTCCAGCGTGATGAATTGCCCTGCCATCGCGTGTCCGATCGGATGCGCCGCTAGCGCCCTGCCCCGCGGCCGAGCTGGTATTTTCTCACGGCCCTGTTGTGCTCAGCGAGGGTCTCGGAGAATTCGGACGTACCGTCCCCGCGCGCGACGAAATACAGTGCCCGTGTCGCCTGGGGATGAAGGGCGGCGCGCAGCGACGCGAGGCCCGGCATGGCGATCGGCGTCGGCGGCAGCCCATAGCGGGTGTACGTGTTGAACGGCGTGTCGGCGAGCAGGTCGCGCCGCCGCAGGTCGCCGTCGAACGCCTCGCCCATGCCGTAGATCACCGTCGGATCGGTCTGCAGGCGCATGCCGATGCGCATGCGGTTGTGGAACACGCCAGAGATGCGGCCTCGATCCGCGGGGCTGCCGGTCTCCTTCTCGATGATCGAGGCGAGCACCAGCGCTTCGTAGGGGGTGCGCACCTGCAGGTTTCCGGCGCGCCCGGTCCATTCCCGTTCGAGATGCCGGTCCATCGCGCGCAGGGCGCGGGTCACCAGCGCCCGTTCGCTGCTGCCTCGGGTGAACAGGTAGGTGTCGGGGAACAGCCGGCCCTCGAGTGAACCGGCCTCGATGCCCACGGCCCTGGCCAGTTCAGCATCCGACAAGGGCGTCGCCTCCAGGCGGATGTCGGGGTTGGCGGCGATCGCAGCGCGCCACTGTCGCAGCGTCCAGCCTTCGACGAAGGTGATGCCGCTGAGGGTGACATCGCCGCTGGTGATCTTCTGCAGCAGTTCCCAGGTCGAGGCGCCTGCCTGCAGTTCATAGTGCCCCGCGCGCACCCGCGTGTGCGCACCGGTCACGCGGCCCAGCAGGACCATGGGCAATGCATGGTCGAGCACGCCTGCCTGGTGCATCGCATAGGCGGCGGCACGAAGCCCCTTGCCCTCTGCGATGGTGAACTCCACCGGTACCGAAGGCAGGGCCGGTCGCCATGCGAACACGTATAGGGCGGCCGCGCCTGTGATCGCTGCCGCCAGGGCGGTCGCCGCGACGAGCCAGAGTCCGAGCCGCGCGAGCGTGCCGCCCTGGCGTTTGCGCGTGCGCCGCCTACGCGTCACGGGCCAGCGCTGTCGTGAGTGCGTCGTGCCACGCCGGCCGCGCATGCGACCGGTTGCAGAAGCGGGCCACCCACCAGGCGCCGATCACGCTGTTGCAAAGGAGCAGGCTGTCGGCCGCCTGCACCCTGGCCAGCGGCAGCGCTTCCACAGCGGTGGGGATGCCACAGGTGCGTGCCCAGTCGAGGATGCGCCCGCGCTGCACGCCCTCGACGCCGCAGCGGGAAAGGTCCGGCGTCACCAGGCGTGCGCCCTCGACGATGAACAGGTTGCTCATCGTGCCGCAGATCGCGTTCCCCCTCGCATCGAGGGTGAGCCCTTCGTCGGGCCCCGGGGCCTGACCGTCGTCCCATTCTGCGCGGGCCAGCACCTGCTCGAGCCGGTTGAGGTGCTTGATGCCGGCCAGCGCCGGCTGCTCCGCCAGCCGCAGCGTGCACAGGTGCAGCCAGACACCGGCCGTGGCACGGTCCTGCGGCCAGCATGGCAGCGCGGTGGCGCGCAAGACCGTGGTCAGGGCCGCATCGCGGTCGCGCCGGTAGCCGCGGGCGGACCTGCCCGCAGTGACCGTGATGCGCGCGATGCAGTCGGGATGCCGTGCGGCCAGATCCGCAAGGTCGCGTTCCAAGCGGGCGGGGTCGAGCGGGCCCAGCCCCAGTCGCGACAGGTCCGAGGCCAGCTTCGCGGCATGGCGAGGCCAGGCGTTGACCCGGCCACCCATGAGCCGCACCGTGCGGAACACGCCATCGCCATAGTTGAAGCCCCGGTCTTCCGCCATGCGCCCGGCGTCGGCGGGATCGACGTCGACACCATCGACCCGGAGCAGCAACATGCCGTCAGCGCAGGCGCCGGAACACCAGCGAGCCGTTGGTGCCGCCGAAGCCGAAGTTGTTCTTGAGTGCAGCGTCGATCTTCATGCTGCGCGCTTCGTTGGCGCAGTAGTCGAGATCGCACTCCGGGTCCTGGTTGAAGATGTTGATCGTCGGTGGCGACACCTGGTGGTGGATCGCCAGCACGCTGACCACCGACTCGAGTCCCCCCGCACCGCCAAGCAGGTGGCCGGTCATCGACTTGGTCGAGTTGACCACCAGTTGCTTCGCCACATCGACGCCGAAGGCCGCCTTGATCGCTTCGGTCTCGTTCTTGTCGCCCAGCGGCGTCGAGGTTCCGTGCGCATTCAGATACTGCACCTCGGACGCATCCATGCCGGCGTTGCGCAGTGCATTGACCATGCAGCGACGCGGGCCGTCCATGTTCGGCGCGGTCATGTGGTATGCATCACTGCTCATGCCGTACCCGGCGAGCTCGGCGTAGATGCGGGCGCCGCGCGCACGCGCGTGCTCATACTCCTCGAGCACCAGCACGCCGGCACCCTCGCCCAGCACGAACCCGTCGCGATCCTTGTCCCACGGGCGCGATGCCGTCTTCGGGTCATCGTTGCGGCTGGACAGTGCGCGAGCGGCTGCGAAGCCGCCGATGCCCAGCGGCGACACCGTCGACTCGGCACCGCCGGCCAGCATCACGTCGGCGTCGCCGTACTCGATGAGCCGCCCCGCCTCGCCGATGCAGTGCAGGCCGGTGGTGCAGGCCGTGACCACCGCCAGGCTCGGGCCCTTGAGCCCGAAGCGGATGCTCAGGTGGCCGGAGATCATGTTGATGATCGATGCCGGCACGAAGAACGGCGATATCCGCCGCGGTCCCTTTGCGGTCAGCTCTGCATGCGTATGCTCGATCATCGGCAGGCCGCCGATGCCCGAGCCGACGATCACGCCGATGCGCTCGGCGTTCTGCTCGGTGACTTCGATGCCGCTGTCCGCCCAGGCCTGGATGCCCGCCGCCATGCCGAAATGGATGAACGTATCCATGTGGCGGGCTTCCTTTGCCGGCATGTACTGCTCGACATCGAACCCCTTCACCTCGCCGGCGAAACGACAGGAAAAGCCGGTCGCGTCGAACTTGGTCACATCGGCGATGCCGGTGCGACCCGCGACCAGGCTGTCCCAGGCTTCGGGGACGCTGTTGCCGACCGGGGAGATCACCCCGAGCCCTGTGACCACTACACGACGACGTGCCACGTTACTTCTTGTGGGAAGTTACGTAGTCGATCGCCTGCTGCACCGTGGTGATCTTCTCGGCTTCTTCGTCCGGGATCTCGGTCTCGAATTCTTCCTCGAGCGCCATCACGAGTTCAACCGTGTCCAGCGAATCGGCGCCCAGGTCGTCGACGAAGCGCGAGTCGATCTTCACGTCCGCTTCGTTGACGCCCAGCTGCTCGGCCACGATCTTCTTGACGCGGCTTTCCACGTTTTCCATTGCAGACCCCTCTCGTAGTGTGAATCGTGTGCAGGCACCGGGAAGGTTCCCGGAATGTCCGCAGCGAAACGGCTGCGGATTCTACCAAAAACGAACCCTTGTCCTGCGATGTTCGAAACGCCGTGTCAGCAAGCGAAACCCGCCGCTGTGCAGGCCTCCCGCAAAACTCAGTCCATGAACAGCCCGCCGTTGACGTGCAGGGTGCTGCCGGTGACATAGGCCGCGCCGGGCGAAGCCAGGAAAAGCACGGCCGCAGCGACATCGGATGCCTCGCCCAGCCGGCCGAGCGGCACCTGGTCCAGCAGTGCGGTTCGCTGTTCCGGCTTGAGCGTGCGGGTCATGTCGGTATCGATGAATCCGGGCGCAACGCAGTTGACGGTGATGTTGCGGCTGCCCACCTCGCGTGCCAGTGCCCGCGTGAAACCGAGCATGCCAGCTTTCGATGCCGCGTAGTTCGACTGCCCCGCGTTCCCGATCGACCCGACGACCGAGCCGATGTTCACGATCCGCCCCCGACGCGCCTTCATCATCGGCCGCAGGACCGCCTTGGACAGGCGCCAGACCGACTTCAGGTTGGTGTCGATGATCGAATCCCACTCGTCCTCGCTCATCCGCATCAGGAGGTTGTCGCGGGTGATGCCGGCATTGTTCACCAGGATCGAGATGACACCCTCGGTGGCGGTGATCGATTCCAGCAGCGCGTCCACGGCCATGCCGTCGTTGACGTCGAGCCGGACACCGCGCCCTTGCAGGCCGGACTGGGCGAATGCCGCGTCGATCGCCTGCGCGCCGGCGTCGCTGGTCGCGGTGCCGATCACCCTGGCACCGGCTGCTGCCAGCACGTGGGCGATTGCCTGTCCGATGCCACGCGTGGCACCAGTCACCAGCGCCACCTCGGACTTGAGCAGTTCCTGGTCGTTCATGCGCACACTGCCTTCAGGGCTTCATCGAGCGACGCGGCATCGATGACCGCGAAGCCCGCCAGGTTGCCGTCGATTCGCCGGGTCAGGCCGTTGAGGACCTTGCCCGGACCGCATTCGATCAGCGTGCCCGCGCCCATCGCGGCGATCGCCCGAACCGTCTCCACCCAGCGCACCGGCGAGCGGGCCTGCCGCGCCAGCGCATCACGGATGGCGGATGGATCATCGGACGCCTCGACATCGACGTTGTTGACCACGGGGAATCGAGGCGCCGAGATCGCGACCTCGCGCAGGAAGGCGGACAGGCGCTCCGCCGCCGGGGCCAGGAGCGTGGAATGGAACGGCGCGCTGACCGGCAGCATCACTGCGCGCTTGGCGCCGGCCGCCTTCGCCCGTTCTGCGGCGCGCTCGACCGCCGCCTTGTGCCCGGCGATCACCACCTGGTTCGGCGCATTGAAGTTCACCGCCTCCACCACTTCGCCCTCGGCCGCCTGAGCGCAGGCCAGGCGCACCGTGTCGTCGTCCAGGCCGAGGATGGCGGCCATTGCGCCGGTGCCCATCGGCACCGCTTCCTGCATTGCCTGCGCGCGGAAGCGGACCGTGCGCACTGCGTCGGCAAGCGACAGCGAGCCTGCGGCGACCAGGGCCGAATACTCTCCCAGGCTGTGCCCGGCGACCACGATCGGATCGGGGCCGCCACTGGCTACCCATTCGCGCCAGACGGCGACGCCCGCGGTGAGCATGACCGGCTGTGTGTTCACCGTCGCATTGAGTGCAGTGTCGGGGCCTTGCTCGACCATCGCCCAGAGGTCTTCACCGAGCGCGGCAGAAGCTTCTTCGAAGGTTGCCCGCACGCCTGGACGCTCGGCGAAACCGCGCATCATGCCCACAGACTGCGAGCCCTGGCCCGGGAACACGATGGAAAAGGGAGTCCTGGCTGAAGTCATGGGTTGGAAGGCTCCATTGTTCGAGGATGCAGGGCAGGCACCGTGCGCATCACCAGCGCACCAGCACCGAACCCCAGGTGAATCCGCCGCCCACGCCTTCCAGCATCACCAGGTGGCCGGGGCGGATCCGGCCGTCGCGCACGGCCGAGTCGAGCGCCAGCGGGATCGATGCCGCCGACGTGTTCGCATGGCGGTCGACGGTGACCACCACGCGCTCCATGGACAGGCCGAGCTTCTTTGCCGTCGCTTCGATGATCCGGATGTTGGCCTGGTGCGGCACCAGCCAGTCGACGTCCGACGGCGCAAGGCCATTTGCGTCGAGCGCCTCGTGCGCGACTTCCGCCAGCACCTTCACCGCGAAGCGGAACACCGCGTTGCCGTCCATGCGCACGAACGGTGACCCTTCGATCCGGCCCTGCTCGATGCGGCCCGGCACGCCGAGGATGCCGTTGAAGCTGCCATCGGCATGCAGGTGCGAGGACAGGATGCCCGGATGCTCCGATGCGCTCAGCACGACCGCACCGGCGCCGTCACCGAACAGTACGCAGGTCGCCCGGTCGTTCCAGTCGAGGATGCGCGAATAGACTTCCGCCCCGACCACCAGGGCATGGCGGCACTGGCCGGCACGCACCGCCAGGTCGGCCGAGGACAAGGCGTAGACGAAGCCGCTGCACACGGCCTGCAGGTCGTACGCCGGGCAGCCGCCGACGCCGAGTTTCTGCTGCAGGATGCAGGCGGTGCTCGGGAACACGACGTCCGGCGTCGTGGTGGCCACGATGATGAGACCTATGTCGGAAGCTTGCAGACCGGCGGCCTCGATCGCCTGCCGCGCCGCATGCAGGGCCATGTCGCTCGCCAGTTCACCCTCGGCTGCGAAGTGTCGCTGCCGGATGCCGGTTCGCGTGGAGATCCACTCGTCGGACGTGTCGACGCGCTGCGACAGTTCGTCGTTGCTCACGCAGTGCTGCGGCAGGTAGCTGCCGGTACCGCTGATCCTGGAACGCAGCGCGCCGTGCGCCGCCACCGGGTGGGTCATGCCGCGCCCCGCTGCAACTGGTTCACCCGCTCGCTGATGCGCCCGGCCAGCCCCATGCGCACTTCTTCGACGGCGCGCCCGATCGCGAAGCCGAAGCTGAATGCGTCGGCCGAGCCATGGCTCTTCACCACCACGCCCTGCAGGCCGAGCAGGCTCGCACCGTTGTACCGGCGGTGGTCGACGGTGCGCTTGAAGGCGCGCATCACCGGCAGCGAGCACAGGCCGGCCAGCCTGGTCCACCAGGTGCGTTCGACTTCCCGGCGCAGCATCACGCCCAGCATCTGCGCCAGGCCTTCGGAGGACTTCAGCGCAACGTTGCCGACGAAGCCGTCGCAGACCACCACGTCGAC
>JBIITW010000077.1:0-19639 GCA_044340265.1 Burkholderiales bacterium | reverse complement strand
AGAGCGCTTGCAGAAGGTCGAAATGGAAAGCAGGGAGCCAGACGGCGTGAAACGACGATTGATCACATCATCCCGACTCGCGCGTGCTGCAGTCGGGGTTTTTGCACAGCTTCGTTAGAACTCTCATGAAACTTTTGGTGCTACTCGTCGGATTGCTCTCTCCTCTCGCCCATGCTGGCGTGTTCACTACCGAACGCGTGCAGACCTACCCATCGGATTGGCCCAAGCTTTCTGGCATGTCAGACACTTGCGTTGAAGTCCAAGGTTCTTTTGTTGATCATAATCGTTGGCGGTGGGAGCGAGAGGAGAACCCTGGTTCCCCGCTGGGATCTAGATCCGGCGGAACGCGCGAGGCGGCTTGGATTGCATTTGGTCTATCCGCACAAGACGTTCGCTCGGAAGACCCAAAGGTAAAGTCGCGCGCATTCACAATCTCGATTGATACCGATCAGTCTGTAACTGTCAAATACTCGATTGATGAAAAAGTAGTTGCGTCGAGAACCTTCTCCAAGGACAAATGGTCATGTGGAAAAGACGGACTCACGATCAACACTCTCGATCGATCAGGGGTCGTTCTCGATAGATTGCCGAATGAGGGGCGCACGGTACGACGCAGCACGATCTATAGGCTGAACGAATATGCTTATATCAAGACCACATACGAAACAAAGGCGAGAGTGTTTTATGTCGTCCCTCAGTCGTTCCTGAATGTCGCGTGGTTCAGATTTGCGGAGCGTCCAAAGTGACGAGTTCTAACTCTACGCTCAAGCGGGACTGCGCAAAAGCGCGCAGCCCCTTAGCTCCACGTTGGGCATCAATAATCTGCCGTAGCGCTACACTTCCGCTTTGGATGAGAAGGAGGCTCGAAATGAGAACCGACTTGATCGTTGTCGATCGAGAGATCCACAGCGGGACGCCAGTCTTTCGGGGCACGAGAGTTCCCGTGAAGACACTGTTTGATCATCTGGAAGCGGGCGATTCCCTCGATGTATTCCTCGAAGACTTTCCCTCGGTTAGCAAGGAACTAGCGATCGCGGTGTTGGAGGAAGCCCGCGTCGGATTGATGCCCGATGCGCATCCTGCTTGACGAGGATATTCCGCGCCGGCTCGGAGCCCTCATTCTTGGCCATGAAGTGACGACGGTTCAGCGCTGCGGTTGGGCAGGAATCAAGAACGGGAAGCTCCTTGCCTTAGCTGCCGACACTTTCGATGTCTTCGTGACCATGGATCAGAACCTCGAGTACCAGCAGAACTTACAGACCTTGCCTATCGCTGTGCTCGTCGTAGAGGCAGTTAGCAATCGCATTGAGCACCTGTCGCCGCTGGTGCCAAGTATCTTGCGGGAACTTGGCCAGATGCCGCCACGCACTCTGCGCCGGATTGATGCCTAACCCGACGTTCGATTGGACCGCCACCATCGACGCCCCGCGAGCCGGTGGTGATTTATCCTCCGTCTCGCGGGACGCCGCTGGTGTCGGCCGTTCAACTCCACGTTCGACGTCACCATAGCCCACTGGCCCATGCGTAGCTTATGGGCTACACTGTGCGCATGCGCGTTGAGCAGACTGACGAATTCCGCGACTGGATCGATAGCCTCAAGGACCTCGCTGGTCGCGCTCGCATCTTGATGCGAGTGGATCGGCTTACCCACGGAAATCCGGGCTCGCACCGGGATCTGCGGCATGGCGTCTCGGGAGCTGAAGGTTGATGTGGGTCCAGGCTATCGCGTTTACTACACGAAGCGCGGCGACCACTTCCTCCTCTTGCTCATCGGAGGCGACAAGTCGACGCAAGCCAAAGACATCGTTCGAGCCATTCGGCTTGCGCAGACGTACGGAGAGTAGCTCCATGGCAACCACATCCCGCAAGAAGCCCCTGAAGCCAAAGACATCAGCTTACGACGTCGCGGAACACCTGCGCACGCCGGCGGAGATGGCGGCCTATCTCGACGCGTGGCTGGACGAAGCGCCGGATGACGTGTCAGGTATTGCTCGAGCCTTGGGCGACATCGCCCGCGCGAAGGGCATGAGCCAGGTCGCCAAGGAAGCGGGGCTGAGCCGTGAAAGCCTTTACCGTGCGCTCAGTGAAGGCGGCAATCCGAGCTTCGCCACGGTGTTGAAAGTGGCGCGTGCTCTCGGAGTTCGTCTGCATGCACAACCCGCTTGAGCGAGAACGAGCGTGACGTCGAACCTCACGTTGGAACGGACCGCCACCAGCGTCGCTCCGCGAACCGGCGCTCGAATAGTCTCCGTCTCGCGGGGCGCCGCTGGCGCCGTCCGCTCAATTCCACGTTAAGCCGCACAATCCTCGAGCGCGCCGGGCAGACAGGGCAGGTCACAGCGCCGATCAGATTGTATGTACGATCTATGGCATGCGTGTCCACTTCGATCCCGAAAGGAACGAGCGGAACATTCGAGAGCGCGGGCTCTCGTTCGAGTTTGCGAAAGACTTCAGCTTCGATTCGGCTCTTGTTCTGGTCGACGATCGGCGGGAGTACGGAGAGACGCGCTACGTTGCGCTTGGCTATCTTGCCGAGCGATTGCATGTTCTTTGCTTTACTGAAGCGATCGACGGAATCCGCGTCATCAGCTTCCGGAAAGCAAACCCTCGTGAGGTTTCTCGCTATGCCAAGGTCCAAGCCTCTCGTTGATGCAGGTGGCGAAGTCCGAGAGATCAAGGCCGCTGATCTCCAGTCGTTCGGTCCGGCGGCTGAGGCCCTGACTGCCTCATTGCGGCTGAAGGTGGGTGTGCGCGGTGCGCAGAAAGCACCTGTCAAGGAACGCATCACAATCCGGCTATCGCCCGATGTCGTGCAGCGCTTCCCCGCTACCGGTGATGGTTTGCAAACCAGAGTCGACGCTGCGCTTCAGGACTGGCTGAAGACGCACAAGCCAGCAAAAGTGGGGCGGTGAACGTGCGGCCTAACCTGGCGTTTGAGACGACCTCCGCCAGCGGCGCCCCGCGAGCCGGCGCTTGGATATCTTCCGTCTCGTGGGGCGCCGCGGGTGTCGTTCGCGCAACTCTGCGTTAGGAGCCTGCGACGTACGCAGGAGTATCTGGTCAATCAGATCCGACCCGAACCGGAGTTTGTATGTGGATTCCTGATCCGAGTTACTCGCCGCACGATGGATTGAACAAGGCGCTTGAGCTTCTGGTCTCGCGAGGTGGCGAGTCCGTCGATCTGCCGCTCACGCTCCCGGAGTCTGGGCTGGGCGATATACGCGCGCTCGAATTACTCTCGGGTCACGTTCTAGGCGGCGCGGCTCAACTCGGTTCGCCCACTTCGCTGGCACATATGGACCCTCCGACCCCGTGGATCACGTGGGCTATGGCGCTCTGGAACGCCAGTCTCAACCAGAACATGCTCCATGAAATGACTTCTCCCTTTGCCACCCGGGCGGAGGAGTTGGTCTTGAATTGGTTGGCACCCTACTTTGGCATGCAGGGTGGGCACTTCTGCGCAGGGTCAACCATTGCCAATCTGACAGGAATCTGGGCGGCGCGAGATGCCGCAGGTGTGAAAAAGGTTGTCGCTTCACAGGCCGCACACCTGAGTGTGGGGAAGGCTTGTCGCCTGCTGGGCCTTGAGCTTTTGACGGTTCCAGTTGATCGGCAAGGGCGCCTGGATTGCGACCAACTCCCGAAGCTTGATGACGCGTGCCTTGTTCTGACCGCGGGAACCACGGCCACGGGTGCTGTCGACCCGTTGGATTGGGTCGGCGCGGCGAAGTGGACACACGTCGATGCTGCATGGGCTGGTCCGCTCCGACTTAGTCGGAGCCACTCCGGACGACTCGACGGCATTGAAGCAGCCGACTCGGTGGCCGTATCCGCCCACAAGTGGCTCTTCCAACCCAAGGACTCGGCCCTGGTAATGTTCCGCAACCTGGAAATGGCGAATGCAGCGGTCAGTTTCGGCGGCGGCTATCTTGCAAGGCCCAATGTTGGCCTTCAGGGCTCGCGGTCGGCCGCTGCCATTCCTTTACTCGCAACCCTTCTTGCTTGGGGGCGGAAGGGCGTGGCTCAGCGGCTCGACCATCTCATGCAGATCGCTGATTCGCTTGCGGACGCCATTGAGAAGTCTGATCGCCTCGAGTTGTGGGGTAGACCGCAGACGGCGATCAATGTATTCCGCCCCTTGTATTCATCGACCGCAGCACTTGTGCAGGCGCTGCCGCCAGGCATGTTGTCAACATGCGTGCTGGATGGTCAGACCTGGGCGCGTTCGGTCGCGGCAAACCCGTCGGTGGACATGGATCTCGTGGTGGAGAGAATACTGGCTGCCAGCCGTGAAGACGCCTGACCCCTCATCGCACCAGACCGCGTTCGGCGGCCGGTGAGTTCGCACGTTGGGCATCAGTGCCACCGGTACGGCTATCGCTTATCAAGAGTGCTCGAGAGCCTTGGTGGGGAAGCGTCGGTTAACGATTCTGTCGTCTCGCGAGTCGCCGTTCAGCCGTATCGATCATCAAGTAACCGAAGGCAACCCATGCGCATGCTCTGGCGCCTTGCAGTCCTGTCGATGTTCACAGCGCTTGCCCAGGCGCACGCGCAGACTGTCGAGCGGGTTGTCGATGTTCCGACCCGGCCTGGCGTTACCCAGCGGATGCTCGTGCTTTCTCCCGCTGCCCCCAAGGCCGCGGTGTTGCTGCTCGCGGGCGGCCACGGAGGACTGCAGATCCGCGCCAGCGGATCAATCACCTGGGGCGCTGGAAACTTCCTGGTGCGAAGCAGGGAGCTGTTTGCCGATCAGGGCCTGATGGTCGCGGTCGTCGACGCGCCTTCCGACCGTCAGTCGCCACCCTATCTGGCTGGAGTCCGCCAGAGCAATGACCATGTTGCGGACATCAAGGCTGCAATTGCGTGGCTGCGAGCGGCAACCGGCTTGCCGGTCTGGATCGTCGGAACCAGCAGGGGCACCCAGTCTGCCGCTCATGTCGCAATCGAGCTTCCGGGCCCTGAAGGTCCGGACGGCATCGTACTGAGCGCCACCATTCTCGCGGACAAGATGAGCAGGCCTGTTCCGTCGATGACGCTTGGCAAGATCAACGTGCCGGTGCTCGTCGTACACCACGAAAAGGATGGCTGTGCGCTTTGTTCTTTCTCTGATATTCCGCTGCTGATGTCGAAGCTCAAGGGCAATCCCAGGCGGGAATTGCTATCGTTCACGACCGGGCGCAGCGAAGGGGACCCCTGCGAGGCGTTTTCCTACCATGGCTTCAATGGAATCGAACCCGATGTCGTTCAGCAGGTGGCGAACTGGATACTCGTCAAGTAGTTGACGGGGGTGTTCAACGAATGGAAGGCGCTCATGCGCAAGCTCACGACTCTGCTCGTCGGTCCGGTCTTCTTCTGCATCGTCACGTGCGTGCTGGCCAATCCTCAGGGGAGCGGTCCCGAAGCCCCTGCCCGCTTCGCCGAACGGGCTGCCGCCATCGCCCTGGACTTTCGGCAGGGGGATCTCGCGAGCCTTCTGGATGCGAGGCCACTTTTCACGGAGTCGGGCTGGGCGGACTTCATGAAGCGTCTGGCGGGTTCACTGGATCCGTCGGGCGCTGCAACCTTTACTTCGACCTTCACGCCGTCAGGCCCGGCAATGGCGGCCAGGCAGGGCAGCAGTGACCTTGCCGTCACCGTACCGGGGGTGCTGAAACACGAGAGCCGAAACCCGCATGGTGGCGTGTCCACTACCTCTTATCGCGCCGAGATCGACATCCGCGTGGCGCCGGGCCCGCTCAGGGTCGACCTGCTGGTCCAGCGCACCTGCGGTGGCGCGACCACGAGGTCGTCCTGTCGGTAAGCTGCAGGTTGCCGGATCCCTCGTTCGACTCCAGCCTGCGGGAGCATGCTTCGAATCGCCGAGTTCATTGCGCTGACCTTGATGGCTTCCAATGCGTGCTCGGGCTGCTTGCTTACCTGGGGCGGTACGAGCCTTGAGGTCCTCAACATCCCGTTGCGGGCCGGTTTCGTGGCCTTCTTTTTCCTGATCCTCGCCAACACTCCTCGGATGAGCAGGACGGTCTTGCGCCGAAGGACTGGATGGCAATACTCCGGCTTCCGTCAACGCTGAAACACTGATCGCGTGCACGCCCGCTTCCTCGCCCGCCGCAAGCGCTAAGCCGCGCCCGACGGCCCGGTCGGGGAGGACGGTTCTTCCGCGCGCCGCGAACGCAACAGTTGCTGCAGCTCTGCGATGTCGCTGCGCAGTGCGCGCACTTCTGCATGCAGGTAGGCTTCGACATGGTCGCGCGCCGCGTCGACGGCGGCGATCGTCTCGACCTTCTCGTCGTCGGTGAAGCTCTGCATCGCACTCACGATCACGCCGATGAACAGGTTCAGCATCGTGAAGGTGGCGATCAGGATGAACGGCACGAAGAAGGCCCAGGCGTACGGATAGACCTCCATCACCGGCCGCACGATGCCCATCGACCAGCTCTCCAGCGTCATCACCTGGAACAGCGTGTACAGCGAACGCCCGAGCGTGCCGAACCATTCCGGGAAATCCTCACCGAACAGGTTGGTCGTGATCACCGCGAAGACATAGAAGACCAGCGCCAGCACCATGGCGATGGAGGACAGCCCGGGGATCGCCGCCAGCAGGCCACCGACCACCCGGCGCATCGACGGGACGATGGTGAGCACGCGCAGCACGCGCAACACGCGCAGCGCACGCAGCACCGCCAACTGCCCGGTGGCAGGTACCAGCGCGATGGCCACGACCGCGAGGTCGAACAGGCTCCAGGGATCGCGGAAGAAGGTCGATCGATACGCAAAGATTCGTGCCGCGATCTCGACAACGAAGACGGCGAGGATGGCGCTGTCGATGGCCGTCAGGAGTGCGCCATGGGTCGCCATGATGTCGCGCGAAGTCTCGAGGCCGAGGATCACTGCGTTGAGGATGATCAGGGCCAGGATGGTGTGCTGGACGCCGTTGCGTTCGAGCAGGGCTGCGACACGGGCGCGGGCGGAGTTTGCAGGGCAGGCAGAGGCGGTGGGCTTCACGGTTTATCGATCGATGGCGCAGGTTGGACAAGGTCCCTATTGTGCATGCGTGTCGTTCTGCCGGCCTCAAGTCCGGGATGTGACGAGAGGCGATCGCGATGTGCCAGCCGGAGCAGGCGATTCTTCACTCGCGTGTCCTGGCGCACGTGCGCAGGGTAACGGACGAAACGCTTGGGCGAGC
Organism: Burkholderiales bacterium; assembly: GCA_044340265.1. Classification (GTDB taxonomy): domain Bacteria; phylum Pseudomonadota; class Gammaproteobacteria; order Burkholderiales; family CAIKXV01; genus CAIKXV01. Next base: position 12,456 of record JBIITW010000077.1, on the reverse strand, counting down.
CTGCCTCGTTCAAGGGTATGCTGATTCGTCCCGCCCGCCGCTCCTCGAGGAATGAACATGCATCTTGTCGACATCGTCGCGATCATCGCCCTGCTTCAGTTCTTCGTGTTCGCCGCACTGGTCGGCCGTGCGCGCGGCAAGTACGGCGTGAAGGCGCCTGCCGTGAGCGGGCACGAGATGTTCGAGCGCGCCTACCGGGTGCAGATGAACACCCTGGAACTGCTGATGCTGTTCGTTCCCGCGCTGTATATCGCCGCACGCTACTGGCCTGCCGGCCAGGTCGCCAGCTGCGGGGCAGTGTTCATCCTGGGGCGCCTGCTGTACCAGCAGGCCTACATGGCCGACCCCGCGAAGCGCGGCCTGGGCTTCCTGCTGAGCATCGGCCCCTGCTTGATCCTTCTCGTCGCAGGACTTGTCGGCGCAGTGCTGGTCGCCTCCGGGGGCGCCGCCTGATCGGCGGGTGCAGGCGGTGGCCCGCTCCGGCGGGCGCCCTCCCGGGTGGGCTCAGAACCCGTACAGTACCGCCGGATTGTCGACCAGGATCCGGTTGCGCACCGTCACGTCCGGCACCCAGTGTCCGAGCAGGTCGGCGAGGTCACCGTCGTTGGGCATGCGCGTCTTGACGATCACGTGCGGCCAGTCGGTGCCCCAGACCAGGCGCTGCGGGGCGGCGTCGACCAGCGCGAAGGCGAAGTCGTCGGTGTCGGCGTAGGGCATCTCGGTGCCGGTCAGGCGGTAGGGGCCGGTCATCTTTGCCCAGGCGGCACCATCCTTCATCAGGCGCACCAGGGCCTGGAAGCCGGCGTCCGATGTGCCCTTGCCGGTCGGCACGTAGCCGAGGTGGCCGAACACCACCGGCACCGGGAAGCCTGCGAGCTGGCGATCGAGGTCGGGGAACTCGTTCACGTGCATCAGGAACTCGACATGCCAGCCGAACGGCTTCACGGTGTTCGCGAGGCGCTTCAGTGCATCGAGCGGCAGCTGGCCCTTGCCGGTCTTCAGGTCGACGATGTTGCAGCGGACGCCGCGCACGCCGGCAGCGTGCAGGCGCTCGATCTCGGCGACCGGCACGTCGAACGGTACCACCGCGATGCCGCGCAGGCGCTTCGGGTCCGCGGCCAGCGCGTCGAGCATCGCGCGGTTGTCGATGTCGTACACGCTGGGCTGCACCAGCACCGCGCGCGCGCAGCCGATGGCGTCGAGCATGTGGCGGTACTCGGACAGCAGCGCGTCGGGCGGGGTGTAGATGCGCTCGGACCAGTAAGGATAGCGTGCTGCCGGCCCGCACACATGCGCATGGCTGTCGCAGGCCAGGGCCGGGAACGGGACCTTCGGCGCGCGGGGGTTCGGGTCGTGCGGGACGCAGGTGGGGATCGTGCCGGGAGTCGTGTTGGCGGTCATCGGTCGGAGGTGATCGTTCGGTTGGACATGCCGCACAATACACGCAACCGATTCTTCGTTCCCGGAGCCTGCGCATGAGCGCCACCACCGATACACCCGAGCTTCCGGGCGGGCCTGCCGCACTGTCCGCCCTTGCATCGCGTTTCGTCGACATCGAGTCGCTACCGTGGCGCGACACGCCTTCGCCGCTGATCAAGATGAAGGTCCTGATGGAGGAACCCTCCACCGGGCTGCTGACCGCGCTGTTCCGCTGGGAGCCCGGCTCGGTGCTCGGCGACCACGAGCATGTGCGCATCGAGCAGTCGTACATCCTCGAAGGCGCGATCGAGGACGACGAGGGCGAATGCACCGCCGGCAACTTCGTCTGGCGGCCGGCGGGCAGCCGTCATTCGGCCCGCTCGCCCAAGGGGGCGCTGGTGCTGGCGTTCTTCCTGGCGCCGAACCGGTTCTTTCCTGCAAAAGACAAGACCTGACCCCCATGTCGATCGACTGGCAACAGGTGCTGTCGGAGGTCGAGGCGGAGCTGCGTCCGCGGCTGGGGGTGGACGGTGCGGTGGCGACCTACATCCCGGCGCTGGCGCGGGTGCCGGTGCGGCAGTTCGGCATCGCGCTGGTCACCTGTGACGGGGTCGAGGCCGGCGCCGGCGATGCGGACGTGCCGTTCTCGATCCAGAGCATCTCGAAGGTGTTCACGCTGGCCATGGCGATGCGTGCGATCGGTCCGCGGCTGTGGGATCGCATCGGGCGCGAGCCGTCGGGCAATCCGTTCAATTCGCTGGTGCAGCTGGAGACCGAGAAGGGCGTGCCGCGCAATCCGTTCATCAATGCCGGCGCGATCGCAGTGGCCGACCGGCTGGTGAGCCAGTTCGCAGACCCGAAGGCGGAGATCCTGGCGCTGGTGTCCGGGCTGTGCGGCGAGTCGGTGGGTTTTGACGAGGAAGTGGCGCGCTCGGAAGCCGACACCGGCTATCGCAATGTCGCGCTGGCCAACTTCATGAAGGGCTTCGGCAAGCTCGACAACGATGTCGCGGCGGTGCTCGATGTCTACTTCCATCAATGCGCGCTGCGCATGAGCTGCCGGCAGCTCGCGCGAGCAGCGGGCTTCCTCTGTCGCGATGGTGGCCATCCCAGGGGCCATGAGGCGGTCCTCAGCGAGCGCCAGGCTCGCCGCATCAATGCGCTGATGCTCACCTGCGGCACCTATGATGCGGCCGGCGAGTTCGCCTTCCGCATCGGCCTGCCCTGCAAGAGCGGTGTCGGCGGCGGCATCATCGCCGTGGTCCCGGACCGGCTGTCGCTCTGCGTCTGGTCGCCGGCGCTGGATCCGACCGGCAATTCGCTGCTCGGGCGCGCCGCGCTGGAAGCCTTCGCTGCGAAGACCGGCCTGTCGGTGTTCTAGCTGCGCCCCGGATACGCCTTCTCGAAGGCGGCGAGGAAGCGCGGCAGCTCGGACTCCGGCAGCAGCTGGATGCCAGCGGCGCGCGAGCGCCCGCCGCCGGTCTCGAACTGGCGGCACAGGGCATCGGCGCCCGCAGGCACGCTGGCGGGCGCGCGCACGCTGACCAGGTAGCCGCCTGCGCGCACGGTGAGCACCGCATGCGCGCGCATCGGGAAGGCGTTGGCCAGCTGGTTGCTGAAGAAGCCTGAGATGCGGCGCGACCAGGCGGCATCGGGCAGGATGAATGCGGCGCCGGATTCGCGCACCATCGCCGGTTCCAGTTCGGCCGCGCGTGCGAGGTCGTCGGACAGCGCGGTGCGCAGCACCTCGTACACCGGTTCGGCGACGACGAAATCGAGCGGGTTTTCGTAGCGGCGCAGCGTCTCGTACAGCTCGTCGGGCTGGTAGTGCAGGTCGTCGAGCGATTCGCCATAGGCGTTGTAGTTCATGCATTCGCCGAGCACGCGCAGGGTGTGCATCTGCATGTCGTTCATCTCGAGCGGTTCGGCCGCCTTCCACGCCGCCTCGCGCAGGTTGTCGCCGAACGCCGCAACCACTGCCCATGCGCGATACTTGCCGTTCAGGAACCGGTCCACGATAAGACTGGTGCAGGTGTCGGCCGAACCGTCGATGTGGGCCCGGAAGCCCGGCCGCTGCGGGATCGTCCCGGCGAAATGGTGGTCGAAGTAGCGCACGCGCGCGCCGGCGTCGAGCACGCGCATCAGCGCGTCGCGGTTGACCTCGAGCGAGATGTCGAACACGGTGATCTCGTCGCCGCGGCCGGCATCTATCCGGTCGAGCAGTTCGATGTCGCGCTTGGTGCCGGTGACAAGGGTTGCGTCGCGCGGTTCGGCCAGGCGCAACTGGTGCAACGCGCACAGCCCGTCCGCGTCGCCATTGAAAACGTCATAGAATTTCATCGATGAATCCTGCAGGACCGGATACTGAAGTCGTTACGCGTGTCGTCACGGATTTCCGGCTGGCACAGGCGCGGGAAAGCCGGCTTGCGTGGTATTTCGCGGGAGCTTACCTGCTGGTCATCGTCTATGCGAGCCTGACGCCGTTCAGCGGCTGGGCCACGCCTGGCGTGCCGCCGCTGGCCTTCCTCGACGAGCCCTGGCCACGCCGCTGGCAGCGCTTCGACCTGTTCATCAACGGCGCAGCCTACCTGCCGCTGGGCCTGCTGCTGACGCTGGGCGCGATGCGCCTGACATGGCCACCGCTGGCGGTGGTGCTGGCGACGCTGGCAGGCGCGGCGCTCAGCCTGGGCATGGAGACCGCCCAGATGTACCTGCCGGGACGGGTCGCGTCCAGCGTCGACCTGATCGCGAATGCGGCCGGCGCGCTGCTCGGCGCGCTGCTGGCCGCACGCACCGGGCGCATGCCGCTGTGGGCGCATGTGCGCGACCTGCGGCGCCGCTGGTGCCTGCCGGGGCGGCTGACGGAGCCTGGGCTGGCGCTGGTCGCGCTCTGGTTCCTGTCCCAGCTCGATCCGTCGCTGCCGCTGATGTCGTTGCGCGCGTTGCCCGATACGCTGCCCATCCCGGGCACCGGCTTCATCCCGCCCAGCGCGTTCTCGGCCGGTTCGGCGGCCGCGGTGGCGATCAACACGCTGGCGGTGTGCCTGTTCGTGATGGCGCTGATGCGCCAGCGCTGGCATGCGCTGGTCGCGATGCTGTCGTTGCTGGCGATGGCCGTGCTGATCAAGTTCGGCGCCGGTCTCGCGATGCTCAAGCCGGAGGCCGTGTTCATCTGGCTGTCGGACGAAGTGCTGGTCGGCATCGGTGCCGGGGCGGCCCTGGCCGGGCTGATGGTGGCGCTGCCGCGGGCGGCGGTCACCGGCGCCGGCATCTTCGTGCTGTGCGTCTCCTTCCTTTCGATCCACCTGTACGAGAACCCGCTGCAGCCGGTGGAGGCGCTTTGGCCGTTCCGCTGGAACTACGGCCAGCTGCTCAACTACACCGGGCTGGCGCGCACGGTGGCGGAACTGTGGCCGCTGGCCGCCGCCCTCTACCTGTTCCGACTGCGCCGGCTGCTACGCAAGGCCGCGTTGTCGGGGGTGGCGAAGTCCGGCAACCCGATCGGTCGTCATGGCGGCTGACACGATCGCTATAATGCGACTCCACCTACCGCGGACCTGCCGATGAGCCATTACAGCCATCATGTCTTCTTCTGCTGCAACCAGCGTGACGGCGGCAGGTCGTGCTGCAACGACCATGCCGCGTCCGAAGTACGCGACTACGCGAAGCAGCGGGTGAAGGAACTCGGCCTGTCGGGCGAGGGCAAGGTGCGGGTGAACATGGCTGGCTGTCTCGACCGCTGCGACAGCGGTCCGGTGATGGTGGTCTATCCGGAAGCGGTCTGGTACACCTATGTCGACCGCAGCGACATCGACGAGATCATCGATGAACACCTGGTGAACGGTCGCCCGGTGGAGCGGTTGCGGGTCTGACCGGTGAAGCCTTCTACGCTGAGCCGCTTCGACGTCCGCGGCGCGGCGGGCAACATCGAAGTGAAGCTGAACGACCCGGGCCCGGGTCGGCGCGGCATCGCGCTGATCGCGCATCCGCATCCGCTGTTCGGCGGCACCAACGAGAACAAGGTCGTCACCACGCTCGCGCGGGTTTTCTTCGATGCCGGCCACGTGGTCGCGCGGCCGAACTTCCGCGGCGTGGGCGAGTCCGAAGGGGTGCATGACGACGGCAACGGCGAGACCGAGGACATGGCGCTCGTGATGGCTGCGCTGCACTCGCAGTTCGGGCCGCTGCCGTCGGTCCTCGCAGGGTTCTCTTTTGGCGGCTTCGTCGCCAGCCGGCTGGCCGCGCAGGCCGATGCGGCCGGCGACCCGTTCTCGCTGGTGGTCCTGGTTGCACCGGCGGTCGGGCGCTTCGAGGTAGGCACGGTGCGGCCTTCGACTGTGGTCATCCACGGCGAGGACGACGACGTGGTGCCGCTGCGGCTGGTGCTCGACTGGGCGCGGCCGCAGGAACTGCCGGTCTCGCTGGTGCCCGGCACCGGCCATTTCTTCCACGGCCGGCTGCAGGTGCTGGCACGGCTGGTGCGCCGCGCGCTGGCAAGCGCCGGCGTCGAATGATTCCGGCGACCGTCGCGCGCATCACCGGCCTGCGCAAGTCGTACGGTGGCCGGGAAGTGGTCGCCGGTGTCGACCTCGAACTGCGCGCCGGCGAATGCTTCGGCCTGCTCGGCCCCAATGGTGCAGGCAAGACCACCACGCTGAAGCTCTGCCTCGGGCTGGCCGAGCCCGATGCCGGCTCGATCGACCTGTTCGGCTTCGACCTGCCGCGGCAGGCGCGCGAGGCGCGCCAGCGGGTGGGCGTGGTGCCGCAGATCGACAGCCTGGATCCCGACTTCACCGTCAGCGAGAACCTGCTGGTGTTCGGCCGCTACTTCGGGCTGTCCGATGCGAGCGTGAAGTCGCGCATCCCCGACCTGCTCGAGTTCGCCAACCTCACCGGCCGTGGTGATGCGAAGATCCAGGCGCTGTCCGGCGGCATGAAGCGGCGGCTGACGCTGGCGCGTGCGCTGGTGAACGATCCGGACCTGATCCTGCTCGACGAGCCGACCACCGGCCTCGACCCGCAGGCGCGCCACGTGATCTGGGACCGGCTCAAGCAGCTCACCGCCCAGGGCAAGACACTGTTGCTCACCACGCACTTCATGGAAGAGGCCGAGCGCCTCTGCACCCGGCTGTCGGTGCTCGACCAGGGTCGGGTGATCGCCACCGGCGAGCCGCGCGCACTCATCGCCGAACATATCGAGCCGCAGGTGGTCGAAGTCTATGGCGACGGTCTCGACGAATGGGCGGCGCGGCATGCGGTGCCCGACAGCGAACGCTGCGAGCGAACCGGCGAGACGGTGTTCTGCTACGCGCATGATGCAGGGCCGCTGGTGGCGAGCCTCGCCGGCTGGCCGGGCCTGCGCCACCTGCACCGGCCGGCGAACCTGGAAGACCTGTTCCTGAAGCTGACCGGACGCGAGATGCGCGACTGAACGATGGCGATCGATCCTGCGTCTGTCCGGCAATCCTCGCGCGCCTCGGTCTACCGGCTGCCCGCGTTCAGCCTGCGCTGCCTGCATGTCTGGCGGCGCAACTTCCTGGTCTGGCGCAAGCTGGCGATCCCTTCGATGCTGGGCAACTTCGCCGACCCGGCGTTCTACATGCTCGCGCTGGGATACGGGCTGGGTGCGCTGATCCCGTCGATCGACGGCATGCCTTACATCGCCTTCCTTGCCGCCGGCACCATCTGCTACAGCACGATGAACACCGCGACCTTCGAGGCGCTGTATTCCGCCTTCTCGCGCATGCATGTGCAGCGCACCTGGGACGCGATCCTGAATGCGCCGCTGTCGCTCGACGACATCGTCACTGGCGAGGCACTGTGGGCGGCGACCAAGAGCCTGTTCTCGGGCGTGGCGATCCTGATCGTCGTCTGGCTGCTCGGCCTCGCCCAGTCGTGGATGGTGCTCTGGCTGGTGCCGCTCGCGCTGCTGATCGGCCTGTGCTTCGCCAGCCTCGGGCTGATCGTCACCGCGCTCGCGCCGAGCTATGACTTCTTCATGTACTACTTCACGCTGGTGGTCACGCCGATGATGCTGGTCTGCGGCGTGTTCTTCCCGGTCGAGCAGCTGCCGGCGTGGCTGCAGGCGGTGTCGTCCGCGTTGCCGCTGACCCATGCGGTCGCGATCGCGCGGCCGCTGCTCGCCGGCGAAGTGCCCGGGCAGTTGCTGCTGCACCTCGCGGTGCTGGCAGGTTACGGCCTGCTGGCGTTCCATATCGCGCTGGTGCTGGCGCGCCGGCGGCTGCTACGCTGATCCTTCCCTCGATCGACCCTGCCGACATGCTCTGGATCAAGGCCTTCCACATCATCTTCGTCACCAGCTGGTTCGCCGGGCTGTTCTACCTGCCGCGCATCTTCGTGAACCTTGCGATGGTGCCGGCCGACAGCACCGCCGAGCGCGACCGGCTGCTGCTGATGGCGCACAAGCTGTACCGCTTCATGACGCCGCTGGCGGTGCTGGCGCTGCTGTTCGGGCTGGTGCTGTGGCTCGGCTACGGCTTCGCTGGCGGATGGCTGCATGCGAAGCTCGCGCTGACCGTGCTGCTGGTCGTCTACCACCTGTGGTGCGGCCGGGTGCTCGGCGTGTTCAAGGCCGGGGGCAACGCGCGCGGCCATGTCTTCTACCGCTGGATGAACGAGCTGCCGGTGCTGGTGCTGTTCGCGGTGGTGGTGCTGGTGGTGGTCAAGCCGTTCTGAGCCGCAGGTGCATCGATGGCGAAGCCGCTGATCATCGCGCCCCCGGGGGCGCGGTTGCATGCAGCGCAGCCGGACATATCGGCGCTGCTGGTCCCGCTGCTGATCGTGCTGCTCGCGACCGTGCCGGTGCCACTGCATGGAGCCTCGCCGAGCGTGCGGGCAACGACGGCCGTCGAATCGATGATCGTCGTGCGCAGCTCACCGCTGGCGGGCTTCCAGTTCCATGCTGCAGAAGCCCTGTTCACGCAGATGCAGGTGGGCGACCGGCTGGCGCTGGTGCGCGAGCCGGACAACCCGCACGACCCGAACGCCATCCGCGTCGAATGGCGCCAGGTGAAGCTCGGCTACGTCCCGCGGCGGGACAATCCCCAGGTCGCGCGCCAGCTCGACCTGGGGGCAGCGCTGGAAGCACGCATCTCGCGGTTGCGCGAGGCACGCAATCCTTGGGACCGCATCGAGTTCGAGGTAGTGCTGGTGCTGCCCCGATGAGGCGCGTCAGCGCTTGCCCGGCGTGAACTCCAGGAAGAACTGGTTCGGCAGGAATCCGTGCTCGCGGGTGAGGACGTAGCCGGCCTTCTCGAGTTCTGCCCTGACCTGCTTCGCGGGCACCCGGGCAGCCTTTGGCGGGCCTTCCGGCGATTCGAGGTTGAAATCGATGATGGCGACCCGTCCGCCACGGCCAAGCGATTCCTGCAGCCGGCGGAACCAGCGGTCACGGTTCTCGATGTGGTGGAACACGTTGACCAGCAGCACCAGGTCGACCGGGCCGGGCAGCTTCGGGTCGTCGGCGCTGGCCAGGACGGGCTGAAGATTCTTCAGTCCGTCCTTGGCCGCGCGCTCGGCGAGATGCTTCACCATGTCAGGCTCGCTGTCCACGGCATAGACCCGGCCCTTCGGCACCATGTTTGCGAGCCGGGTCGCGAAGTAGCCAGTCCCGGCGCCGATGTCCGCGACTGTCGCGTCGGGCTTCAGCGCAAGCGCCTGAATCACCTCGTGCGGCTTCTGCCATGCGTCCCGCTTCGGGTCTTCCAGGACCTTCGCCCACTTGTGCGCGCCGCTGAAGCCATGCCGGTGGTCGTGTACGGTCTGGGCGAGTGCCGGCCGCAGGCCACCGAGGCCTGCCATCGCGCCGGCGGCAGCGCCCACGGTGAGCGCCAGCGTGGCCAGGGCCTGTCGGCGGGCCTGGCGCCGGCGAACGGCCAGCGGCGGATAGCCGTCGGTCGGGGAGGGCTGTCGGTCAGTGCGCATGGCCACCCCGTCCGCCGTGTCCGAAATGCACGCCTTGCGCGCCATGCCCGCCGCCTGCCGCCGCTCCATGGTACGTGCCGCGCCCGCTGCCCATGCCGCGCCCGGCGCCGGTCATCGCGACACGCTGCATGTTCCGCTGCATCGCGACCGGGCCTTCCGTCGCCAGTTCGCTCACCTCGCCTGCATGCGCCTGCAGCGCCGCGACCACCTTCGGGTCGGTGGAGGTCTGCACGACCGACGCACCGCGCGGGGTCATCTCGAAGCGGGTGACGATCCGGTCGCGGTTGGCGAAGAGTACCGGGATCGTGCTGCTGAACAGGTTGAACTCCCTGCCGCCCTCCAGTCGCTGCATCATGCTGCCGACATGGGCCATCAGTGCGGCGGCGACCACCGGATCGCTCGATTCGGTCAGCGTGCGGATGCCGTCCGCGAGGTTGGTGACCGAACGGGTGATCGATCGATGTCCGTGCACCATCGTGTGCACCAGGTCGAGGTCGGCGCGCGCTGCGGGGTCGGACTGCATCGCGGCCATCGGCTGCTGCGTCGGCTGCGCGAGGGTGGTGCCGCCGGCCAGCGCCATGCCGACGGCGGCTGCGGATATGATGAGCCTGTGACTGATCTTCATGACGGTCTCCGGTCGGGTGGGTGTCGAGGCATTTGACCACCAACCTGTAAGTGCCGGATGTCGAAAGGCGCTCGTGTGGTATCGCGGGGTTGCAGCCAGGGCTTTCGTTACATTGCGATACCTTCCCGCCGAACACGCCAGGTCGTCGCTGCTACATTGCAAACCGGTCGGGCTGCGCTGCCCGGCCTCGACCGGCGATCATCGCCCATGACCCTGTCCGACCATATCCTGATCGTAGACGACGACGCGGAAATCCGGAACCTGCTGGGCGACTATCTGTCGCGCAACGGTTATCGGGTTAGCATGGCAGCCAACGGTCGGGAACTGCGGCGGTCGGTCGCCGCGTCGCGTCCGGACCTTGTCATCCTGGACCTGATGCTGCCCGGGGAGGACGGGCTGTCGCTGTGCCGAGACCTGCGCGCTGCGTCGAGCCTGCCGATCATCATGGTGACCGCGCGCGGCGAGGAGACCGACCGCATCGTCGGGCTCGAGATGGGCGCCGACGACTACCTGGCCAAGCCATTCAGCCCGCGCGAACTGCTCGCGCGCATCAAGAGCGTGCTGCGCCGCGCGCGCAGCATGCCGGAAAACCTCCAGCCCGACGAGGTCAAGGGGTTCCGTTTCGCCGGCTGGCACCTCGACGTCGCCACGCGAAACCTCACCTCGCCCGGCGGCATGCTGATCCCGATCGGCGGCACCGAGTTCCGCCTGCTGCGTGCCTTCCTCGACCACGCGAACCGTGTGCTCACTCGCGAACAACTGATCGAAATGATGCTGTCGCGCGACGCCGGGCCGTTCGACCGCGCGATCGACGTACAGGTGAGCCGCCTGCGCCATCGGCTCGAGGACGACGCACGCGATCCGAAGCTGATAAAGACCGTGCGCAACCAGGGTTACGTGCTGGCAGCGGAAGTCGCCCCCGAGCGCCGATGAGGCTGCTGCCGCGTTCGCTTTTCGGCCGCCTGGTGCTGCTGATGCTGGTGGTTCTCGTAGCAGCCCAGCTGCTCGGCCTGGCGATCCATCTGCACGAGCGCAGGGAGCTGCTGCGAGAGGCGACCGGCATGCAGGCCGCGCGCCGCATCGTCGACATCCTGCGTCTGCTCGATTCGCTGAAGCCGGACGAGCGGCGGCGCATCGTCGTCGTGTTGAGTACGCCGCAGCTGCGGGTGCAGGTCGAAGCGGCGCCTGAAAAGGCGCTTGTCCAGTCGGCCGACCAGCGCGCGCGCGCATTGTTGTTCGGGGCTTTTCTGCAGCGATCGATCGGCGACAGCCGTGCGTTCGAGGTGTCGATGACCAATGTGCGTCCGGCCGGGGCGCCGCCGCCGAAGGGCCCGGGGCAGTACAGCCCGGGGTCCGGCCCGGGTTCCGCAGGCCATCTCGAGATGATGCGCGCGTCCGGCGGCGGCCCGGCGTTCATCGTGCAGACGCGCCTCGGCGACGGCATGCCGGTTACCTTCGACGCCCGGCCAGCCGCTTCGACGTCTCACTGGCCGTTGCGCATGCTGATGAGCGTGGGGGTCGTGCTGCTTTCGGTGCTGGGGGTGACCCTGCTCGCGGTCCGCTGGGCTACCCGGCCGCTCGCGCGGCTGGCCGACGCTGCCGACGAGCTCGGCCGAAACATTCATCGGCCGCCGTTGCCGGAGACCGGCCCGGTCGAGGTCGTGCGCGCGGCACAGGCGTTCAACCGGATGCAGTCGCGGCTTGGCCACTATCTGCAGGACCGCACCCGTTTCCTGGCCGCGATGTCGCACGATCTGAAGACGCCGATAACCCGCCTTCGACTGCGCGCCGAGATGCTCGACGAGCCTGCGCTGCGCGCACGCTTCACGGCAGACCTTGCCGAGATGGAATCGATGGTGGCGGCCACGCTGGACTTCATGCGCGGTGTCGACGCCGATGAGAAGACCGCGACGATCGACATCCGGGCCTTGCTCGAGAGCCTCCAGGCCGACCTGGTCGAGGCCGGGGGCGACGTGCGTATCGCGGCCGATGGCGTGCTGCCCTATGTCGGCAGACCGCAGGCGTTGAAGCGCTGCCTGGTCAACCTCATGGAGAACGCGATCCGGTATGGCGGCGATGCGCGGGTGGAAGCACGGGAACGACCCGACGCACTCGAGATCCGGGTGCGTGACACCGGGCCGGGCATTCCCGAAGCGGACCTCGAGCGGGTGTTCGAGCCGTACCTGCGGCTCGAGGACTCACGCAACCGGGGGACCGGAGGCACCGGCCTCGGGCTGTCGATCGCGCGCAGCATCGCCCGTGCACACGATGGTGACATCACGCTTGCCAACATCCCGGGCGGCGGGCTCGAAGCAGTGCTGCGGCTGCCCCGCAATGGCTGATCCGTCCCGATGGCGTTCGCGGACCGACTTCGGGGAGAAACTGGAGAAACAGAACACGGCCCGCCTGGAACTGCGAGTGCGCTACTTCTTCTGAAGGCTGGCAGCCGGCGCCGGGACGGACAGCAG
>JBIITW010000002.1:0-64417 GCA_044340265.1 Burkholderiales bacterium | reverse complement strand
CGCCACTCGATGCCGGCGTCGGTGAACACGCGGTCGAGCCCCTCGGCCTCGGCTTCACGCTTGATCTGCGTCGACCCGGGCGACACGAAGGCCGGGATCTTCGCCTTGCGCCCACGCACCACTGCGGCCGCGGCACGGATGTCGTCGAGCCGGCTGTTGGTGCAGGACCCGATGAACACCCGGTCGACCGGCAGCCCGTCCATCGCCTGCCCCGGCTTCAGGCCCATGTACGACAGCGCGGACTCGACCGCGCGCCGCGCATCGCCGGACAGGGTCGCCGGGTCGGGCACATGGCCGGTGATCGGCAGCCCCTGGCCCGGGCTGGTGCCCCAGGTCACCATCGGCACCAGTGCACCGGCATCGACGTGCACCTCGCGATCGAAGGTCGCACCGTCGTCGGTCTTGAGCGTGCGCCAGTACGCGAGCGCGGCGTCCCAGTGCTGCTGCTTCGGCGAGAACGGACGGCCATGCAGGTAGTCGAAGGTGGTGTCGTCGGCGCAGATCATGCCGGCGCGCGCGCCCGCCTCGATCGACATGTTGCACACGGTCAGCCGGTTCTCCATCGACATCGAACGGATGGTGCTGCCGGCATACTCGATCACATGGCCGGTGGCACCGGCCGCGCCGATCTGAGCGATCACCGCCAGGATCACGTCCTTGCCCGACAGGCCGGGGGCGAGCGTGCCGTCGATCGTGATGCGCAGCAGCTTCGGCTTGCGCTGCCACAGGCACTGGGTGGCCAGCACCTGCTTCACCTGCGAGGCGCCCATGCCGAACGCGAACGCACCGAACGCGCCATGGGTCGAGGTATGCGAATCGCCACAGGTGATCACCATGCCCGGATGGGTGAGGCCCAGTTCCGGCCCGATCACATGCACGATGCCCTGGCGCGGATCGTCGATGCCGGCGAAGTCGATGCCACCCCACGCGGCGTTCTGTTCGAGCAGGTCGATCAGCCCGCGCACTTCCGGGTCGGTGACCCCGGCGATGCCAGCCTCGCGGCCGAGCGTCGGCACGTAATGGTCGGCGACCGCGAAGTGCTGCTTCGGACGGCGCACCGTGCGGCCCTCCCGGCGCAGCGCGGCAAACGCCAGGAAGGCGCCCTCGTGCAGGAAGTTCTGGTCGACATGCAGCAGCGCGTCGTCGGCGCTGCCCTGTTCGATCACGTGCGCGTTCCAGATCTTCTCGAACAGCGTGGACGGCGGGTTGGATGCGGTTTCGGCAGGCATGGGGCGCTCGCGTCGAGGGTGGGCCGGATGACATCGACCCCGGCGTGCGGCCGGGGTCGCTGGGCCGATTCTCGCCGAATTCACCGATGCGGCAGTGCACATACGGTACGCATCGCCGCCGAAAACCCCGGCGGTTAGAATGCGGGCGAGTCCGGACGCAGTTCCGGACGCAGTTCCGGATACCGCTCGCCCCACCGCTCACCCCACCGCCCGCCCCGTTCGTCCCGCTCGACTGCAACCCATGAACCCAGCCATCCGTGCCCTGATCGCCCCGCGCTCGATCGCCATCCTCGGCGCCTCGAACGACCTGCAGAAGCTCAATGGCCGCACGCTGAAGTTCCTGGTCGACAAGGGCTATGCCGGGAAGATCTATCCGGTGAACCCGAAGTACGAAACGATCAGCCACCCTGGTGGCGACCTTCGCTGCTACCCGACCGTCGGCGACATACCCGACCCGGTCGACATGGCGATCATCACCGTGCCGGCCCGCTTCGTGATCGACCAGGTCCGCGCGCTGGGCCGCAAGGGCGTGCCGGCGGCGATCATCTACAGTTCCGGCTTCGGCGAGATGGGCGTTGCAGGACACGCCCTCGAGGACGAACTGGTCGCGGTCGCGCGCGAAGGCAACGTGCGCCTGTGCGGGCCGAACTGCCTCGGACTGGTGAATTCCTTCGACCGGGTGATCGCCACCTTCAGCCAGTACGGCAGCGGCGAGGTGCTGGAAGGCCCGGTCGGCTTCGTCACCCAGTCGGGCGCGTTCGGTTCGGCGATCGCCACCCTGGCACGACGCCGCCACCTCGGCCTGGGCTACTTCGTGAACACCGGCAACGAGTGCGACGCGACGCTGGTCGAGATCATGGACGAGGTGCTGGCGGATCCGCGCATCAAGGTCGGCTGCGCCTACATCGAAGGTTTCAAGGACGGCGCCGGCCTGCTGGCGCTGGCCGAGCGCGCACTCGAGGCGGGCAAGCCGATCGTGGCGACCAAGGTCGGGCGCAGCCAGGCTGGCGCGCGTGCAGCGGCCTCGCATACCGGATCGCTCGCCGGCGAAGACCGCGTGTTCGACGGCCTCGCCCGGCAGTTCGGCATCATCCGCGCGCGCAATGAAGAACACATGCTCGACATGGTCGACGTGCTCGCCCACTGCAGCCTGCCGGAGGGCAGCGGCATCGGCCTGGTCACCCAGTCGGGCGGGGCCGGCGTGCTGATCGCCGACCGTGCCGAAGAACTCGGGCTGTCGCTGCCGACCCTGTCGGACGAGACCCAGGCGAAGCTGCGCGAGGTGCTGCCGGCGTTCGGCTCGGGCGCCAACCCGGTCGATGTCACCGCGCAGTTCATCGCCGAGCCGGAAATCCTGCTCAACGGACTGCGCCTGACGCTGGCCGACCCTTCGGTGCATGTCGGCATCGTGTGGATCCTGTCGATGGATGCCTATGCGGAAATGCTGGTCGACCTGTTCCGCACGGTGAAGGCCGAGACATCGAAGCCCTTCGTGCTCTGCTGGGTGGCTGCTTCCGACCAGGCCCTGAAGCTCTGCCGCGAAGCCGGGTTGCCGGTGCTGCGCGGTGCGGAACCGGCGGTCGACGCGGTGGCCGGGCTGATCGGCTATGCGCAGGCCCGCCGCGCCTGGCTTGCCGATCGCGCGGCACGGGCCGCGGTGAAACTGCCGGCGCTGTCGCTGCCGGCAGCCGGCGTGGTCGGGACCCTCGAGGCGACCCGGCTGCTCGAATCGTGCGGCGTGTCGTCGGCACCGGTCGCCCTGGCCAGGGACCCCGATGCCGCCGCGACGGTGGCGGCCTCTCTTGGCCTGCCGGTGGCAGTGAAGATCGAATCGCCAGACATCCTGCACAAGACCGAGGCCGACGGCGTGAAGCTGGGCCTGGCCGATGGCGAGGCGGTGCGCGCCGCGACGGCGATGGTGCTGGCCGCGGCAAAGGCGTACGACCCGAAGGCGCGCATCGATGGCGTGGTGGTGCAGAAGATGGCCGGTGGCCATGTCGAGTTCGTCATCGGCCTGAAGAACGACCCGTCGTTCGGCCCGGTACTGATGGCAGGCCTGGGCGGCATCCTGGTCGAGGTGATGAAGGACGTCGCCTTCCGCCGCTGCCCGGTGACCCCGTTCGAGGCCGGCGCGATGCTCGATGAACTGCGCGGCCGGGCGATCCTGTCCGGCGCGCGCGGCAAGCCTCCTGTGGACCGCGCGGCGCTGGTCGAACTGCTGTGCGCGGTGTCGCGGTTCGGCGCGGCCGCCGGCGGCCGGCTCGACGAACTCGACCTCAACCCGGTGCTGCTGTCGACCGATGCTGCGGTAGCGGTGGATTGCGTGATGGTGTTGCGCTGAGCGCCCGACCGCGCGGCAGGACGATCTATGCAGGCCTGCTGGCGCTGCTGTTCGCCATCGCAACGGTGCTGGTGGTGCTGATCGCCTATCTCGTGGCCGAACTGTACCTGTCGGGCAAGGGCTGGCTGGTCGCACTGCCCGAAGGGCGCGAACTCGCCCATGTTCGGATGCGCAACCTCCTGCTGATCTTCGCGACCCCGGTGATGGCCGTGCTCGGCTTCGTGGTCGGCTGGTTCAGCCACGCTCCCTCGCAGGACCTTCCCCACGGCGGGCCCGACGGACGCTGACTTACTGCCTGCGTGCCGGACCCGGCTTCTCGCTACACTCGCGGCTTCCTGATTCGAGCCAAGCGGGCCATCCAGCATGATCCCCCACTGCCTCGGCATCGACCATGCCGTGATCAACACCGCCGGGCGCATCGACGAGGCGGTCGACCAGTTCGCCCGGCTCGGCTTCCGGCTCACGCCGCGCGGCTTGCACAGTTCGGGCTCGGTGAACCACCTGATGATGTTCGGGCCGGACTACCTGGAGCTGATCGGCGTGCCGCCGCAGAACGCGGCGCTGCGGCCGGAGCTGGCGGGCAGCCCGCGCGGACTCAACGCCATTGCCTTCGCCACCGACAGCGCAGCGGGCGCACACACCGCGCTCACGCAGGCGAAGTTCGTGCCGCAGCCGGTGAAGGCGCTGTCGCGCCCGGTCATGCTCGATGACGGCGTGCAGGACGCACGCTTCGAAGTGGTCGCGCTGCCGCCAGAGACCGTCGCCTGGGGACGCCTGTTCGCCTGCGAACACCTGACCCGCGAGCTGGTCTGGCGTGACGGCATGCGCAACCATCCGAACGGTGCGCGCGAGATCACGCGCATCACTATCGTCGTGCCCGACCCGTACGCCGAGGCCGCGCGGCTGGCACCGCTGTTCGCAGAAACATCGATGCGTCCCGATGCGCCGCGGGCCGAACTCACCCTCGGCCATCTCCGTGTCGACCTGGTCACCGCAGCCCTGCTCCAGCACCGGCTGGGCGCGTCGGCCTGCGACGGCGAAGGGCGCGCCGCGTACATGGCCGCGATCGAACTGCGCTGCACCGCACTGGACGCGGTGCGCCAGTCGCTGCGCGCCCTTCCGGCACGGGATGTGCACGACCAGGGCGCCCGCGTGATCATCGCGGCCCGCCTCGCCTGCAACACCACGATCGAATTCATCGAATAGCAACAGACCTGCCGGAGCTCCCCATGCATCACCCGTACAACCTCGGCGCGCTGATCGACCCCGCGCTGACCCGATCCACGCAGACGACTGCCGGTGCCGAGCGCATCGCGCTGATCGAACCCGCCACCTCGCCAGTGCGCGAATGGACCTACGCCCGACTGGACGCGCTGTTCGACAGCGTCGCGCGCGGCCTGTCGCGCCGTGCGCCCTCCCTCGGCTTGTCCCGCGGCGACCGCATCGCCATCATCGCTGCCAATTCCGCCGAGTTCATGGCGGCCGCATTCGGCGCAATGCGTGCCGGCTTCGTCTGCGTGCCGGTCAACTACAAGTTCCCGCAGGAGACCATCGACTACATCGCCGCCAACTGCGGCGCGAAACTGGTGTTCTGCGATGCCGCGCGCCGTGCGCAGGTGCCGGCCGGCCTGCCGGTGATCGAATTCGGCGCCCCCGGTGCCGACGGCTTCGATGCCCTGCTCGATCCGGGCCCTTTCACCGCGGTCGAGCCGACCGTGGTCGATGGCGTGCGCGAGCCGGCGATCTTCCTGTACACCTCCGGCTCGACCGGGCGCCCAAAGGGCGTCGTGCTGTCGCATGCCAGCCACCTGTGGGTGACCGGCAAGCGCACGGAGGGACAGGACTACTCGAAGCACCGTCTGCTGGTCGCCGCGCCGCTGTACCACATGAACGGGCTGGCGATGGCCCAGCTGTCGATGCGCGCCGGGGCGACGCTGGTGCTGCTGCCGCAGTTCAACACGCTGGAATACATCGCAGCGATCGAGACCTACCGCTGCACCTGGCTCACCGCCGTGCCGCCGATGCTGGCGATGATGCTGCAGGAAGCCGATGCGATGGCGCGCACCGACCTGTCCACGGTGAAGTTCATCCGCATGGGGTCGGCACCGGTGAGCGAGGCGCTGATGGCGCGCATCCATGAAGCGATCCCGCAGGCGATCGTCGCCAACGGCTATGGCACCACGGAAGCCGCGATGGTCGTGTTCGGGCCGCACCCGAAGGGTCTGCCGCAGCCGGCGATGTCGGTAGGCTATCCGCATCCCGCGGTCGAGCTGCGGCTGGTCGACGGCGACGATCGGGACGCGACCGAGGGCGTGCTGCAGATGAAGAGCCCGGCGATGCTCAACGGCTACCACGGGCTGCCCGAGGCGACGCGCAAGGCGATCACCGACGACGGCTTCTACATCACCGGCGACATCTTCCGGCGCGATGCCGACGGCTTCCACTACTTCGTCGGGCGTGCCGACGACATGTTCGTGTCCGGCGGCGAGAACATCTATCCCGGGCAGGTCGAGAAGCTGCTCGAGCGGCATCCAGCGGTCGAGCAGGCCTGCTGCATCCCGGTCGAGGACGAGATCAAGGGCATGAAGCCGGTCGCCTTCGTGATCCTGAAGGCCGGGCAATCGGCGACCGAGGACGAACTGAAGCGGCACTGCCTGCAGCATGCGCCCGCCTACATGCATCCGCGGCGGGTGTGGATCGTCGAAGCGTTCCCGCTGGCGGGAACCAACAAGATCGACCGCAAGGTGGTGACGGCGATGGCCATGGCAGCGCTGGAGGGGGCGGCGGCGTGAACGCCTCCTGGGCGCGGTAATCGAGGCCGTACCGCTGGAAACGCTCTTTCGCGACGGTTCGGCGGCATCGACGGTCGGCTGATCGCAGCCGCATCGTGCAAGGATCGGGCGCCAAAGCCGACCGATTTGGCTATAATCCGCGGCCGCGCTCCAGAAACTCCGGTCCGCGGATGCTGGAAACATCGGCCAGGTAGCTCAGTCGGTAGAGCAGCGGATTGAAAATCCGCGTGTCGGCAGTTCGATTCTGCCCCTGGCCACCAACTTCGACGCCCGACCCTCCTTTACTTCCGGTCGGGCGTTTTTCACTGGCGCCCCTCGATGAGCACAGACTTCCGGGTCATGACCTCGGGCGCGTTCACCGCCGCCCACCTGCGGCTGCTGCCCGCCATCGAGCGGATCACCGGGCTGAAGGTGGTCACGGTCACCACGTCGATCGGCAGCGGCGACACCTCGATCCCCAACCGGCTGAAACGCGGCGAGATCGCCGATCTGGTGATCTGCGACGACGGCATCATGCAGGGCTTCATCCGCGATGGCCTTGCCCGGGCGGAAGGCCATGCGCCACTGGCCCGCTCGATGGTGGGCCTGGCCGTCCGGGCCGGTGCGCCGGCACCCGACATCGGCACGATCGACGCGCTGCGCGGCACGCTGCTGCGAGCGGCCTCGATCGGCTATTCCGCCAGCGTCAGCGGGCGCTATGTCACCACTGAACTGTTCAAGCGGCTGGGCATCCACGATGAAGTGATGCCGAAGTGCCTGTTCATCGGCAACGGCCAGCGCGTGGGCACCTTCATCGCGAACGGCGAGGTCGAGCTCGGCTTCCAGCAGGTGAGCGAACTGATGCCGATCGAGGGCGTCGCGCACATCACGCCGCTGCCGGACGAAGTACAACTGTGCACGACCTACAGCGCAGCGGTCGCGGCGAGCGCGGTGCATCCGGAAGCGACGGCGCGTGCAATCGCCTTCCTCGCCTCGGCGGAAGCTGCGGGCGAGATCCGCGCGACCGGACTGGCGCCCGTCGCAGGCTGACCGGCGGGCGGGGTGCCCGGTGGCACCCCGCCCCCATACCCATGAGCGCGGGCGCCGATGACCCGCGCGCCAGCAGGAGGAGACATTCGATGACCGACGCGCCGCTGCATACCCTGAGCATCGAGGATGGGGTCGCCCTGTTGACCCTGAACCGGCCACAGGCCCACAACGCGCTCAACCGCGCGCTGCGCCGCGAACTGATGGATCTGCTGCCCAGGCTCGACGCCGATCCTGCGGTGAAGGTGATCGTGATCACCGGCGCCGGCGACAAGGCGTTCTGCACCGGCGCCGACCTGAAAGAGCGCTCAGCCGGCTCGACCGCCGACATGATCGACGAGCGCCGGCAGGTGATGGCGAAGTGGACCAACGCAGTGGCCGGCGTCAGCAAGCCGGTGATCGCGGCGATCAAGGGCTACTGCATGGGTGGCGGCTTCGAGCTGGTGCTCCAGTGCGACCTCTCGATCGCCTCGGACACCGCGGTGTTCGCACTTCCCGAGGTCACACATGGCTTCTTCCCCGGCGGCGGTGCCTGCCAGCGGCTGCCGCGGCTGGTCGGCTACCAGGTCGCGCGCGAACTGATCTTCACCGGCCGGCGCTGGGATGCGGCCGAGGCCAGGTCGCTCGGGCTGGTCAACCGCGTGGTGCCGCTCGACCGTGTGCTGGACGAAGCAATGGAGATGGCACGCCGGATGGCGACCTTCCCGACGACCGGACTGGTGCAAGCCAAGCGGGCACTGAACCATTCGATGGAAGCCGGCCTCGCGGCAGGGCTGCGCTTCGACACCGAGGCCTGGGTGGCGTGCATGCACTCGGACGAATGGAAGCAGAAGCTGGAAGGCTTCGCGCGCAACGAGCGCAAGGCATGAACATGGACCCCGCCGCCGCATCTGCAGCAACATCGAAGTCGCGCAGGCACGCGCTTCAGCCCACCCTGGTCACGGCCCTGCTGATCGGCTCGTTCGCGAGTTCCTTCGCGTTCGCGCAGGGCCGCCCCCTGCGCCTGATCGTGCCCTTCCCGCCCGGCCCCGGCGTGGACCTGGTCGCGCGCACCGTGTCCGACCAGTTGTCGACGACGCTCGGCCGGCAGATCGTCGTCGACAACCGCCCGGGTGCCGGCTCGGTGATCGGCGTCGACCTTGCGGCCAAGTCACCGGCCGACGGCAACACGCTGCTGTTCACCAATCTCGCCTATGCGATCAACGCGGCCATGCTGGCGAAGCTGCCCTACGATCCGCTGCGCGACCTGTCACCGGTGACGGTGGTGGCGACGCAGCCGCACCTGCTGGTGGTCAATCCGTCGGTGCCGGTGAAGGCCGTGCGCGACCTGGTCGCGCTGGCCAAGGGCAGGCCGGGCGAGGTCACCTATGCCTCCTCCGGCATCGGCACCGGCCCGCAGCTGGTCGCGGAAATGTTCTCCAACGCGGTCGGCGTGCGCATGAACCACATCCCGTACAAGGGCGCCAACCCCGCGCTGACCGACGTGGTCGGCGGCCATGCGCAGGTCATGTTCGCCACGCTGGTCTCCGCGCTGCCGCAGGTCCAGGCCGGCCGGCTGCGGGCGGTGGCGGTCACCTCGGGCAAGCGCTCGCGCCACCTGCCGGAGGTACCGACGATGATCGAGTCGGGCCTGCCCGGCTTCGAGGCGGTGGGCTGGTTCATGGTGATGGCGCCTGCGCGCACGCCGGCACCGGTGATGTCCCGACTGCAGGTGGCACTGGCCGAGGCGCTCGCTCAGCCGGCGGTGCGAGAACGACTGACCGGCGATGGCGCCGAAGTCGTCGCCAGCAAGCCCGACGAGGCCCGGCGTTTCCTCGAGACCGAGATCCAGCGCTGGGGAGCGGTCGTGAAGTCTGCCGGCCTGCGTCGGGAATGACGGCAGCGGCAGCAGCAGTGGGCGCCCCGACCGGCGTACTGTCAGGCGTCCACGTGGTCGACATGACCGAGGGCGTTGCCGGGCCATATGCCTCGACGCTGCTCGGCGACATGGGTGCCGACGTGGTGAAGATCGAGCGGCGCGAGGGCGACTGGCAGCGCAGCTCCGGACGTGGCGACCCGGGACGCATCGGCAACCCGCAGTTCATCGCGCTCAACCGGAACAAGCGCGACATCGGCGTCGACCTCGACACCCCGGGTGGGCGAGCCATCGTCGAACGACTGGTCGCGAAGGCCGACGTGGTGATGTCCAACTACCGCGCCGGCGTGATGGCGAAGCTCGGCTTCAGCCATGCGCGCTGCGAGGAACTGCGCCCCGGGATCATCTACTGCACGATCTCCGGCTTCGGCCAGGACGGCGATTACGCACGACTGCCGGCGAGCGACACCATCCTGCAGGCGATGAGCGGCGTGATGAGCGTGGTCGGCGAGCCCGACGGCGCACCGCTGCGCGTCGGCTTCCCGCTGATCGACATGACCGCCGCGAACCAGGCGGTGCAGGGCGTGCTGCTCGCCCTGTATGGACGCCTGTCCGGCCGCGGCGGCGCGAACATCGACGTGAGCCTGATGGCCGCGGCTGCGTCGCTGATGTGCGGCAGCTTCACCGAACACATGGCGACCGGCCGCATGCCGCCTCGCCAGGGCAACCAGAACAGCCTGCTCGCCCCGGCCGGTGCGTTCGAGGTCGCCGGCGGGCGCTTCATCACCATCGCCGTGCTGCGCGACTCGCACTGGCAGAAGTTCTGTACCGCGCTGGAGCTCGATGCCCTCGCCACCGACGAGCGCTTCGCCACCAACGCCGCGCGCGTGAAGAACCGCGTCGAGCTCGACCGGATCATCGTGCCCCGGCTGAAGGCCGGCACCTCGGAGGACTGGCTGCAGCGCCTGCGCGCGGGCGACATCCTGTGCGGGCCGATCAACACGGTCGCCGACGTGCTCGCCGATCCGGCGCTCGCAGCCTGCCTGCCGCTGATCGACCCCGGCCTGCCCGGTGTGGAACGCGCGATGGGCTCGCCGCTGCGCTGCGACGGGCGCTTCTTCAGCGCGCGACGTCCTCCGCCGGCGAAGGCCGAGCATACGCGCGAGGTGCTGGCCGAAGCGGGCTACACCGCGCCGGAGATCGAGGCACTTCTGCAGGACGGAAGCGCCTTCACGGAACCCGGCTGAGACCGGGCTGGCCGTCGCCCTGCGCCACCCTCAGCCCTGCACCGGCCCCACGAACCGGCTGAGGATCCCGCCATGGCGCTGCGGCCAGGCCTGCAGGCTGCGGTCGTCGCCCGTCACCACGCTGCGCAGGAACGCCGTGGTCAGCTCCTGTGTCGCCGACTTCACCTGGGCGTTCAGCTGCATGCCGCCGGTCGAGGTACGGTCGGTGAACATGCTGTGCGAGCCACCGGTGAACACCGCGAGCGTCTTGCGCGCATCGCCGACACCATTGAAGACTGCGACACGGTCCGATGCATCACTGTAGTAGCCGGGGATGCGGATCACGTCGTCGGTCCCGGTGATGTGCAGGCTGGGCACCTCCACCGCGGCGAGGATACGTTCCGGGGACGACTCGCCGTAGAACGGCGGCGCGGAGATGATGATCGCCGCACGCACGCGGGGTTCGCGCAGGTCCAGCGGCGAGCCCGGCCGGTCGACCCGGGCGCCGGCTGCCAGCAGCGTGGTGTTGGCGCCATAGGAATGCCCGGCGGCGATGATCCTGTCGCCGTCGATCTGCCGGCCGAGGTCCCCGCCGAGCAGCTGGTCGAGCGCGAATCGAAGGTCGCGCACCCGGGCGATCGCCTCGGCTTCCTGCGCGGCCTGGTGCATGCGCATGAGCAAGGCCAGCCGGCCGTCCGCGTTCCACAGGCTGCTGTCGCTGCCGACATGCTGCACATGCAGGCTGGCGAAGCCTTCGCCGGCCCAGTGGCTGCCGAGGTAGCGATAGCCGAACCTCGATCCGCCCAGCCCATGCGAGAACACGACCAGCGGCGCCGGGCGTTCCGCCGAGGCCCATGACGGGAGATACAGCCGGACCGGGACCTGCCGCGCCCGCCGGGCGTCGGTCCAGTCCCGGTCGATCACGCTGAAGGCGGACGGCTGCGCATGGGCCGACCGGGCCAGCGGACCCAGGGCGAGCAGCCCGAGCGACGCTGCGGAGGCGGTAAGGAAAGTACGACGGTTCATCGACAGGGGTTCGCAAATCGACAGGATCAGAGCGTCACCATAGCGGGGGGCAAGCCTCGAAGCCAGCCTCGCGACAACGTCGACGGTCCTCCGCAGGACGCCTGCTTTCCCCTGATCGCCCCCGAATTCGTTACCCTACGGCCTCGGAAAATCAGGGGGATGCCCGGATATGGTCGATGTTCTCGTGATCGGTGGCGGCAACGCCGCCCTGTGCGCAGCGCTGATGGCGCGCGAGGCCGGGGCCAGCGTGCTCCTGCTCGAGGCCTCGCCGAAGGAATGGCGCGGCGGCAACTCGATCCACACCCGCAACCTGCGCTGCATGCACGACGAGCCGCAGGATGTGCTGACCGATGCCTATCCCGAAGAGGAATACTGGCAGGACCTGCTGAAGGTCACCGGCGGCATCACCGACGAGAAGCTCGCCCGGCTGGCGATCCGCCACTCGTCGACCTGCCGCCCGTGGATGATCAAGCACGGCGTCCGCTTCCAGAACTCGCTCTCCGGCACCCTGCACCTGTCGCGCACCAACGCCTTCTTCCTCGGCGGCGGCAAGGCGCTGGTGAATGCCTACTTCCGGAGCGCAGCCAACCTGGGCGTCGAGATCCGCTACGACACCCCGGTCGACCGGCTGGAACTGGTCAATGGCGAGTTCCGCGCCGCCTATGTCGGCAACGAGCGAATCGAAGCGAAGGCCTGCGTGATATCCAACGGCGGCTTCGAATCGAACCGCGAATGGCTGCGCGAGGCCTGGGGACAGCACGAGGGCGAGTGGGTGGCGGACAACTTCATCATCCGCGGCACCCGCTTCAACACCGGCGTGCTGCTCAAGCAGATGCTCGAGGCCGGCGCGGACAGGATCGGCGACCCGGCGCAGTGCCATGCGGTGGCGATCGATGCGCGCGCGCCGCTGTACGACGGCGGCATCTGTACCCGGGTCGACTGCGTGTCGCTGGGCATCGTCGTCAATCGCGATGGCCGGCGCTTCTACGACGAAGGCGAAGACTTCTGGCCCAAGCGCTACGCGATATGGGGCCGGCTGGTCGCCTTCCAGCCGAACCAGATCGCCTATTCGATCATCGATGCCAAGGCGGTCGGCCGTTTCATGCCGCCTGTGTTCCCCGGCGAGAAGGCGAACGACCTGCCGACGCTGGCGCGCCAGCTCAGTCTCGACCCGGACGATTTCATGAAGACCGTCGAGGCCTACAACGCGTCGTGCAAGGTCGGCACCTTCGACCACGCCGTGCTGGACGACTGCCATACCGAAGGCCTGACGCCGGCCAAGACGCACTGGGCCCTGCCACTCGACACCCCGCCGTTCTATGGCTACGCGCTGCGCCCCGGGATAACGTTCACCTATCTGGGCGTGAAGATCGATGAAACCGCCGCGGTGCATTTCTCCGGCGTACCCAGCCGCAACCTGTTCGCCGCCGGCGAGGTCAGTGCCGGCAACGTGCTCGGCAAGGGCTATCTCGCCGGCATCGGCGTGACCATCGGCACCGCGTTCGGCCGCATCGCCGGCACCTCCGCGGCACGCGCCGCGCTGGCCCCCGCCAACCCCGACAAGACCAAGACAGCCGAAGGAGCCCTGAGTGCCGCCGCCTGAGTCAGCCTCGACCACGCTTGATGCACTGACCCGCGAAGCCGCCCACCTGGGCGCCGGCGGCCAGCCGGTGTCACCCTCGGCCGCGTTCAACGCGCTGCCGCTGACCGAGGCCGAGGCCGAAGTCGCGCGCCAGATGCAGATCTGCAACGCCTGCCGGTACTGCGAAGGCGCATGCGCCGTGTTCCCGGCGATGACCCGCCGGCTCGAGTTCGGCAAGGCCGACGTGCACTACCTGGCCAACCTGTGCCACAACTGCGGTGCCTGCCTGCATGCATGCCAGTACGCACCGCCGCACGAGTTCGCGATCAACGTGCCGAAGGCGATGGCGGTCGTGCGCGGCCAGACCTACTCCGACTATGCGTTCCCGCGCGCGCTCGGCGCGCTGTACCGGCACAACGGCCTGCTGGTGTCGCTGGCGACCGGCGGCGGACTGGCACTGTTCCTCGCGCTCGCGGTCGTGCTCAAGGGCGGGCTGTGGCACGAGCCGCTGGCCGGCAACTTCTACGCGGTGTTCCCGCACAACCTGATGGTGGTCACGTTCGGCTCGGTGTTCGGCTTCGCGATGCTCGCGCTGGCGATCGGGGTGGTTCGCTTCTGGCGCGACGTCTCGCCGGGCGAGGTGCCCGAAGGCGGCAATGCGCCGGCGGCCGCCGAGGCGGTGCACAACGCGCTGAAGCTGAAGTACCTCGACGGCGGGCATGGCGAGGGTTGCCACAACGAGGATGATCGCTTCAACACCACGCGCCGGCTGTACCACCACTTCACGTTCTACGGCTTCATGCTGTGCTTCGCCTCGACCAGCGTCGCGACGATCTACCACTATGCCTTCGGCTGGCAGGCACCGTACGGCTACACCAGCCTGCCGGTGATCCTCGGCACGGTGGGCGGCATCGGCCTGCTCATCGGGCCGGTCGGCCTCTGGCGCCTGAAGACGCAGCGGCACCCGATGCATGGTGATGACGCGCAGAACACGATGGACTACGGCTTCCTCGCGCTGCTGTTCCTGGTCAGCCTGACCGGCCTGGTGCTGATGGTGCTGCGCGACACCGGCGCGATGGGCCTGCTGCTCGCGATACACCTGGGCGTGGTGATGGCGCTGTTCATCACCCTGCCCTATGGCAAGTTCGCGCACGGCATCTTCCGCAGCGCGGCCCTGCTCAAGTGGTCGATCGAGCGACGCCTGCCGAGCCGCCTGCGCCTGGGCAGCGACTGACCACGGACACCCCCCGCCTTGCACGATCGGACAGCGACTTGAGCGAGTTCCCGACCGTCGCGGCGATGCGGGTGGTGCCTGTCGCCGGCCAGGACAGCATGCTGCTCAACCTGAGCGGCGCCCATGCACCGGTGTTCATCCGGAACCTGGTGGTGCTCACCGACAATGCGGGGCGCACCGGCGTTGGCGAAGTACCCGGCGGCGAGTCGATCCGCCACACACTCGAGCAGTCGATCCCGATGGTGGTCGGCCAGCCGGTGAGCGACTTCGGCCCGGTGAAGCGGATGATCGAGCAGCGCTTCAGTGCACTCGATGCCGGCGGCCGCGGCCAGCAGACCTTCGACCAGCGGGTCGCGATCCATGCGATGACCGCGGTGGAATCCGCGCTGCTCGACCTGCTCGGCCAGCACCTCGGGCTGCCGGTCGCGCACCTGCTGGCGCAACTGGCCGATGAACCGGCACCGCGCACGAAGGTGCAGGTGCTCGGTTACCTGTTCTATATCGGCGATCGGACGCGCAGCGACCTGTCGTACCGCGCGGGGCCTTCGTCCTCCGACGCCGACGCCTGGCTCCACCTGCGCGACGAGCAGGCCATGGATGCACGCGCCGTCGTCGCGCTGGCCGAAGCTGCCCATGCGCGCTACGGCTTCGCCGACTTCAAGCTGAAGGGCGGCGTGCTGCG
This sequence comes from Burkholderiales bacterium, assembly GCA_044340265.1. Lineage (GTDB taxonomy): Bacteria > Pseudomonadota > Gammaproteobacteria > Burkholderiales > CAIKXV01 > CAIKXV01. The sequence continues at coordinate 49,424 of JBIITW010000002.1, read as the reverse complement.
TGGCGAGGAAGAGGTAGAGGCGGTGGTCGCGCTGCACGAGCGATTCCCGCAGGCACGCATCACCCTCGATCCGAACGGCGGCTGGCTGCTCGATGACGCGGTGCGACTGATGCGGGACATGCACGGCGTGCTCGCCTATGCGGAAGACCCGTGCGGCGCCGAAGGCGGCTTTTCCGGCCGCGAGATCATGGCCGAGTTCCGCGCCGCGACCGGACTGCCCACGGCGACCAACATGGTCGCGACCGACTGGCGCGAACTGCAGCATGCCCTGACCCTGCATGCGGTCGACATCCCGCTCGCCGACCCGCATTTCTGGACGATGCAGGGCGCAGTGAAGGTCGCCTCGACCTGCCGCGATGCCGGGCTCGCATGGGGCTCACATTCGAACAACCACTTCGACGTGTCGCTCGCGATGTTCACCCATGTCGCCGCCGCCGCACCCGGCCGCGTGACCGCGATCGATACCCACTGGATCTGGCAGGATGGGCAGCGGCTCACGCGTGCGCCGCTGCCGATCGTCGATGGCTTCATCGACGTGCCGGCGCGCCCCGGGCTTGGCGTGGACCTCGACTGGGCGCAGGTGGATGCAGCGCATGCGCTGTACCGCGCGCAGGGAGGCGGGGCGCGCAACGATGCGATCGCGATGCAGGCGCTGGTGCCGGGATGGTCGTTCGATGCCAAGCGGCCTTGCATGGTACGTTGAGCCGCCGAGCCGCCATGCGCGCCAACGACGATGCGCCTTCGACCGACCGCGTGGTCCTGATCACCGGCGCCAGCACCGGCATCGGCCGCGTCACGGCACTTGAACTGGCCAGGGGTGGCGCGCATGTGTTCCTGGCCTGCCGGTCGGCCGAACGGACGCAGGCCGTGCTCGACGAGATCCGGGCGGCAGCACCGCGGGTGCAGGCCGAATTCCTGCCGCTCGATCTCGCGGATTTCGATTCGGTACGCACTTGCGCAGACCTGTTCCTTGCGCGCGGCCTGCCGCTGCATGTACTGATCAACAACGCCGGCGTGGCGGGTACGCGTGGCCTCAGCGCGTCCGGCTTCGAGGCCGCGTTCGGCATCAACCACATGGGGCATTTCCTGCTCACGCAGTTGCTGCTCGAGCGGCTGCAGCGATCGGCGCCGGCGCGCATCGTCACCGTGGCCAGCCGGGCCCATCGCTATGTCCGCGGCATCGACTGGCAGGCGGTACGGCAGCCGACGCGCAGCCTCACCCGTATCCGCGAGTACGCCGCATCCAAGCTGGCGAACGTGCTGTTCAGCGCGGAGCTCGGTCGACGGCTGGCCGGCAGTGGCGTGTCGACGCATGCCGTTCATCCGGGCGTGGTGGCCTCCGACATCTGGCGCCAGCTGCCCTGGCCGCTGCGCCCGCTGATCACCCTGCGCGGCATGTCGAACGAAGCCGGCGCGCTGACCACGCTTCACTGCGCGACCTCGCCGGCGGTGGCGGGTGACACCGGCCTCTACTACAGCCTGTGCAAGGCCACTGCCCCCAGCCGGGCAGGCCAGGACCGCGCGCTTGCTGCCGAGCTGTGGCGGCGCAGCGAGGACTGGATCGGCCACTGATCCCGGCTTCGACCGGGCAGGGCCGACGCCAGCACACGCGCAGCCTTCAGTTCAGCTCCAGCTTCATCTCCCTGGCCAGCGTCCGCCACCGCTCGATTCCCTCGCGGATGCGCTGGCCGAGCGCCTCGGGCGTGCCCGGGCTCGGCTCGAAGCCGGACGTCTCGAGCCGCTCGCGTACCGCAGGCAGCGCGAGGATCTTCGCGATCTCGCCGTTGAGCCGCATCACGATCGGCCGCGGCAGGTTCGCCGGCCCGAGCACGCCGACCCATTGCGACATGTCGAAGCCGGGCACGCCCGACTCGGCCAGCGTCGGCACATCGGGCAGCACGCTGGAGCGACGCGCGGTGCTCACGGCGAGGATGCGCACCTTGCCGGCGCGCGCCTGCGGAATGACGGTCGACGAGCCGAGCAGCGCGACCGGGATCTGCCCGCCGACCAGGTCGGCGATCGCCGCGCCGCCACCCTTGTACGGCACGTGCACGATGTCGACCTTGACCAGGCTCTTCAACAGTTCGCCGGTGAAGTGCGCCGAGGTGCCCATGCCGGGCGTGCCGTAGGACAGCGTGCCGGGCTTCGCGCGCGCGAGTGCGAACAGTGCCTGCACGTTCGCAGCCGGCACCTGCGCGGATACCGCCAGCACGAACGGCTGCGTCGCGACCAGCGTGATCGGCGCGAGGTCCTTCACCGGGTCAAAGCCCAGCTTGCGATAAGCGACCGGGAAGATGGTCAGGGAATCCGCCGTGGTGCCGAGGGTATGGCCGTCGGGAATCGACTTCGACAGGATCTCGAACGCAACCGAGCCGCCGGCACCGGGCCGGTTGTCGACGAGGATGGTCTGGCCGAGCACGCTCGACAGGCGCTCGGCGATCAGCCGCGAGACGAGGTCGTTCACGCCACCCGGTACCGAGGGCACCAGCAGCCGTATCGTGCGCGAAGGCCAGGGCGCCTCGGCCGCGTAGGCAGGCGGCGATGGTGCGGCGACCGCGGCGGCAGCGACGATCAACGCGCCGGGCAAGATACGCCTGCAGCGGCGCGCGAAGAACAGCGAGACGCAGCGCAGGGTGCTGGTGAGGGTCAGTGGACACATGGGTCGATGCTAGCCGATATCGGTCCCGCGCCGGACCGGCCCGGGACCGGCGGGAATTTGCTACCGTTGCCTTCCCGCCGTACCACTGCCAACCGGAGACAACGATGTCCAAACCGATCTGGGACCCCTTCCTCACCGAGCGCGATCGCCAGGTCTTCGAGGCAAGCGGCTATGGCGCGCTGCAGGGCTTCGGCAAGCGGCCGGCGATCCTGGTGATCGATGTCAACTACAACTTCTGCGGCGACCGTCCGGAACCGATCCTCGAATCGATCAAGCGCTGGCGCAATTCCTGCGGGGCCGAGGCCTGGGAAGGCGTCGCCGCGATCAGGAAGCTGATCGACGCCGGCCGCGGCAAGGGCCTGCCCATTCTCTACACGACCGGGGTGCGCCGCGAGGACGACTGGGATGCAGGCTCGTGGGCATGGAAGAACAGCCGCTCGGCCGAACGCGTACGCCCGACCGGCGTGCAGGCCGACGGCAACACCATCGTCCCCGACATCGCGCCCGGCCCGGACGACCTGGTCGTGTACAAGCAGAAGCCGAGCGCATTCCACGGCACCAACCTGCTGTCCTGGCTGATGCTGCTCGGCGCCGACAGCCTGATCGTCACCGGCACCACCACCAGCGGCTGCGTACGCGCGACGGTGCTCGATGCGTTCTCGAACAACTTCAGGGTATCGCTGGTCGAGGAAGGCTGCTTCGACCGTTCGCAGGCGAGCCATGCGATCAACCTGTGCGACATGCATGCGAAGTACGCCGACGTGATGAAGCTGGAAGCCTCACTGTCGTTCATCCAGTCGCTGCCGGCCGGGCTGTTCCCGAACCTGCCGGGCGCGAACCGGCGCTGACCCCATCCCCGCGCCGGGGTCTGACCCCGGGTCTGACCCCGGGTCTGCCCCACCACGGCCCGGACCTGTGGAATACCGCACGCGCGTCCCGGTGGACAGCGGTGCAGCCGGAGCCCGGACCGGGGTTTGCGGCTAACCTGCGGCGCCCTGACGGAGCGTCGCAGCCATGTCCGCAGACCACATCGATTTCCTGGTGATGCAGCCCGACTGCGAGCAGCAGGTGATCCGCGACCTGCTGTTCGCGGTGATGGCGTTCAACACGCACAGCCTGAGTCCCGAGGCGGAGCTGCAGGTCAGCTTCCCGCTGTTCGACGACGTCAAGGTGGCCGGTCGCGCCCGGCTGGGCGAAGCCACCACCGGTCCGGTGGTGCGCGTCACCGGCCCGGCGCGCAAGCTGGCGGTGCTGGCCACGCGGCATGAAGTGGTGACCCACCTGCGCGCCGGTCGCGCCTTCACGCTGGAGCGTGACCAGGCAGTGGTCGACGCCGGGCGCTTCGAACGCTTCGGCCTGATCGACCGTGCGCATGCGTCGCTGATCACCGAAGGCCCGGTGATCGCACGCCCGCTGCCGATCTCCGGCCAGCCCCGGCTGGCGGAGATGGCCGGCGCGATGGGCGCGGTAGTCGAGAGCGAAGCGATCTTCGTCCAGCGCACCGAGCTTGCGGTCGCCCAGTCGGGCCTGATCGATCCGCTCGGCTTCTCCTGGGACAGCACGGTGCCCGTCGCGCGCTGACCGGACCCGCGTCCCGCCAGTCCGGCGCGAAGCGCTCGGCGGCTGCTGACCGCGCCGCCGTTCAGTCGACCTTGATCCCGGCCTTCTTCACCACCGAATCCCAGCGGGAAAGCTCGCCCGCCAGGAACTGACCGAACGCCGACGGGGTGGTCACGAACACATCGAGCCCCTGCTGGGTGAAGCGCTCGGACCACGCCGGCACCCGCAGCGCGCGCGCCGTGTCGCGCTGGATCGTGTCGACCACCGCCTTCGGTGTCCCGGCCGGCGCCATCATGCCGTACCAGGTCAGGTACTCGAACTTCGGCAGCCCGGCCTCGGACACGGTCGGGATCTCCGGCGCGAGCGCCGATCGCTTGAGGCTGGTCACGCCCAGCGCACGCACCTTGCCGCCCTTCAGGTGCGGCAGCAGGCTGGCCATGTTGGTGATCAGCACCTGCGCTTCGCCGGATAGCAGCGCGTTGGTGGCAAGGCCCGCGCTCTTGTAGGGCAGGTGCAGCAGCTCGACGCCGCCGGCGATACGGAACAGCTCCGAGCCGAGGTGGGTGGCGCTGCCGGCCCCTGCCGACCCGTAGGCGAGCTTGCCCGGTTGCGCGCGGCCGAGCGCCAGCAGTTCCTTCACGTTCGTCGCCGGCACCGACGCGTGGACCGCCAGCAGGCTGGGCTGGCTCGCGATCAGGGACACCGGGAGGAAGTCGCGACGGATGTCGTACGGCAGGTTCTTGTACAACGCCGGAGAGATGGCCAGGGAGGAACTGGACACCAGCAGCGTGTGACCATCGGGCTGCGCCTTCGCCGCGATCGCCGTGCCGACGACGCTGCCCGCGCCCGGGCGGTTGTCCACCACGACGGTCTGCCCCCAGGCTTCGCCCAGCGCGGCGGCGGCGATGCGCGCGACGATGTCGCTGCCGCCCCCGGGGGCGAGCGGCACGATGACACGTACCGGGCGCGCCGGGAACGCCGCGTCCGTGCGCTGTGCCTGTGCCTGTGCCAGCGTCGCGTCGCTCAGCATCAGGCCTGCCGCACAGCCGATGACCGAGGCGATGCCGTGCTTCGTGAAACCCATGGTGCTCTCCGTGCGCTCCGGCCATGCGGGATCGATGGCCTACCGGAGCCCAAGCAGATTACGACAACGGGATTACAGAACCGTGACACACCACGCGGCAACCCGCCCCAGGTAGCCGCCGGCGACAGGCCATGCTCCTATAATGGAAGAACGCCCCCACCGGAGGAAGCCCATGCCAGCCGTGCCGTGCCTGTCCCCGCGGAAGCCCCCGAACACGTCGCCTGCGGCGCTCCCACCCGCTGCCATGCCCGCGCTGCGCGTCCTCGCGGTCGCCACTGCCACCGCCGCTGCCCTTGGCGCCGGCACCATGCCCGAGGCGTCTGCGCAGACCTCGCAGCAGAAGGTCACGCCGCCGATCGCGGTCTACTGGGTCACTGCGGAAACGCGGGGCGGCATGGCTGGCCTGCCGGGCGGGATGCCGGGAGGGGCCGCAGGCGTGCTCGGCGGCCTGCTCGGCGGCGGTGCCGCGTCGCCCATGCAGGGTGGACGGTCGATGCTGCTGGAACTGGGCTCGGCGCGCACCGCCGGTGGCGAACCCGCGGCGGCCCACGAGATACCGGCAGGCATGAACATGGGACCGTCTCTGCCGCTGCTCACGCCCCGCAATCCCCCGCCCGAGCCGCGTGGCGAGGATCACGACACCCCGCCGCGCGACTTCGAGAAGCCGAAGGGCCGCATGCTGATCTACTGGGGCTGCGGCGACGCCACGCGCAGCGGCCAGCCGCTGGTCATCGACTTCGCGAAGATCGCCGCGGGCCAGATGCCGAAGTTCCCGACGGTTCGCATCAACAACCCGCGCGGCCCCTCGTTCGGCCGCAACCGCACCTTCGGCCACTGGCCGAACAGCGAGACCCGCACGACCGTACCGGTCGACGCTTCGCTGCGCGGCGACCACCTGGTGAAAGGCAACTACTCGCCCGACATCCGCTTCAGCGTGAGCGAACGTACCGACTTCATGCAGGCGCCCGCCTTCCAGCCGGTCACACGCACCGCGGGCGGCGGCCTGTCGGTGCAGTGGCAGTCGATCCCGAACGCGACCGGGTATGCGCTGACCGCCATGGGCGCCAATGCGCAGCAGGACCTCGTACTCTGGTCGTCGAGCGAACTGGCCGACATGGGCTGGGGCCTGAACAGCTGGCTTTCGCCCACCGAGGTGGCCCGCCTGATCAAGGAACGGGTGGTGCTGCCGCCCTCGACCACGGAATGCACGGTACCGGCCGACGTGGTGCGCGAGGCGGGCTCGTCGATGGTGAGCTTCGTGGGCTACGGAGATGAACTGAACGTGGTGCACCCGCCCCGCCCGACCGACCCGCGGGTGACCTGGGAACAGCAGTACGCAGTGAAGGTGCGCCAGCGCACCACCGGCATGCTGATGCTGGCCGAGGGCGAGGCCGGCGGACGTCCGGGCGCACGCGGGCGGCAGGCGGCCCCGGACGGTGGCGACACCGGGTCGGCGCAGCGCGCGCCGGCGGCCCCGACGGTGACCGATGTGATCAAGGAAGGTGTCGGCGGCGTGCTGCGCGGGCTGTTCGGGCGGTAGCAGGGCCGGGGCCGCGCCCGCGGCGACGTTGCGTCGCGCGGGCCGGCGCCGCATTCAACCGCCGGCACGACCGGCGAGCAGGACATCGACCGTGCGGGCAGTCGCCCCCCGGTGCTGCCGGGCGAACGCAGCACCCGCCTCGCCCATCGCGGTGCGCGTGGCCGGATCGGCGAGCAGTCGCGTGACTTCCGCCGCCAGGCCGGCCGCGTCTTCGACCCGCCGTGCAGCCCCAGCTTCGATCGCCTGCTCCGCCACCTCACGGAAGTTGAAGGTATGCGGGCCGACCAGCACCGGCCGGCCGAGCGCGCAGGGCTCGATCAGGTTCTGCCCGCCCAGCGGCAGCAGGCTGCCACCGACGAAGGCGAGGTCACAGGCTGAATAGTACGCAGCCATCTCGCCCATGCTGTCGCCGAGCAGCACGTCGATCGAGCGGTCGGAGAGCGCTTCGATCGCGCCCGGCGTACTCCGCCGCACATGGTGCAGGCCTGCCTGGTCGAGCAGCCGTGCAACATCGTCGAAGCGCTGCGGATGGCGCGGCACCAAGACCAGCAATGCACCGGGCACCCTCATCGCGCGCAGGGCCTCGATCAGCAGCGGCTCCTCGCCTTCCCGGGTGCTGGCAGCGATCCAGGCCGGACGTCCCTGCCAGGCTGCACGCCACCGTGCGCCCAGTTCGACCAGCTGCGCCGGCGGCAGCGCATCGAACTTCACGTTACCGGTGACGGTCACGCCGGGGGCGCCGAGGTCCCGCAGGCGCTGCGCATCGCCACGCGTCTGCGCAAGGATGCCGGACAAGCCACGCAAGGCATCTGCGGTCAGCTTCGGGAACCGCCGGTAGCGCGCAGCGGACCGTTCCGACAGGCGGGCATTGACCAGGTACAAAGGCACGCCCAGGCGCTGGCAGCACGAGACGAGATTGGGCCAGAGCTCGGTCTCCATGATCACACCTGCATCGGGTCGGAAGCGGTCGATGAATCGCCGCATGGCGAACGGGAAGTCATATGGCAGGTACACCGAGCGCACGCTATCGCCGAACAACTCGCGCGCCGTGGCACGGCCGGTCGGCGTCATGTGGGTGAGCAGGAAGCGCGCATCCGGCACGCGCGCGCGCAGCGCCTCGATCACCGGCCGCGCGGCCTGGGTTTCACCGACCGAGACCGCATGCAGCCAGAACAGCGGGGCCTGACCTTGGCCCTGGGCCTTGCCCTGACCCCGGGCGGTCGGCGCCGGATCCGGTTCGGGGTCCTGCGCCGCATAACGGCCGAAGCGCTCGCCCAGATGGTGCAGATATTCCGGCTGCCGGCGCGCGCGCAGCGCGAGCCGGCCCAGCACCAGTGGCGCAGCCAGCCACAGTCCGAGCGTGTAGAGCCCGCGGCTCGAGGTTGCGGCGGCCGCAGCCTTGGCGGGCGCCGGACGCGGGTTACCTGCCGGGGTCATGCGCGCTGCCAGGCAGTGACCTGCGAGACGGCGCCCAGTACTTCACCCGGACCGGGCACGATCGACACGCCGCCGAGGTTCAGCCCGACCGACGGGGGATACAGGCCGTTGCGGGCGGGATCGGTCGCGACGTAGATGCCGATGCAGCGTACCCCGACCGCGGAGGCCAGATGCAGCAACCCGGTATCCACGCCGACGACCACGCGCGCCTGCGCCATGCCCCGGGCAAGCTCGTCCAGCCCGGTACGCGCCGGCACCCGGGCCCCGGGGATCGACTTCGCCAGCCGTTCGGCGCGATCGCGCTCTGCGTCCGATCCCCAGGGCAGCACTGCGCGCAGGCCAAGACGATCATGAACTTCACGGCCGAGCGCGATCCATGCGGATTCCGGCCAGAGCTTCTCGGCACGGGCGGTCGCGTGCAGGAAGACCACGAACGGCACACGCGGGTCCCAGTCATCCGGCAGGGAGCCACCGGTGGCGGCGCCAGCGACCCGTCGTAGCCCGTAAGACGGCGGCGCAGTCAGCGCGTACCCCGCGGCCATGGCCACCAGTTGCCGGTTGCGCTCGAGTGCATGCAGCGTGCGCGGCACACGGTGCATCTGCTGGTAGAAGCGCGTGGCGAGCGTTTCGCGCACGCTCGCCCGGTCGAAGCCGGCGCGCGGCCCGGTCGCCAGCCGTGCGAGCAGCGCGCTTTTCAACAGGCCCTGGGTGTCGACCACCAGGTCGTAGGGCCGCGCGGACAGTCGCGCCCGCATCGCCCGCCAGCCGGCACGCGTCTCTGAAGTCCAGGGACGCGAGCGCCAGCGGCGCAACGCGCATGGAATCACCTCGTGCACCCCGGGGTGCAGTGCCGGCACTTCGGCGAACGCCTGCTCTACCAACCAGTCCACCTGCACGCCCGGCAGCGCGTGATGCAGGTCGTCGACCACCGGCAGGTTGTGCACGACATCGCCCAGCGACGAGGTCTTGACCAGCAGGATCCTGCGCAAGGGCGCGCGCCACGGCGGAGGGTGCAGCACCTGGGCAGGAACGGGGGGCGGAGCGGGCACTGAGGAACACCGGAAGGGTCGATCAGCCTAGAATATCGGGATGACCGCAATCATGCTCGATTCCATGCCGCCAGCCCCCTGCAAGCACGTTCACGACAGGCCTTGCGCAGCCCGCGCCATGCCGTCCGCCCCGCGTTCCCACACATGAAGATTCTGCTCACCGGATGCGCCGGCTTCATCGGCATGCACACCTGCGAGCGCCTGCTTGCGCGCGGCGATGAAGTCATCGGGATCGACAATCTGAACGACTACTACGACCCCGCGCTGAAACAGGCACGACTCGAGCGGCTGTTGCCGCACCCGTCGTTCCGCTTCGAACGGGTCGACATCGCCGATGCCGCGGCGCTGAATGGGGTGTTCGACGCGGGCCGTCCCGAGCGCGTGATCAACCTCGCTGCGCAGGCCGGCGTGCGTTATTCACTCAAGAATCCGAACGCCTACGTTTCGGCCAACCTGGCCGGCTTCGTCAACGTGCTCGAGGCCTGTCGCCACCATCACGTCGAGCACCTCGTGTACGCCAGCAGTTCGAGCGTATATGGACACAACGCCACCCTGCCGTTCCGGGTCGAACAGGATGTCGACCACCCGGTCAGCCTGTATGCCGCGACCAAGAAATCGAACGAGCTGATGGCGCACTGCTACAGCCACCTGTTCCGGCTGCCGACCACCGGCTTGCGCTTCTTCACCGTCTACGGTCCCTGGGGCAGGCCGGACATGGCGCTCTGGCTGTTCACCCAGGCGATCCTCGAGGGCAGGCCGATCGACGTGTTCAACGAGGGCCGCATGCGCAGGGACTTCACCTACATCGACGACATCGTCGATGGCGTGGTGCGCGTGGTCGACCAGGTCGCGACGCCGGACGCCGCCTACGACCGGCGCACGCCGAGCGCAGCGGTGAGCGATGCCCCGTACCGCCTGTACAACATCGGTAACCAGGATCCGGTACAACTGCTAGACTTCATCTCGGCGATAGAAGATGCGCTCGGCTGCAAGGCAGTGCGCAACCTGCTGCCCATGCAGCCCGGCGATGTCGAGGCGACTTTCGCCGACGTATCTGCGCTCGACGCAGCGGTAGGTTTCCAGCCGTCCATGCCGATCAAGACCGGCGTCCGCCGTTTCGTCGAGTGGTATCGCGGGTGGATGGCACGGTGAGCCTCTCCCGCGCAGACGGCGTTGAAGCCAGATGACCGATCAATCGGAAGGGGCAGCATGAAGGCGATCCTGGTGACTGGGGGTGCCGGCTTCATCGGCGCAAACTTCGTACTGGACTGGCTGGCGCCCGGCCATGCAGACGCGGCGGCAGTGGTCAACATCGACGCGCTGACCTACGCAGGCAACCTGTCCAACCTCGACCGGCTTGCCGGCGACCCCCGCCACCACTTCGTGCATGGCGACATCAACGACCGCGCACTGGTCGCGCGGCTGTTGCGGGAGCATCAGGTCGGCGCGATCGTGAACTTCGCCGCCGAGAGTCATGTGGACCGCTCGATCCTCGGTCCCGATGCATTCGTGCAGACCAACATCGTCGGCACCTTCAACCTGCTGGAGGCCGCACGCGAGTGGACGGCCGGCCTTGACGCAGCCGAACGTGCCGCGTTCCGGTTCATCCAGGTTTCGACCGACGAAGTGTTCGGCGCCCTCGAGCCGGACGACCCGCCGTTCAGTGAAACCACGCCCTTCTCCCCGCGCAGTCCCTATTCCGCATCGAAGGCGGCTGCCGACCACCTGGTGCAGGCTGCCTGGCACACGTACGGACTGCCGGCCATCATCACCCACTGCTCGAACAACTATGGCCCGCTCCAGTTCCCCGAGAAACTGGTGCCGCTGATGATCAGGAACGCGCGCCGCGGCGAACGCCTCCCGGTGTACGGCGATGGCAGGCAGGTGCGCGACTGGCTGCATGTGAGCGACCATGCGAGCGCACTGCGCACCGTGCTGTCGCGCGGAAGACCGGGCGAGACCTACAACATCGGCGGCAGCGCGGAGCGCGAGAACCTGACGGTGGTCCATCTGCTCTGCGAACTGCTCGACGAACTGTCGCCCCGGGCGGATGGCGGCTCGTATGCGGCCCAGGTTGCCTACGTCACCGACCGACCTGGCCACGACCGGCGCTATGCGATAGACCAGCGCAAGATCGCGTCGGAACTCGGCTGGCGACCCGCGGTCGCATTCGAGCAGGGTCTGCGCGAGACGGTGCGCTGGTACCTGGACAACGATGCATGGATCGCGGGCATCGAAACCGGCGCGTACCGCAAATGGCTCGATGCCAACTACCGCAGCGGGGAGCGCGCGCGATGAAAGGCATCCTCCTTGCTGGCGGCGCGGGTACCCGGCTTCATCCCGCGACCCTTGCCGTATCGAAGCAGCTGCTGCCGGTTTACGACAAGCCGCTGGTCTATTACCCGCTGTCGACGCTGATGCTCGCCGGTATACGCGAGGTGCTGCTGATCTCGACGGAGCAGGACACGCCGCGCTTCCAGCAACTGCTCGGTGACGGTTCGCGTTGGGGCCTTTCGCTTTCCTATGCGGTCCAGCCGAGCCCCGACGGGATCGCCCAGGCATTGCTGATCGGGCGCGATTTCCTCGACGGGGAGGGCTGTGCACTGGTCCTTGGCGACAACGTCTTCTACGGCCACGACCTCTCCGGCCTGCTCTCGCAGGCCGCCGCCCGCAAGTCGGGCGCCACGGTGTTCGCATACCCCGTGAACGACCCTGAGCGATACGGCGTGGTCGAGTTCGACGCCCGAGGGCGGGCGCTTGCCCTGGAGGAGAAGCCGGCGGCGCCGCGCTCGCGCTACGCCGTGACTGGCTTGTATTTCTATGACGAACATGCGCCGGACCTGGCGTCTCGACTGAAGCCGTCACCCCGCGGCGAACTGGAGATCACGGACCTCAACCGCGTGTATCTCGAACGCGGTGAACTGGAGGTCGTCGCGATGAGTCGGGGCATGGCGTGGCTGGATACCGGCACGCACGACTCGCTGCTCGAGGCCAGCCAGTTCATCCAGACCATAGAGAAGCGCCAGGGCCTCAAGGTAGCCTGTCCGGAAGAGATCGCCTGGCGCCAGGGCTGGATCGACGACGCGGCGCTCGAGTCACTGGCCGATGCACTCGGGAAGAGCGGCTACGGAGGCTATCTGCGCGGCGTCCTGCGCGAGCGGATGTACTGAAGAAGGCCGTAACGGACCACGAGCAAAACGCATGCGCATCGAATCGACCCGACTCCCCGAAGTCCTGCTGCTCGAGCCTGCAGCCCATGGCGATGCCCGCGGCATGTTCTTCGAGAGCTACAACCATCGAGAGATGGCGGCCGCCGGCATCGACCTGCCGTTCGTGCAGGACAACCACTCGATCTCGCTGGCTGGCGTCCTGCGCGGACTTCACTACCAGCTTGAGCAGGCCCAGGGCAAGCTCGTGCGCGCGGTCGTTGGCGAGATCTTTGATGTTGCAGTCGACATCCGGCGCGGTTCACCGCGATTCGGCCAATGGACGGGGCATCGGCTGTCTTCGGGCAACCGAACCATGATGTGGGTACCTCCAGGCTTTGCGCATGGCTTCCTGGTGCTCTCCGAGCGTGCCGAAGTGCTCTACAAGACAACCGACTACTACGGACCGAAGTTCGAACGTTCCATCGCCTGGAACGACCCGCGGATCGGCATCGAGTGGCCATTGTCGGATGTCCACCCGTCGGCGGATGCAAGGCCGGTACTGTCTGCGCGCGACCTGGGCGGGCGGCCGCTCCTCGAGGCGGAGGTCTATTCATGACGCGGGTACTTCTGTTCGGACGCAATGGGCAGGTCGGGGGGGAACTGGTGCGGGCCCTTGCAGGGCACGCGCCCTACGACCTGATCGCACTCGACCGCGCGGCCTGCGACCTGTCCGATACGGATGCAGTGCATGCCGCTATCGCGCAGGCAAGGCCGAACGTGATCATCAACGCGGCGGCCTGGACCGCGGTCGACCGCGCCGAATCCGAACCGCAAGCCTGCCAGCGGATCAATGCCGATGCGCCGGCTGCCATGGCTGCCGCAGCCCGAGACAGCGGCGCCCTGCTGATCCACTATTCGACCGACTACGTATTCGACGGCCGTGCCGGCCGTCCCTATCGTGAAGACGACGCCGTCGGCCCGCTCGGCGTGTACGGACGCAGCAAGCTCGACGGGGAACGTGCGATCGCTTCAACCGGATGTGCGGCGATCGTTCTGCGCACCAGCTGGGTCTACGGTCTGACAGGGCAGAACTTCCTGCGCACCATGCTGCGCCTGGGTGGCGAACGCGAGGAACTCGGCGTGGTTGACGACCAGCGCGGCAGCCCGACATGGAGCCGTTCGATCGCACGCGGCACCCTGCACCTGCTCGATCGCCATGCACATCAGCCGGCATCGTGGGCCGGCATCTCCGGCCTGTATCACGCAACCGCCAGCGGTTCGACCACCTGGTTCGGCTTCGCGTCGGCAATCTTCGAGCTGGCACCCGGCCTTGCGCGACGGCCGCGACTGCGGCCGCTGACCACAGCTGAATATCCGCTGCCGGCGGCGCGCCCTGCGTCGTCGGTGCTCGACTGCGGGCGGCTCGAGGCCGGCTTCGGCCTCGTCCTTCCAGACTGGCGAGAGGCACTTGTCGAATGCCTCGCCGCGGGCGCGCCTGTCCGATGAATTGCCAGGAACTGCACAGGACGCCATCATCAAGTCATTGATCAAGGAACTGCTGCCACCGCTGCTGACCAGCGCCCTGCGCAGGCGGATGCTGGACGGTGTCGCCTGCGACAGTTATGAGCAGGCGCTCGCCGCGAGCGCCAGCGGCGCATACGAAGCCTCTGACCTCGTCGCGGTCATCGTCGGCAAGAACATCGCATTCCGGAAAGCATTGGCGGACAGGCCCGTGCTCGACCTGCCGGCGCTGCGCACACTGGCTGCGCTCGCCATTGCAGGCCGATCACCCGGGCGGCCCCTGTCGGTCCTTGATTTCGGCGGTGGCGGCGGCAGCCACTACACGATCGCCCGCACGGCGCTGGGAGAAAGCCATCCACTTCGATGGGCCGTGGTCGAGACCCCGGCAATGGTGGCCGCTGCTGCGCCCATGCGCGATGGATCGCTCGATTTCTTCGACGACATCGACGCCGCGCGGAACCATCTCGGCGAGATCGACCTGGTCTTCACCAGCGGCGCACTGCACTGCTGCCCGGAGCCACGCGCCTTTCTCGAACGCCTCGTGGCGCTGCGGTCACCGCGCCTGGTCATCACCCGAACGGCCTTTCGCGACGGTCCGGGAACCCTTTACGGCGTGCAGCGCTCGCGTCTTTCGACCAATGGCCCCGGTCCGCTGCCGGCAGCGGTGACCGACAGGGCGGTTTCCTATCCGAACGTGGTCATGTCGCGCCAGGACGTCGAACGCGTGCTGAACACAACTTACGACATCCGCGCGCGGCTGGACGAAGAGGCCGAAGCCTTCCGGATCGGCGGCGAAGCGGTCTCGTTGGGGGGATACGTCTGCGCATTGCGGGCGTGACCGTGTCAGGCAGCCAGGCGCAGCAGGGTCGACCACCGCTGCGATATTGTCAGACGGCGTTCACCACCCGCTTGAGCCACTCCTTCAACGGCTTCGGCAGCAATCGCTGCACAAGGCGCTGTGACTTTACGCGCAGCACCGGCCGCAGTCCCTTCGAGAATCCTGGGGAAATCGTCCGGATTTCCACCAGCGTGCGCCGCAACTCTGCCTCGTAGACTTCATACAGACGTACCGGCGGAGGACCTGTATCGGTGTACTCGGTCGACAACCGGTCGAACGACCCGTTCTGCAGGAACTGCAGCTGGTGGAAATGATAGAAGATCAGGGGTTCGCCATTGCTCGTGAAGGTCGGGCGGCCGCTTCCTGCGGCACCCGTCTCGACGATCTCGTAACGCGCATAGTTCCACGGCGCGACGCCTGCGCCCGGATGCTGGAGCACGCAGAGGGCGCTGTACCGGGACGGCCATTCGTCAAGGTACTTCTGGTCCGCCATGCGGTCGTCCTCGAGCTTGTAGAAGCACCAGTCGATGCACTGGTCACGCCACCGGCCAAGGCAGGCGAGCCCCTGCGCGTCACGGCGGAAGCTGACCCATTCCACGCAGAACTTCCCACGTATCTCGAGGTGGCACAGGGATTCCACGAAACGGTGCTCGATCACCGCGATCGACGCAGGGCCGATCTCCTCGAACAACGGCTCCACGCCGGAGAAGAAATACATGTCGGCATCGAGGTAGGTGATGCAATCGATCTTCGGATAGCGCTCCAGCAGGTACCAGGGCAGGCAGGGCGACAACGTCCAGCAGTATTCCGCGAGGCTGCGTCCCGGCTTCACTGCCAGCAGCGCGTCGTCTTCGATGTCGGCCAGCGACAGTCGGATGGTTCCCGGTGGATCGATGCGGTCGAGCAGCATCCGCGCTTCGTCGTCCATGCACAGCACATAAGTCTGCCCCTGCGGACAATGCGCGGCCAGCGAGCGCAGCATCGCCAGGCCCTTCAGAAGGTAGTTGCTGTCGAAGAGCGTGCAGAAGTAAGGCATTGTCCTGCGCCGTCAGCGCCGCGGGGGCTGCGCGAGGCAGTCCACGAGCATGGGTACCAGTGATTCCATGCGCTGGCGGTAGGTATGGTCGCGCAGCGTCCGGGCCTGTCCGGCCCGTGCGATTTCGGCCGCTTCGTCGGGGTGCGCGAGATAGTGCCGGATCAGGCGCGCTGCTTCTTCCGCGTCGGAATAGACCACCACTTCCCGGCCAGGCTCGAAAAGCTCTCCGAGATTCTGCTTCCGGTCGGTGATCAGCAGGGTACCCACGCCCGTTGCCTCGTATAGCCGCATGTTGTTCGCATTGTTTTCCGCGACGTCGATATGGCGATTGAAAGTTACATGGCTGCGCGCGAGCGCGCGGTACATGTCGAGTGCCCAGACCTCGCCACGGTGGCGTTCGCGTATCGGCGAGTCGGGCGCGAGCCGCCCGGCGCCGTAGCCGAAGAACTCGATGGGCGTGTTGCGGGCGAGGTACTCGAGCATGGGAAGCGCCCGGCCGTGGTGCCGGCTGATGCCACCGACGAAGCTGGCCCCGACGTCACGGCTGACCGGGCCGAGTCGGTCGAGCACCGAAGGCTCGAAGGCGATCGGCAGGAACTGCGCAGGGATGCCCATCGCACGCAGACGCGGCACGTAGTGCGGGAAGGACGTGGTGATCAGGTCGTAGCTGGCCAGGTACGCTGGCGGGGGCAGCGGGCTGGCGGTCTGCCCCACGATGCGACCGACATGTGGCCGGATGCGCCGCGCCAGTTCAGGCGTCATGAACCAGAGATCCTGGCAGTACAGCACATCCGGTTGCAACGCCTCTATCTGGGCCAATGCGATCCGCGCCAGTCCGGACGCAGCGCTCGCCAGCGCGCCGACCACCGGCAGGCGGAAGGCCCGGTGCGGCAGCCACATCCGTGGCGCCGCGATGCGGACCCCGTTCTCGCGGGCCCATGCGCGCTGCAGCGGCTCGCAGTTGACGATCAGGTCGCAGGCCTGGTGGCCGAGATCCTGCAGGTGGCGCGAGTAGAAATCGGAGGTACCGAACGCCATGGCCAGCAGCTCGGCATGCTGCCTTGCATGGCTTTCCAGTGCCAGCCCGGGCTCGCTGCGGTAACGGGCAGCCAGCACGTCCGGGTAGTAGGTGTCCAGGAGGGCGATCTTCATGGGACCTGCGTGCCGGCACCACCCGCGGGCTCGACCCGCAGGACCTCGTCCGCGATGTCCTCGATCGCCGGGTCGTGCGTGATGAACACGATGATGCCAGCACTCATGCGCTCGCGCAGCCGGTCGACCAGGCTGGCGCGTACGTGCTGGTCGAGCGCGCTGGTGGCCTCGTCGAGGATCAGCACCTGCGGATTGCGCACCAGCGCACGTGCAATGCCCAACCGCTGCCGCTGGCCGCCCGAGAAGTTCTCTCCCAGGTAGCTCAGTCGGGTATCGAGCCCATCACCGAGGCTGCGGACCAGCTCGCCGAGACTCACGGCTTCGAGCGCCGAATGGAGCGCGCTGTCGGACGCCTGAGCGCCGAGCAGGAGGTTCTCGCGCAACGTGGTGGAGAAGATCTTCGACTGCTGTTCCACGAGGGCAAACCGGCGCCGTGCAAGCGCCAGGTCTACGGCCCCGTCATTCACGAGCACTTCGCCCCGATCGGGGCTGGTCAGCCCGAGCAGGATATCGGCGACCGTGGACTTGCCCGCGCCCGAGGGACCGACGATCGCATAGGTACGTCCGGCTTCGAACCTGAAATCAACGCCGGACAGCACCTGACCCCGATCGCCATAACCGAACCAGACGCTGCGCAGCGTTACCGACCGCACCTCTGGAGCAGGCGTTTCCACGGCGGCAACCGGCGCATGTGAAGCCAGTTCGACCAGGGCCCCGATGTCCTTCACGGCGCGGATGTCGGTGAACACCTGCGCACCCGAAGTGACCATCTGGCCAAGCGCGGCGAACACCCGGATGACGATTGCCGTCGCAGCGATGAGGGTCGCCGCGGAAGCCTCCAGCGTGGAGCCTGGGCGCAGCAGCATCGCCGCGATGAACAGCAGGCCGAGAGCCGGCGCAGTACGCACGGCAGACTTGATGGCTTCGATGACCACCAGCATCCGGACATAGGCACGGATCTGCGCAGCATAGGTACTGACCACAAAGGACCCGGCCTGCAGCGAACGGATGGATCGAAGGCTGTTCAGCGCCTCGATGAACGTGGTGCCCAGTTCGCGGGACAGATCGACGGCCCGCGCATTGATGGCCAGCACCCGGGTCATGAGCAGGCCGATGCCTGCCAGCGAAACAAGCAGGAACCCGGCTACCCAGCCGAAGAAGGACGGCGAGAACTGGTAGAGCACCACCAGCGCGACGACGGCCGTCGATGCCCCGACCGCTGCCTGCAGCAGGTTCGCCAGTATCGTCCCGCTCTTGAACGTATCGTCCCCCGCCATCGTGATGTAGTGACCGATCGATCGGGTGTAGACACGGCTCATCGGCTCCTCGGTGACGATATGCGAGAAAACCTTGCCCGAGAGTGCGCGATGGACGCGCTTGCCCAGCCAGGTCGACTGCACCACGAGCACGTATCCGAGCGCCACGCGGGCCAGCAGCACGATGACGAACAGCCAGAGCCAGGTGCGTGGCGTGGGCTCCAGGCCTGCAGCTGCCGCGACGCGCGTCCAGAACACCGTGACGACCGAATCGGCGGCGATGTTGCCCGGCGCAAGCGGGATCATCAGGCTGGTGGCTGCGTACTCGAGCACAAGCGCGAGTCCCGTGAGGGCCGCGACGAGGTAGAAAGCCTTGAAGTTGCGCGCGACGTAGGCGACGTAACCCAGAAGCTGCCTGCCGTCGACCAACAGCCCGCCTGACATCGGCGCGCCCTCCCGCGCCGCGCGGGCACGTGGTTCCGGGTCAGCACCTTTCGATGCAGGGCGGTTCATTTCAACGCCGAGCGCAGCAGCGCGACGAAGCCGGCGGTATCGCAACCGCGCTCGCGCAGCAGCATGACGACCTGCGGATCTCGCTCCATCACCGACAGCGCCTCCTCGTAAAGGAGGTTGGCGACGTAGAACACGAGCAGCCCTGCCCTGCAGTTCACAGACTGGGCCGCAGAGACATCGGGGCGAAGCGCGAAAACGGCGTCGCATTCGTTGAGGTACGTGCGGTACCCGTGCGGCGCTCGGCCGTTACGGCCGATGGCGCGGATCGGCTTGATGTCGAGGAGCTCGTAGCCTCGCGTCTCGAGGTATTCGCACGCCTGCCAGAAGCGGCCGGCACCCCGCATCAGCGGCTGGGCGAGCAGGGTCGCTTCCATTTCGATCCCGGCGATGCGATGGCTGTCGAGCAGGGACTGCGCACCCTGCAGGATCGAGAGCTCGGTACCCTGGGTATCGAGCTTGACGAACACCGGGCTGTCGTCGGCTTCCTCATCGATCACCTGCGCCAGCGTCGCAGTCTCGATCCGCCGCTCCACCACAGGGAAGAAATAGTCTAGGTTGGTCACTCGGTGCTGCATCGACTCGGGGATCTGCGGCGGCAACAGGCTGGAACCGGTATCGACGTTGGTCACATGGAGCGTTTGCGCCCCTCCTTCCCGGCTCAATCCGAGCCGGCAGGCGCGCACCCGGCATGGCCATACCCATTGGTCAAGGTATCCCAGGTTCTCGACATTGGGCTCGACAGCGACCCATGACGTGCACGGCGACAGCAGGAAAGGCAGCCACTTCTCGTGCGGGTAAAACGAAGCACCGACATCGACGCAGACCGCTCCGGGTGCATGCGGAGAAAGTGCCGCGGCAATACGCCACCGGAGCGAGCTTGACCGAAGCCGGTTCTTCAACCGCTTCGGGACCCAGCTGCGAATCGACTGCATCAGGCCCATCCGGCAGCCCTCTTCAAGCGACTCCACACGCGGCGGTTGAACGTGATGTCCGAGAACACCACCTGCAAAGCGACGCGGCGCCCTTCGCTGATCAGTCCTCCACGATGAAGCAGGCGTGCGCCATCGAACACGATGAAAGTGCCGGCCGCGCCGACCATCCGGCGCTCTTCGGCAACGATCTTGCCCTCAAGCGCGCTGCCCGGCATGACGTCCCACCCGAAGTGGGAGTTGAAGCGCAGGGCTCGTGGCAGGCGCATGAAATGTCGGCGGAAGCCCTCTGATGCCATGGACTGGTGGTAGGCCTTCGCGTAGTAGGCGTGCAGGGGCGAACTTGGATCGTTGCCCACATTTCCCACCACGCGTCCGATGATCTCCTGCAGTGGCCCGCAGCCGAGGAGGTCATAGACGCGCGGATAGCAACCGGTCGGCCCATTGGCCAGCGTGACGTCGGTCAGGTAGACGATGGCCTTGGGGAAGGAGATGGATTCGTCGAGGTGCGCATACAGGGTCTCGGGCGCCCGTGGCAATCCGTCGATCGCATTCTTCCACCAGCTGGATTGTGCGACCGAGAGCTCGAGCGACAGGCCGACCACCTTCGTCGGACGGCCGATGTAGGTACTTACAGCATCGAGCATGCCGAGCGCACCGAACGCACGGTTCAGGCACGCGATGAGGCGCCGCACCGTTCGGCCGTGGTCGATGGAGAGGTCCGTGCGCCGGAGCCGGCCGGCCCCTGCAGCCGCCTCGAATCGGGACACTTCCTCGGCTGCAATCGCCTGAAGCTCGGAGACCACGGGCTCGGGTAGTCTTCCGAGCACATGCTTGAGTGCGCTTAGTTCTATCGCTGCCGCATCCGCCGCGCCGGAAGCCAGCGCCAGTCGACCGCACGCAGGTGGCTGGGCGTACCAGGCGATTTCCTCCGCCAGCAGGCGAGCGCACTCAGCCGCGAGGCTTTCGACGAACGCTCGCTCAAGCGCTTCCGTGCATTGACTGGCCATTCCGGAAAAGACGTCGTCGAGTGCCCGCCTCGCCTGGCGTTCCAGGCGTTGCCGGGACGATGACTCGAGCGCGGGCCCGAAACGACACAAGGCACCATAGGCCGTGTCGAATGCGTCGAGCGAGCGTTGCTCCACATCGAACGCTGGGGATTCGAACTGGAACGCGGGGTGCGAGTCGTAGTTCAGCTCCAGCAATCTGGACACGGACATGATGGATGTATCCGACAGTCCTGCGGGAACGAAGGGCTGCATGGGCGCAGATGAAGTATCTGGGTTCACGAGATCAGATCGCGTGCAAAGGTGCTGAAAGAAGGCAGGGCGGCAAACCGCCGGAACGCGTCGAGCAGTTGCTGCGTCGAGTATGGCTGCACGTTGGACGCGCGCCAGAACTCCACGAAGCCATCGCGTAGTTCGCGCTCCAGGTTGGAGCCTTCATGATTGTGCATGTAGTAGAACGCCAGTGCCTCGCGCTCCATCGCTTCCCGCGACATCGGCGCGGTCCGTGCCGTCCTCAGTAGCGCCTGGTATTCGGCGAGGCTTCTTGCCGTGCGGCAGAACCCGAACGAATGATGCGGATGCCGGGCGCAGGCTATGCTGGGTACGCCGAGGTAGGCGAGTTCATGCGCCACCGTGCCGTATACCGTGACGCCGCACGCGATCCCGGCGCGGGCAAGCTGCGTGTTCGTGGTTTCGGCCGAGAGCCACCGGGCAGCAGGATAGGTCGCCTGGAACTCGGCCACGGCGCGGTCGCTGTCGACGATCTGATTGGGATGCGGCTTGAGGAAAAACGGGATTCCCGCCGCCTCGAGGGTCTCCACGGTCACTGCGAGCCAGCGCCAGAAGTCGGGGAACACCAGGTCCTGGAAGACGTGCGGACTGTCGTAGAAGTCATGCAGGAACACCACTACCGCCCCGTCGAGTCCTTCGGGCAACGTGGCGGTCGGAGATGCATAGGCCGATCGCCGCATGTAGCTTGTCGCCGCGTCCACGCCGCCAGCCAGCCGAGACTCCAGGCCTCTGCGGGCGTCGGCCAGCCGAGCCTCTGGCTCGGACTGCTGTGCAAACCGGTACGCGTAGTCGGACGCATCGCGCGTGTGGAAGGGGTCGTCGCGCGTCAGCTGCTTGCCAAAGCGCCCCAGGTTGCCGAAGGACCAGACTGGCACGCCGAGCGCCAGCGCGACCCGCACAGGCACGCCGTGCGCAAGGTAGCTGGTGTAGGACGTCAGGTAGACCCGCGGGCTTGCTGCCGTGAACCATGCACGCGCCCGACGTACCGCGCGTATGGAACCGCGCAGGAGATCGAGCAGGAATGGATCGGTCGGATCGAAACGCGGGGAGGGCCTGAGTCGAAGGTAGGAGTCGATCAGCAGGTCGGCCAGTTCGATGCCGTCCACCTGCAGCGATGGCTGCTCGGGGCGCGCGCACAAGGTGTCCCAGAGCGCCCGGGCCAGTCGTCTTTCGTCCACATAGGCCCCGGCCGAAACTGGATCGACGAGACGACAGCCGACACCGTCGACGACATCTCCATAAGCCCGGATCCATGGCAGGTCGCGTATCCGAGCCGCCATCGCAGTGCGCGCCGCGCGCGCGGCCCAGCCGCGCCCCATGGATCCGGAGCCTGCAATCGCCACCAGTCGCGCGTCGATCGAATGATGCTCGCGCATACGCGCAACGAGCGCGCCGAACAGCAGCACGTAGAAGCGGTCGCATACCAGTTGCACAGCCACCACCGCACCCGGGCGAGAACCCGAAACCGGACGTTGCCGCGCCCGGTGCCCGACGAGTGCGAACGTCGCTGGCGAAAGCACGGGATCCGCGCTGCGTGCCGCCAGCATGTCCATCAACCGCCGGTGCGCAGAGCCGCCCTCAGACCTGGACAAGGCCCGCCCCCATGCGCTGGCCTGCAGCGCGCATACCGGCATTTGCACCGGCACGACTCACTTGAGCATGTCCAAGGTAAGGGCATCGCCGCGCCTCGCAGCCCTCTTCACAGTACGCCCCAAAACCAGAGGCCACTCTCCGGTGGAAAGCTCGCCGCCAGGACGGATTGCACGCACATTCTGCCGGGTGATCACGTCGCCCGGATTGAGGTCCGCAACCACCCGTAGCCCGCGGCGATAGATCAGGGAACGCCGCTCTGCCGCAGTAGGCCCGTAGGACACCCGGCCGATCGATTGCCATGCCCGCTCGGTCTCGGCTACCAGGGATGCCATCTCGGCGGGTTCCAGCGAGAACACGGAATCGACGCCGCCTTCCGATCGCGACAGAGTGAAATGCTTCTCCACGACGGTCGCACCGAAGGCGACCGCAGCCACCGCCACGCCTACACCCATGGTGTGATCTGACAGCCCCACCTCACAGGAGAACAAAGCCCGCATGTGCGGCAGCGTCGCCACGTTGCTGTGCTCCGGCGTCGCCGGATACGAACTGGTGCACTTGAGCAGCACCAGGTCGCGACAACCCGCCTCCCGGGCGGCGCCCACCGCACGCTCCAGTTCGGCGGCGGATGCCATGCCGGTAGAGACGAGCATCGGCTTGCCCGTGGCAGCCACGCGCCGGATCAGTTCAAGATCGGTGTTCTCGAAGGAAGCGATCTTGTAGAAGGGCACGTCGAGCGACTCGAGGAAATCCACCGCGGTCGCGTCGAAGGGCGTGCTGAATGCCAGCAATCCACGCTGTGCCGCACGCGCGAAGATCGGTTGGTGCCATTCCCACGGCGTATGGGCGTCCTCGTAAAGCGAATGGAGCGTGGTTCCGTGCCAGAGGTTGCCTTTGTCGGATACGAGGTAGTCGCCGTCGGCGAGATCCAGCGTCATGGTGTCGGCGGTGAAGGTCTGGATCTTCAGCGCGTGCGCCCCCGCAGTTGCGGCGGCGTCGACGATACTCAGCGACCGCTCAAGCGAGTGGTTGTGGTTCCCCGACATCTCCGCGATGATGAAAGGTGGTGCATCCCGCCCGATGCGGCGTCCGGCCAGCTCGAATCCGGTGTTCGCATCCATCATCAGATCCTCAGGAAATTGAGCAGCACGTA
This sequence comes from Burkholderiales bacterium, assembly GCA_044340265.1. Lineage (GTDB taxonomy): Bacteria > Pseudomonadota > Gammaproteobacteria > Burkholderiales > CAIKXV01 > CAIKXV01. The sequence goes on along the minus strand of JBIITW010000002.1, from coordinate 25,660 downwards.
TAGCGACGGATCGTACACATTAGGCTGGCGCTCGTAATCCAGGAAAAGCGCCGCGTCGGCGATGTTCCACGACACGTGCCCGAGCAGCAGCATCACCATGAGGGTATCGTCGGCGGCGATTCGCAGGAATGGTGCTTCCATCGGGATCTCCGGAGCGCAAGGCGAAAGGGATTGCACCTGCCCGACCACCTCGTGGCGAAGGTCGATGACGAATCGTCTCCTGCTAGTCACCCAGTCGAGCACGAGCCTCCAGTCCGGAAACGTCTCGCGCCTCGCCTGCTGCTGCCAAAGACGGGCCCGTGCATGAGCGAGGAGGCGATCGGCCGGAACTGCCGGAGAAAACGACACCTTCTCATGGTCGTACAGCGCACCGGCCAGTTCGCGGTCGGCATAGTCGTCACGGTCCGATTCCGAGTGCATGCGGTAGGGTTCGTCGGGCGCGTGCGCGCCGGTCTGCAGGTCGAACCGCTGCCCGCTATTGAGCAGGACGAGTCGGTCCGCCAGCCCTGCCCGCAGCATCGGGTCGCGCACCACGCCTGCGGACGCCGCATGCGACACGAAGCGATTCAGGTGCCGACGGCTCCCGCCCACGACGTACTGGTCCGCGAACGGCATGACCCAACGAGCCCCGATCGCGCCTGCCGCCGAGACGAACGCCGCGACCCGAGCGGCAAGGATACGGTCGCACTCGGCCGTCTTCTGCTCATTGCTCAGGTTGGAATAGCACCCCGGATAACCAGAGCCTCCGGAGTAAGGCAGCAGCGCCAGATCGATGTCCGGATAATGCATCTTGAGATAACTCAAGCCCGACTCGTGGGGCTGGCAGTCGTTCGCATTGAACACTGTCGTGCCGTCCCAGCGCACGACCAGCTGGGAATCGATCAAGTACGACATCTCGTTAGCCGGATCGGCCTCGATCATGTCCACATGGATGTCCGGAGCAATCTGCATTCCCTTGCGCGGTGGCACCAGGTGCACCCGACGGAAATCGAAGCCGTGGCTCTTCAGAAAGGAAAGCACGAAATTCGGCTTCCGGTCCATGATGATCACCTCGGCATCACGATTGAGGTACTGGATCGTGCCTGCGGAGCAGTGGTCCTCATGGATGTGCGAGATGTAGACGTAATCCACCCGGCCCAGGGTTTCCACGGTTGCGGCTGCCGGTGGCCAGTGGAACCACGATCCGTGGAAGATCCCGTCGTCCAGCCAGGGATCGAACAGCATCCGCCTGTCACGATGCTCGAGAACCGCCGTCGCGCCGCCCAGATTGAGTATCTTCATGCCGCCGGCACCGCGTACACGATCACCTGGCGACCGAGTCCGGCAGCTGCCAGCGCCTGGTAGAAAGCCGACAGGGCGCCGGCATGACCGGTGCTCCGCAGATTGGCCTCGAATGCCATTCGCGATTGGTGGCAGGCCCGGCCGAGCTCGCGCGCACCGACGTAGTTCTGGCCCATGAGCAGGAAAAGCTCCATCGGGAAGGAAGCCTCTTGATGCGCAACCTGCATCGCGCATCCTTCGATAACCCGCCGCAACGTTTCCGGATTGAAGTAGTTCAGGTGCGCAGGGGGCGCGACCCACCACTGATCGAGCCCGTAGACCTCCTGCGCCGCAAGCTGGAACGCATTGAACTCGTTCGGCACCTCGATCACCAGCATGCCTCCCGGCGCAAGCAGTCGGCTCTTGATCTGCTGCAGGACCTGCACCGGGTCTGCCAGATGCTCGAGCACGTTCATCAGCATGACGACATCGAAGCGGCGCTCGCCGAACACGTCCATCCGGTCCATGCCGCCCTGCACGCATTCGATGCCGCAAGACCGAACGAAGTCGACAGCTTCGGGCGCGGGATCGAAACCGGAGCATTGTGCGCCGCGCGCCTTCAGGTACTTGAGCGTAAGGCCCCATCCGCATCCGATATCCAGCACCGTGGTTCCAGCCACAGGTCGCCCGCGCAATCGCTCTATCGTGGCGCAGATGTCGGAGCGATGCCCGTCGTGGAAGGCCTGATCAGCCTCCTGCACTTCGCGCGCGGAGTTGTTGAAATACCGGTACTCCCCGCTGTAGAACTCTTCCGAATAGAAGCGGGCGATATCCTCGGCGCTGGGCACGGGCTTGATCTGCAGGAAGCCGAACTGCTCATGCGGCTCCAGCCGGTACGGCGTCTTCGCATTCATGTTGCGTCCTCGTCAGGCCGATACGCGGGCAGCAACGGCCTTATATAGCTTGCGGTTGCCGTCCAACCCAGGTGGGCGGCGACGTCGATGATGGAGAGATGACTCACGAACGGGGCGCCGCCCCGCTGTACATAGGGCGCCGGCACGAAATCATGGACGAGAAGGTTGATCCCGCAATTCTCGGCGAACCGGTCCTCTCGAAGATACCCCAAGGCACCCGGCGGGGTTACATACTCCGTAGCGCCCAGTTGCTGGAGAATCCTGATCAACCGATCCGTTCTCGCGCCCGGGACACCCAGCTGGCTGGATCGCAGCAATGGTGTCCTTATGCCGAGTTGCAGGCGCAATGCTGCGAGCAGGGCCATGTTCAAGTCAGCCAGCGCCCCCCGCGTACGGTCTTCCAGCACGGGTGCGATCGCCTCGCGCACCTGAGCGTGGAACGGGTGCCTGCCGTATGCCGCGGCAAGAGTCCCGAGATGCTTGTGTCGCCACGGTTGGTCGTCAGCGACCCGCACCTGCTCAATGGTCTCGCCGAGGAATCCGCGAAAGACAGGTACCGTCAACCATGCTGGGGCGCCGCCAACAAGCAACCGGTTCCGATGTTGCCACGACGAACGTTCGAACTGTGCGTCATCGAGATAGACGAAACAGTCCACGCTCGCCATCAGATTGAGATAGCCAGCCCAGGGCAGGTAGGTCGGCTGCATGATCGCGCAGCGCATCCTTCAGACCTCGAGCCGCATGGCGCACGAAGCCACTTCAAGCGGGCCGGTTTCACGATCAGCCGTCACCGACGGGCCCGCCACTCGGGCGCGAGGAGCGACCAGCGATTCTGGCTTACGTAGCTGTCTTCTACGCGGATTGCATCGCGCTCGAAGCCCTCGTGGACAAACCCCACGCTGCAATAAAGCGATTGAGCCCGGACATTGTCCGGGAACGTGTGCAGCCAGATCCGATGCAGCCCGTGCTCGACGAAACCGCATTCCAGCATCTCGCAAAGGGCGGCTCGGCCGATTCCCCGGCCGCGTGCCGCGCGCTCACCGATGTAGATCTGGAAGTATCCCGACCGGTGCACCCGGTTGAGCTTCAGCAGCGTGTTTCCGACATGAGCGCCGCTTTCGTCCTTGATCGCACGGATGACAATATCTTCTGTTGCACGCAACCATTGCCGGTGGTCGTCGAGCGTAAGGATGCGACGCAGTCCGAAAGAAGTGCGCAGGTCCTCCGAGTTGAGCCAGGCGACAGTTGCCAGGTCCTGATCGGGATGATGCGCGGCGAGCACCGGCTTTCCCATCATGTCACCTCCGCGCCAGGCGCCGGGGCGCTGGCTGCCGCGCCCCCCGCGATGATGGCCGCAACTCGGTTCGTGCCGCGACCATCGACTGCTTCGATCAAGCGGTCGCGCATCCCCGACAGCGCCTCGGTATCCGCCAGGAACGAGCGCAGGGTCGATTCGAGTCCATCGGAAGTGGCCTCATCGACCCGCCCCAGGTCGACGCAAAACCCGAGCGATGCCAGCGCCGCCAGCACCGGATGCTGGTTCGGTGCCGTGGCGAGCAGCGCAGAGGGCAGGCCCAGGCATGCGCGCTCCCACGTAGCCCCGCCTGGCGATCCCACAGCAACGGAGCAGGCAACCATATGGGTTGCCATGTCCGCGACCCGCATCTGCCAATCGATGCGGCCGGGGAACGCAGCTTGCAGCGCTGACATCGACGCTGGATCCGCCGAGCCCGCCGCGGCCAGGGCGACCTGCGGATCGATCCTGAGCAGTGCGCTGCACAACAACGGCAGGGCCTGTGCATGCCCCCCTCCACCGACAAAGACGTGTGCGCGGCGCGTCTCAGGCCAGCGCGGCGCGCCGGCATGGAGCGCCGCAAACCGGGGACGCAGCAATGCGTAGGCCGGCCCGAGCAGCAGCCGGGCGCGCGACGGAACCAGCGGTCGGTAGTCAGACGCGAGCCGCGCGACACCTGGATCGACCAGCACGTCGCAGTGGTGGGTACGGTCTGCAAGGTCGTCGATTACCAGCAGTCGGCCGACGCGCGGGCGGACCGCCGATTCCCACCGGGCGTCAAGCCCGTAGTGATCCACGACAACCCAGTCCGTACGCTCCTGCAGATGATCGAGGAAGGCGATCGCATCACACGCTGGGTCCATGACAACCCGCGGATCGATGATCGAGAGCGGATGCTCCTTGCCAGCGAAAGTCGCCGCGAGCGTCGGGTCAGGACCGGTAGCGACGAAGCTGCAGGCAACGCCCATCGCACCAAGCGCGTCTGCCAGCGCGAGGCAACGCATCACATGCCCTGTACCGAGGACGGCCGACGCATCGACGCGGAATACGACGCGCACGCTCAGCGCCCGGAATCGCCAAGTGCGGCATAGAGCGCCTCGGCGAGTTGCCAGTCCTCTTCCGTGTCGATATCGACCACTCGTTGCCGAGGAAGCACCAACGCGGCTGCGCCTTCGACCAGCGGGGATCCCCCGCGCTGGAACGCCCTTGCCCTTCCCCAGCAGAACTGCCCGGCGTCATGGAATGCCGGCTGGAGATCCTGTGTTCGTCGCTGCGCCTGCGTCGGATCACGCATGCGCGCCGCGCCGCCAGGCTCGATCACGATCGCCCGTTCGACCGGATGCGGGTAGGCGATGGCGCCGAAGCAGAAGTCCAGACCGCTGCTGCGCAGCAGTTCGAGTGCGTCGGCCAGCGCGGAGGCTTCGAGCAGCACGGCGGCGGGGTAAAGACAGCAGACGAACTCGGGCGCTTCGCCCTGGTCCACCAGCCATTGCACCGCATGTTGCACGACCGGGATCGTGCCGGTGAAGTCATCCGCCAACTCGGCGGGCCGCATGAAGGGGACATGCGCCCCAGCTGCGGCCGCGATCGACGCGATCTCGGGATCGTCGGTGGACACGAGGACGCTGTCGAAGCAGCCGCTGCTGCGCGCGGTCTGGATCGCGCGGGCGATCAAGGGCCGGCCCGCGAATGAACGCACGTTCTTGCGTGGGATCCGCTTGCTGCCACCCCGGGCAGGAATCACCGCGACGTTCATTGCCTGCGTCCCGTGCCGCGGCCGGTGCAGTCAGGCCGCACAGAACGCAGCCACTGCGGCAGCTACCCGGTCGACTTCCGCCGCCGTATGCCCGATCGATATGGGCAGGCTGAGCTCGGTCGCGTGCAATTCATCCGAGATCGGCCAGTCGCCAGAAAGCACGCCCTCCATCGCCTTCTGCCGGTAGGGCGGGATCGGGTAGTGCACCTCGGTGCGGATGCCCTGCGCTAGCAGGTACTCGCGCAGCGCGTCGCGCCTTCGGTGCCGGACCGCGAAGATATGGAACACGTCGAACTCGTCGGCCTGCTGCCTCGGGAGCACGAGAGCCCCGCGCGCAGCCAGGGGCGCCAGTGCGTCGAAGTAGCGCGCGGCCAGCGCACGCTTGTGGGCGGTGACCGCGTCGAGCGCACGCAGCTTCACGCGCAACATCGCAGCCTGTATCTCGTCGAGGCGTGAATTGGCGCCGGGATAGACGTTTTCGTACTTCTTCGTCGAGCCGTAGTTGCGCATGTGCCGCAACCGCTCGGCCAGCGCTGCGTCATCGGTCACGACGGCCCCGGCATCGCCCGCCGCGCCGAGATTCTTGGTCGGATAGAAGCTGAAGCAGCCGGTCTCGCCGAAGGTTCCTGTCATGCGGCCGCCGAACCTGGCGCCGTGCGACTGGGCGCAGTCCTCGACAAGCCGCAGGTCGTGCTGCCGCGCGAAAGCGACGATCTCGTCCATCCGGCAGGCCTTGCCGAACAGGTGCGTGACGCAGATCGCCCTCACCCCGGGAGCCATTGCCGCACGCAGGCGGTCCGGATCGGTGTTGAACGTTTCGAGGACGGGTTCGACAAGCACCGGCACCAGACCTGCACGCTGAATCGCCAGGATCGTTGCGATGTAGCTGTTCGAGGCCACCAGGACCCCTGAACCTCGCGGCAGGTCGAAAGCCTCGAACGACAACTCCAGCGCGTCAAGGCCATTTGCAACCCCGACGCAGTGACGCGCACCGACCCAGGCGGCGAACTCCTGCTCGAACGCGCGCACTTCCTCGCCCAGCACGTACCAGCCACTGCGGATCACCCGGGCAGCCGCCGCCACCATTTCGTCGAGGAACACGGCATTCGAACGCGCCAGTTGCTCATACTCGATCGGGGCATCGCCAGGCTGGAGCACGTCACTCATAGGGCTCATCGATATAGTCGGAGCGGTCGTAGGGCCGGGATGACATCACGAGCAGGATGGCACCCGCACCGAAGGTCATCGTGTGCCAGTGCCAAGGCTCCACCAGCAGGCAGCGCGAGGGCGACTCGAGGAGGATGTCACCGTGGTCGGTGCCGTCGTTCATGAATACGCTGACGCTGCCGTGCACGGCAACCAGCGCCTGGCGGGAAAGCCGGTGCCGATGTCCGCCGCGCACCTGGCCATCCGCCCCGTAGATCCAGTAGGTGCGCACCGGCTCGAACGGCAGCGCGCCATCAAGTACCGTCAGCGCCCCGCGTGGATCGCTGAAGGTGGGCAGTTCTAGGACGGTGCACTGGATCATCGGGAGGGCCTGCTATGGACAACCGCGCTTCCAGCGGTCAGAACAACGTCTGGTAGCCGGACGAGCGGGTCAGGCAGCCCACGACCTGCAACTGTTCCGCCTCCGTCAGGCCCGGGAAGATCGGCAGGCTGATCGCTTCCCGGTAGTACTGCTCGGAATTCGGGAACTCGGTGCCGGCATACCCCATGCGCTGGTAGTAGGGTTGGCGATACACCGGGATGTAATGCAGGTTGACGCCGATTCCGTCGCCGCGCAGGCGCTCGAAAACCTCGCGATGGCTGCCGTGCGCGCTGCCCGGCGGCACCCGGACGATGTACAGATGCAGTGCCGAATGTGTATCTGGGTGCTGCCAGGGTCGCGTGAGTGAAAACGGCTCGAGCCATCGCTCGTATCGATCAGCGATCGCGTGCCGGGCGGCGACGAACGTGTCCAGCCGGCCCATCTGGCTCAGGCCGAGCGCGGCCTGGATATCGGTCATCCGGTAGTTGAACCCGAGTTCGATCTGCTCGTAGTACCAGGAGCCATCCGGCGGCTGCGACATCTCCGACGGATACCGGGTCACGCCATGGCTGCGCAGTCGCGCCATGCGTTTGGCGAGCCGTGCGTCGTTGGTCAGCGCCATGCCCCCTTCACCGGTCGTGACGATCTTCACCGGATGGAAGCTGAACACCGTGATGTCGCTGAACGCGCAGTCGCCGACCTTGCGGCCGAGATAGCTGCCGCCGATCGCATGCGAGGCGTCTTCAATGATGCGGAACCCGTACTGCTGGCCGAGCGCGTGGATCGACTTCATGTCCGCGGATTGCCCGGCGAGGTGCACCGGAATCACCACCTTGGGCAGCGTGCCCTCGCGCTTCGCCGCCTCGAGCTTCTCGGCGAGCCGCTGCGGGCAGAGCGTGTAGGTACGCGGGTCGATATCGACGAAATCGATCCGGGCGCCGCAGTACACCGCGCAGTTCGCGCTGGCGACGAACGTGATCGGCGTGGTCCAGACCCGGTCGCCCGGCCCCACGTCCAGCGCGAGGCACGCGATGTGCAGCGCACTGGTGGCGCTGTTGACCGCCACCGCATGCTGCACGCCCACGTAGGTGGCCACTGCTTTTTCGAATGCCGGTACTACCGGCCCCTGGGTGATAAAGTCCGACCTGAGCACCGCGGTCACTGCCGCGATGTCCTCTTCCGAGATCGCCTGTCTACCGTAGGGAATCATCACTCTGGCACGATCACGCGCACTTCCATGCGGCGCCTGGGCGCAGATCGTCGGTGGCTTGTTTGCAAGGTATACATGACCACACTTAGTCTAGCGTATTTTTCTCGCAACCGGGCCCGATCCATGCTCCTGCCGAAGCCGCTGCGAACGTCATCGTGATGGAGCCGGCGGCACTCCGATGAAGCTGCTCGTGGTCACGCAGTACTTCCATCCGGAGAACTTCCGCATCAACGACCTGGTCGAGGGGATGGTCACGCGCGGGCACGAGGTAACCGTGCTTACCGGCTTGCCGAACTATCCCGCGGGCCGCTGGTACGACGGTTACCGGCCGCTGTTCGGTCCCTGGCGCGAGCGCCTTCTTGGCGCGTCCGTGATACGCGTGCCGATGGTCGCGCGCGGTCGTTCCGGCGGGTTGCGACTCGTACTCAATTACCTGTCGTTCGCATTTGCAGCCTCGACCATCGGCGCGCTGCGCGCCCACGGGCGCTACGACGCGATCTTCGTCTTCGAACCGTCCCCGGTGACCGTGGGAATCCCGGCAGCCGCGTGCCGTGCATTGACGGGCGCACCGATCCTGTTCTGGGTGCTCGACCTCTGGCCGCAGAGCGTGATTGCCGCCAGCCGACTGCGCTCGCGATGGGCCCTGGCCCCCGTCGAAGCACTCACGCGCTGGATCTACCGCCGCTGCGACCGTGTACTCGCACAGTCGCGCGCGTTCTTCGGTCCGCTCGAGCGGCAGGGCGTGCGTGCCGACCAGCTCCGCTACTTTCCGAGCTGGGCCGAATCCGTGTACCGACCGGTCGATCGCGAGGTCGCGTCGCGCGGCAGCGGGATCGCGCCGCTGACCCCGGTGCTGCCAGCCGGTTTCAAGGTGCTGTTCGCAGGCAACATCGGCGTTGCTCAGGACTTTCCGACCATCCTCGCAGCCGCGGAGCGCCTGCGCGACCGACGCGACATCCATTGGGTGATCGCCGGCAACGGCCGCATGCACGGCTGGCTGCAGGAAGAGATCGAGCGGCGCCGCCTCGGTCGCTGCGTCCGCCTGCTGGGCGCACTGCCGCTGGAGCAGATGCCCAACCTGTTCGCACGGGTCGATGCGCTCCTCGTCACGCTGCTGGACGAGCCCATATTCGCCCTGACGATCCCGGGAAAGATCCAGTCCTACCTCGCCTGCGGCCGTCCGGTGATCGCCGCGCTGAACGGCGAAGGCGCCGAGGTGATCCGCCGGGCGCGGGCCGGCATCGCCTGCCCGGCGGAGGATCCCGAGGCGCTGGCAAAGGCCGTCGTACAGATGGCGGCCCTGCCGTCTTCGGAGCGCGAAGCGATCGGCGCGCGCGCGCGCGCCTGCTACCTCGCGCAGTTCGACCGGGAACAGGCTTTCAGGCAACTGGAACGCTGGGTCGCCGAATTGCGCAAACCCGGCTGAGCGCCAATAATCGGCGGCCCCCGACACCATTTGCAGGTCCTATTTCACGATGGCTGAATCATTGCGCGGCAAGACCGTCCTGATCACCGGTGGCACCGGGTCTTTCGGGCGGGCAGTGCTCGACCGGCTGCGCAACATGAAAGTGGCGCAGATCCGCATCTTCAGCCGAGATGAACTGAAGCAGGAACTGATGCGCGTGGAACTCGCAGACCCGTCCATCCAGTTCATCATCGGCGACGTGCGAAACCGCGAGAGCGTCGATGCTGCGATGCGGGGGGCCGACTATGTGTTCCATGCCGCCGCGCTCAAGCAGGTGCCTTCATGTGAATTCTTCCCCATGCAGGCCGTCTATACCAACATCATCGGCAGCCACAACGTGGTCGAGTCCGCGATCGCCAGCGGCGTGAAGAAGGTTGTCTGCCTGTCCACCGACAAGGCGGTCTACCCGATCAATGCGATGGGCATGACCAAGGCCCTGATGGAGAAGGTCGCGCAGTCGGCCGCGCGCGAGACGCTGTCGCATGACGGCCGCGGCGCACGAAACCGGTGCACGGTGGCCGCCGTGCGTTACGGCAACGTGATGTATTCGCGCGGATCGGTGATCCCGCTGTTCGTCTCGCAGATGCGCGCGGGCAAGCCGCTCACGATCACCGAGGGTGCGATGACCCGCTTCCTCCTGCCGCTGTCCGGCGCGATCGACCTGATCCTGTTCGCCTTCGGCAATGCGCGCCCGGGTGACATCTTCATCAAGAAGTCGCCCGCCTGCACCGTCGATGTCCTGGCGATCGCGCTGGCAGAGTTGTTCGGCATCGAACCGCACATACGCCATATCGGCATGCGCCACGGCGAGAAGCTGTACGAAACCCTCGCAAGCCGCGAAGAACTTCGCCGCGCCCAGGACATGGGCGACTACTGGCGCGTGACTATGGATGGGCGCGGCCTCGACTATGCGAAGTATTTCACCGAAGGCGACACGGAAGAAGCCGCGATCGACGACTACACTTCGCACAACACGGAGCGGCTCGACGTCGCACAGGTCAAGGCCCTGCTGCTGACGTTGCCAGAGGTGCGGGCCGAGCTGGCCGCCGGCCCGGCTCAGCCACCGTCCGGCGCGCTGGCCCGCGCAAAGCCCGCGGCAAAGTCCGTCTCGAAGCGGGGCGGAAAGCCGCGCGGTCGGCCACGCAAGATCCCGGCGTGAGCGCGCCGGAACCGCGCGCGCAGCAGATCGCGATAACCGGCGGCGCCGGCTTCCTCGGCTGGCACCTGCGTTGCGCGATCCGGATGCGCGGATGGCCCGAACCCATCGTACTCGACCGATCTGGCTTCGAAGATCCGGTACGGCTGCGCGCGGCGCTCGCCGGCATCGGGACCGTGGTGCACCTGGCCGGCGTCAACCGCGGGCCCGATGCGGCCGTGGAGGCCGGCAACCCACGCCTCGCGCAGGTGCTGGTCGATGCACTTCGCACGCTTGGGAGCGAACGCAGCGGCGCCGTCCACCTGGTGTTCGCCAACTCGACCCACGGCGCGCCGGCAGGCGGTGCTTCGGCCCCACCGGCGACCCCCTACGGCCGTTCAAAGCTGCAGGCCAGCGCAATCCTGGGTGAATGGGCCGCTTCGGCCGGGGCACGCTACACCGACATCCGTTTCCCCCACCTGTTCGGCGAACTTGGCCGCCCGTTCTACAACTCGGCCGTGGCCACCTTCTGCCACCAGCTCGCCACCGGCGACAGGCCGAAGATCATCGTAGATGGAGAACTGCAGCTGCTGCACGCGCAGTCTGCCTGCGACGTCATCCTCGATGCGATCGATGCTGGCTCCCCCGGCCCCCTGTCGCCTGGCGGCGAGCGGATGAAGGTGAGCGAGGCACTCGCCCGGCTGCAGTCGATGCATGCGACCTACGCCGACGGCACGCTGCCCCGCTTCGACTCCGCATTCGACCTCGACCTGTTCAACACGCTTCGCTCGTATCGTTTCCCGCTGCACTACCCGGGCCGGATAGAACTGCGCAGCGATGCCCGCGGCCATTTGTTCGAGGCGTTGAAGAGCGTCCATGGCGGCCAGTGTTTCGCCTCGTCCACCCGTCCGGGGTTGGTGCGCGGCAACCATTTCCACCGACGCAAGATCGAGCGCTTCATCGTTGCATCCGGCGAAGCGACCATCCGGGTACGCCGGATGTTCAGCGCCGAAACACACCCGTTCGCCGTTCGCGGCGACACGCCCGTCTACATCGACATGCCGACGCTGCATACCCACGACATCCGGAACACCGGGCAGGGCGAGCTGTTCACCCTGTTCTGGTCGCACGAGGTCTTCGATCCCGCAGCGCCGGACACCTACCCCGAGGCGGTCTGATGAAAAAACTGAAGGTGATGGCGATCGTCGGCACCCGGCCGGAACTGATCCGCCTGTCGCGCGTGCTCGCGCGGCTCGACCAGGCCACCGAGCTGGTGCTGGTGCATACCGGCCAGAACTACGACTACTCGCTGAACGACGTGTTCTTCGACGAACTGGGCATCCGCCGGCCGGACCACTTCCTGGCCGCCGCATCCCCCGGCTCGACCGCCATCGACACCATCGGCCAGACGCTGATGCGCATCGATCCGGTGCTGGAAGCCGAGAAGCCCGACGCGGTGCTGATCCTCGGCGACACCAACAGCTGCCTGTCGGCGATCGCCTGCAAGCGGCGCAAGGTCCCGGTGTTCCACATGGAAGCGGGCAACCGCTGCTTCGATGAACGCGTGCCCGAGGAGCTGAACCGGCGGATCGTCGACCACATCTCGGACATCAACCTGCCCTACAGCGACATCGCGCGCGAATACCTGCTGCGCGAGGGCCTGCCGCCAGACCGGGTGATCAAGACCGGCAGCCCGATGCACGAGGTGCTGCACCACTACCTGCCGCGCATCGAGGCTTCCGACGTGCTCACCCGGCTCGAGCTGCAGGCGGGGGAATACTTCGTGGTCAGCCTGCACCGCGAAGAGAACGTCGACCCGCTGCCGTCGCTCGAACGCATCGCCTCGCTGCTCGATGCGCTGGCGCGCAAGTTCCGCCAGCGGATCATCTTCAGCACCCATCCGCGCACCCGCAACCGCCTCGCCGCGCGTGCGGCCACGCTCGATCCACTGGTCGAACTGCATTCGCCGTTCGGCTTCCTCGACTACGTGCAGCTGCAGCGCAATGCACACGCGGTGCTGTCGGACAGCGGCACCATCAGCGAGGAGTCGTCGATCCTCGACTTCCCAGCGCTGAACCTGCGCGAGGCGCACGAGCGTCCGGAAGCGATGGAAGAGGCGGCGGTGATGATGGTCGGTCTGGACGTCGACCGCGTGCTGCAGGGGTTGAAGGTGCTCGAGACCCAGTCGCGCGGCGAAGCCGGCGGCAGCCCGGCGCGCACGCTGGCTCCGGTCGCGGACTACCACCATCCGGCGGTGTCCGAGAAGATCCTGCGTATCATCCTCGGTCACACCGACTACGTAAACCGGGTGGTCTGGCGCAAGGCATGACCGCTCAGTTGCTGGCTCCGCTGCTGGCGCTGCTGGCCGCGGCAGCCACGCTGGCATGGCTGCTCGGCCCTGGCCGCGCACGGCTGCCGATGGACCGCCCGAACGAACGCTCGCTGCACCAGGTGCCGGTGCCGCGCAGCGGCGGCGTCGCGGTGGTGGCCGGGGTGCTCGCGGCCTGCCTTCCTGGCTGGCCGATGCATGCGGTCCTCGCAGGTTGCGTGATCGTGCTGGCCGCGCTGTCGTTCGCCGACGACTGGCGCGGCATGCCGATCGTGCTGCGCTTCGGCGTGCATGCGGCGGCGGCCTGCGCGTTCGTCTGGATCGCACTGCCCACGATGCCCCTGCCCTGGCAGGTGGTGACCGCCTTCCTGATCGCCTGGTCGATCAACCTGTACAACTTCATGGACGGCTCCGACGGCCTGGCCGGAGGCATGGCGGTGGCCGGCTTCGGCACCTTCACCGCCGCGTTCGCCATCGCCGGCGACCTGCCGCTGGCATCGCTGTCACTGGCGATCGCACTCGCCTCGGCGGTGTTCCTGAAGGCCAACTTCCATCCGGCGCGCATCTTCCTCGGCGACGTCGGTTCGGTGCCGCTGGGCTTCCTGGCCGGCGCGCTGGGCGCCGCCGGCGTTGCCAACGGCCATTTCCCGGTGTGGCTCCCGTTCGTGGTGTTCGCGCCGTTCTTCGTCGATGCCACGGTCACCCTGCTGCGCCGGATGCTGCGCGGCGAACGGTTCTGGCGTGCGCACCGGGAGCACTACTACCAGCGGCTGGTGCAGATGGGGTGGGGCCATCGACGCACGGCACTGGCCGAGTACGCGCTGATGGCCGTGGGCTGCACCGTGGCCCTAGTCGCGCTGCAGTTCGCCGGGCTCTTCCGAGCGGCCCTGCTGACCGGCTGGGCGTTGGTCTTCGTGACCGCCTTGCTGTGCGTCGACCGCCGCTGGGCGGCGACGCAGTCAGGATTGGGAACACCCCGAAAATGACTATGGTAAGATGACCATGGTCATTTAATCGGGGCCGGTATGGAAACCATCTCTAAATCCAGGTTCAAGCCGCGCGCGCTCGAGTATTTCCGCGCAGTGCAGGAATCGGGCGTGCCGCTGGTGATCACCGAGCACGGTCGCCCGGTGCTGCGCATCGTCCCCTATCGCCTGGCCCCCCGGGCAGACATCGAGGCGCTTCGCGGTTCGATACTGCGCTACGATGATCCGATCGAACCGGTCGGGGCTGTCGACTGGGAGGCCACGGACGATCCTGGGCGCGTCCTTGCCCGGCCGTGATTCTGCTGGATACCCACGCGTGGCTCTGGTGGGCGAACGGTTCTCCGGAACTGTCCGACGAGGCACGCCGCCTGATCGACCGAGGCCTGGACGACGCAGCGGTGTTGATCTCCTGCATCAGTGCCTGGGAGGTGGCCATGCTGCTGGCGCGCGGTCGCCTCGAACTGTCGATCGACGCGCAACGCTGGATCGGCACGTTCGAGCAGATGGAAGGCATCACCTTCGTCCCGATCGACAACGCGATCGCGGTGCACGCGGTCAGCTTGCCGGCGCCCTTCCACGCCGATCCAGCGGACCGGATCATCGTCGCCACTGCGATCGCGCTGGACGCGACGCTCGTCACGCGCGACGGACGGATCCGGGCCTATCCCCATGTGCGGACGGCCTGGTGAGGCCAGACAGGGGATGCCGGGCGGGCGCTCGCCCGGTGTCGGCGTGAGCCGCTGATGCCGGTCAGCGTCCGCTCCCGAACGGCGCTCGCGTTCGCCCACGACGTGGTGGCGGCTGGCGTCGCCTGGTGCGCGGCATTCTGGCTGCGCTTCAACCTGGAAGTGCCCGAGCCGCACTTCAGCGCGATGCTCGGCTCGCTGCTCTGGGTCGTCCCGCTTCAGGCCACGGTGTTCTGGCTGTTCGGCCTGTACCGGGGCATCTGGCGTTATGCCAGCGTGGCCGACGTGCAGCGCATCGTGTTCGCAGTCCTGGTCGCGGCGATGGCGGTGGCAATGGTGCTCACCCTGCAGGGACGCCCCACCGGCGTGCCGCGTTCCGTGCTGATCCTCGATCCGCTGCTGCTGGCGATGGCGATGGGCGGCAGCCGCATGCTCTACCGGATCTGGCGCGAGCGGCGCCGGGCACGATCGGGTGCGGCACGATCGGTCTACGTGCTCGGCGCCGGGGATGCCGCCGCAGGCCTGATTAAGGACTTCTCGCGCAGTGGTGAATGGCGGGTGACTGCGCTGTTCGACGACAACGGCGGACGCCATGGCCGTTCCATCCACGGCGTGAAGGTGCTCGGACCACTCGATGCGATGGGCGAGGCGCTCGCCTCGACGCCGGCCACGCACGCGATCATCGCCATGCCCTCGGCCAGCCATCACGATCGCAAGCGTGCCGCCGACCTGGCGACCGCGGCCGGACTGCAGGTGCTGACCGTGCCGTCGTTCGACGACCTGATCAGCGGCAAGGTCACAGTGTCCCAGATCAGGGCGGTGGAGCTCGACGACCTGCTCGGACGGGATCCGGTGGTGCTCGACAGCGACGGCCTCAACGGCTGGATCGCCGACCGGGTGGTGATGGTCACCGGCGCCGGGGGCTCGATCGGCTCCGAACTGTGCCGCCAGATCGCGCGCTTCGCTCCGCGGCTGCTGGTGATGGTCGATGCGTCGGAGTTCTCGCTCTACCAGATCGAGCAGGAGTTCGCCGGCAGCGGGTCCGGCACGGCCACCGGCCAGGTGCGGATCGTCGCCATCGCCGGTGACGTGCGCTCGCCGGTACGCATGGCACAGGTGCTGTCTCGATATCGCCCTACGGTGGTGCTGCATGCGGCTGCCTACAAGCACGTGCCGCTGATGGAGACCGACAACTGTGCCGAGGCGGTGCTCAACAACGTCGCCGGCACCTGGTCGGTGGCACGGGCGGCGGTCGATGCCGGCGTCGAGAAGTTCGTCTTCGTGTCCACCGACAAGGCGGTCAACCCGACCAACGTGATGGGCGCCACCAAGCGTCTGGCCGAGATCGTCTGCGAGCGGCTGCAGGAGACCACCACCGGCACCCGTTTCGTGATGGTTCGTTTCGGCAACGTGCTGGGCAGTGCCGGCAGCGTGATCCCGCGCTTCCGCGACCAGATCGCGGCCGGCGGCCCGGTCACCGTCACCCACCCCGAGATCACCCGCTTCTTCATGTCGATCCCGGAGGCCGCGCAACTCGTGCTGCAGGCCGGCCTGATGGGCAAGGGCGGCGAGATCTTCGTGCTCGACATGGGCGAACCGGTGCGCATCGCCGACCTCGCGCGTTCGATGATCCGGCTGTCCGGCTTCACCGAGGAAGAGATCCGCATCGTCTACAGCGGCCTGCGGCCGGGCGAGAAGCTGTTCGAGGAACTGCTCGCCGACGACGAGGCGACCCTGCCGACGCCGCACCACAAGCTGCGCATCGCGCAGGCCCGCCCGGGCCGCAGCGACTTCCTCGATCGCCTCGCGCTCTGGCTGGCCGAGTTGCAGTCGGCACCGGCCGGTGACGGCGCAGTCAAGCAGACGCTTGCGCAGTTCGTGCCCGAGTACCAGCCGCAACAGGTCGACCCGGAAGGCTCACGCGCGTCGTCGTGATTCACCCACGACGGTGCCATGCCCACGCGGTCTCGACGATCGTGTCCAGATCGCTGAGTTCCGGCCGCCAGCCCAGCGCGCGCCCGATCAGCCCGGCATCGGCGACGAGGACGGCAGGGTCGCCCGGCCTGCGCGCAGCGGCGGCGAAGGGCACCGGAAGGCCGGTGATGCGCCGCACGCTTTCGATGACCTCCAGGACCGAACGCCCGGCACCCGTGCCCACGTTGTAGATCGCACTCGGCGCACCGGCCAGCAGCGCTTCGAGCGCGAGCAGGTGCGCGCTGGCCAGGTCACATACATGCACGTAGTCGCGAACGCAGGAGCCGTCCGGCGTGGGCCAGTCGAGGCCGAAAACCGCGGCCCCCGGACGCTGGCCAAGCGCCACTTGCATTAAACTCGGGATGAGGTGTGTTTCCGGGTCATGGCGCTCGCCGATCGGTCGGCCAGGGTGGGCACCTGCGGCGTTGAAATACCGGAGCGACATGTGGCGCAGGCCATGCGCAGCCTCGACTTCGGACAGCAGGCGCTCGATCACGGCCTTGGTGGAACCGTACGGGCTGGTCGGATGCAGGCGATGCGCTTCGGTGATCGGGACGGATTCGGGTTGACCATAGACTGCGGCAGTGGAAGAAAAGATGAGGTTGCGAACCCCGGCTTCCCGCATGGCGTCCAGCAACTCGACCGTTTTCGAGACGTTGTTCCGGTAATACATGAGCGGACGCTGAACCGACTCGCCGACCAGTGAAGAGGCAGCGAAATGCATGACCGCATGTACCCGGTGTTTCTTCAGGAGGGCGGCCACCGTCCTGCGATCGCCGAAGTCGCCTTCGACGAACGCAACGCCGGGGTGAAGCAGGTCCCGATGGCCGGTGGTCAGGTTGTCGAGGACCACGGGCACCCATCCCGCATCCACCAATGATGCAACCATGTGGGAGCCTATGTAGCCGGCGCCGCCCAGTACCAGCACGGCCCGTCCGTCGTTGCGCCCATTCGTCATTCGTCGCCCTCTGAAATGCGCCACTCCATCTGCTGCCGGATCGCCTCGAGTATATTGCGCACGTCCGACGACGGGCGTGGATCCCGCGCTTCGCAACGCCCGGCCAGGTAGACCCCATGTTCAGCATTCTTGTTCCGACCTGGAACAACCTCGAATACCTGCAGCTCTGCGTGGCGGGGATCCGCAAGCACACGTCCGTGCCGCACGAGATCCTCGTCCACGTGAATGAAGGCACCGACGGCACCCGCGAGTGGCTGCAGTCCCAGGGCATCCGGTACACGTCCAGCGAACGCAACCTCGGCGTCTGCATGTCGTTGAACGAACTGGCGATGCATGCCACGCAGCCCTGGATCGCCTACCTGAACGACGACATGTACTGCTGCCCGGGCTGGGACACCGCCTTTGCGCGGGCGATCGCTCAGGCCCCGACCGACCTCGCGCTCTATTCTTCGCGACTGATAGAACCCTTCCCGAGCAAGGTCCCGTTCATCGATTGCTTCGATGCCGGACGAACGCCGACCGACTTCGACGAAGAGGCGCTGCTCAGGGCAGTGGCCGGCCTGCCCTCGGCGGACGTCGATGGCGAAGGATCGCAGCCCACCGTGGTCTCCCGCCTCTGGTGGCACAGGCTGGGCGGCTACGGGATCGAGTATTCTCCCGGCATGTCCTCGGACGACGACTTCCTGCTGAAGATGTGGGCGGTGGGTTGCCGCAGGTTCAAGGTGGTGGGTGACAGCCATGTCTACCATTTCTCCCAGCGGAGCACCGGACGGATCCGGAAGAACAAGGGTGGACACACCCTGCTGCTCAAGTGGGGCCTGACGTCGAAGCACTTCCGCGCCGAGCGCAAGCGGTTGCTGGCGGAAGGCGCGGGTGCGGGTGCGGGCATCCTGGAGCCTTCGCTGGCGAACCGCCTGCGCCGGGCCTGGCTCGCCGCGACGTCACGTTATCCGCTGCTCGATACCGATCGATTCGCGCAGAGCCTGTCATCGAAACGGGAGGGTGACGACTGAATGGACAGTCCCTTGACCTCGCTTCGCCGCATCCTCGTCGTATGCCCCGGCAACGCGGTCACCGGCGGACCGGAAGCCCTTCACCAGCTGGTGGACGCGATGCGCCGCGCCGGACACCCCGCCTTCATCGTGTACTGGCCTGCAGACCGCACGTTCGAGGTGCCGCCGCCCTATGCGCAATACGATGCGCCACAGGCGCGGTACGAAGACCTGCCGGGCGAGCTGATCATATTCCCCGAGGTGATGCCTTCGGACGCGCTGAAGGTGCGCGAAGCGCAGGCGGCCCTGTGGTGGCTGTCGCTGGACAACTTCCTCTGCAGGAAGAACGTCAACCCGTTGCGCGACTGGTCCCAGTACTGGAAGCGGGCCCTGCGCGGGCAGCGCCCCTGGAACGGCGCCCGGGGCCTGCACCGGCTGCGCCATCTCTCCCAGACCGAGCATGCGACCGCCTACCTTCGCGCCTGCGGCATCGAACCCGAGCCGCTGATCGACTACATCAATCTCGAGCATTTCGTCGACCAGACGCCGGCGCTGCTCGCCGGCAAGCAGAAGCGGATCCTCTACAACCCGACCAAGGGCAAGGCGTTCGTCGATCGCCTGCGCGCCGCTCGCCCGGACTGGGACTTCCTGCCGCTCAAGGGACTGGACCGCGACCAGCTGTCCCAGTTGCTCGACACCTCGCGCCTGTACGTCGACTTCGGCCACCACCCCGGCCGCGATCGGCTGCCGCGCGAAGCGGCATCGCATGGCTGCTGCATCGTGTCCGGCCGGCTCGGATCGGCAGGCAACGACATCGACCTGCCGATCCCGGCCCGGTACAAGTTCGACACCCGCGCCGCGGACTTCGTGGAACGTGCCGTCCCGCTGATCGACAGCATCCTCGCCGACTTCGAGACACACCACCTGGCGTTCGAACCGTACCGGACATGGGTGCGCGCGGAATACGGGATCTTCGATGAACAGGTGCGTGCCGTGCTGTCGGCCCGGCCTGGCTGAGCGCAGGTACTCGAGCGGATGCCGCCGTTGAACGAACCCTACGAACGTCTCGACCGATACGATCAGTACCTGGCCTGGTACGCCGCGGCCGTGCTCTGCTTCGCGATCGTCGGCCTGCTCTCGATCCGCAGTGCAGCGAACCTGTCGGTGCTGCTGCTGCTCGTCCCTGCGGTGCTGCGGGTCCGGGGCGACCTGTCCAGGGCGCGCGACCTGGGCGCACTGCAGCCGCTCGGCTTCATCGCCGTCGCGTTGTGCCTGCCACTGGTGTCGGTCATCCTCGGCGAGCTCCTCAGGGGCGATTTTTCCGCCAAGCCACTGGACGCGCCGTCGCGGCTGGCCTTCTGCGTCCTGCCGATGCTCATGCTGTGGGCGTTGCGCGTGGATGTCGCCCGGCTGGTGCGCTTCTGTGCGCCGATCGCGCTGATCGTCACGCTGGTGGTCACGCTCGGCTTTCCCCAGTACACGCAGAACTGGGGCGGACGCTTCGCCACCCGGTTCGTCGATCCCAACTCGCTCGGGGCCTTCTCGGCCATGCTGTGCGCGCTCTGCCTGTTCGGCCTTCGCCGGCGCGGTCGCGGTCGCCGGGTCAACGACCGCGACGACCGCGACGACCGCCTCGAAGGCGTGGCCTTCTGGCTGGGGCTCGCCGGACTCGGAGCAGGCCTGTGGCTGATCCTCGGCGCCGGTTCGCGCGGCGGCATGATGGCCTACTGCGTGGTGCTCCTGGGCTGGCTGGTCAGCGTCAGACCGAGGTTCGACCCGAAAGTCGTCGCCATTTCAACCGTCGCCGCTGCCGCGATCCTTTCGGTGAACCTGGCGGTCAACCGGGCACCGGTCGCGCTGTTCGCGTCGGCCCCGGTCGAAGTGCACAAGTGGCTGACCCGGACGGATCCCGACACCTCCTCCGGGCAGCGGCTCTCGATGTGGCTGATGTCCGTCGAACTGATCGCCCGCAGGCCGTTCGCGGGGTATGGCGATCGCGGGCTCGCGGCGCAGGTCCATGATCCGGTCATCGTCGCGATGGCCACGCCGCTGGCACGCAGCACGTTCGCGAACAACGGACCGCACAACGAGGTCCTTGCCGCTGCGCTGCGTTCGGGCGTGCATGGCGGCATTGCCGTGCTCGTGCTTTTCCTGGTTCCCGCCGCCGCCTTCTGGCGCAGGCGCAACGACCCCGACCCGGATGTCGCGATGGCCTGCCGCCTCGGCCTGGGCCTGTTGCTCGCCATGGCCGCAGGCTCGATCACGATCGAAGTGTTCACGCTCAAGTACGCCGCCAGCGGATTCGGACTGCTGCTGGCCGCGCTCGCGGCGCAGGCGTTGCGCGTCACGGACCCGGCTCGATTTCCCGCCGGGGGCGCCTCCCGGGAAGCCGCCGGATGACTTCGCCGCCAGGCCTTCGCCCGCGACTGTCCGCCGTGATCATTGCGTTCAACGAGGCCGGGCGGATCGGGCGCTGCGTCGACTCGCTGCGCTTCGCCGACGAGGTCATCGTGCTCGACGGCGGCAGCAGCGACGACACCGTGGCGATCGCCCGGGCACGGGGCGCACGGGTGGAGATCGCCGCCGAATGGCCCGGCTTCGGCCCGCAGAAGAACCGGGCCCTCGCGCTCGCGCAAGGCGACTGGATCCTTTCGCTGGATGCGGACGAGTGGGTCGATGCAGCCCTGGCAGCGGCGATCACCGCGGTGATCACTGCAGCAACCACCACCGCGACCGCCGCCGACGCCTCGCCCGCGGTCTGGCGAATGCCGCGCCGGTCCCGTTTCTGCGGGCAGGTGATGCGCCATTCGGGCTGGTGGCCAGACCATGTGACCCGACTGTGGCGGCGGGGCTCGGCCCGCTTCTCCGACGACCTCGTGCACGAACGGGTGATCGCCGGGCCGGCGACGATCGGCACGTTCGCCGAACCCATCGACCACGAGTCGTTCACCAGCCTCGAGCAGGTGGTCGACAAGATGAATCGCTACTCGACCGACGGCGCGCAGATGATGCTCGCACGCGGCGCGCAGGGGTCGGTCGGCCGCGCGCTCGGCCACGGCCTGTGGACGTTCATCCGCACCTACCTGCTGCGGCTGGGCTTCCTCGATGGCCGCCACGGATTGCTGCTGGCGATCGCCAACGCGGAGGGCAGCTACTACCGCTACCTGAAGCTGATGCTGCTGCGCCGACGATGATGCAGATTGCGGTGGTGATCACCACCTACAACCGTCCGGATGCGCTCGAGCGTGCGCTGTCGGCCTACTGCGTGCAGGACGACCTCGACATCGAACTGCTGGTGGCCGACGACGGCTCCACTGCGGACACACGTTCGGTGGTGGCGCAGTTCGCGGCAAGGGCGCCGTTCCCGGTGCGCCATGTCTGGCACGAAGACCGGGGCTTCCGTGCCGGTGCGATCCGCAACCGCGCGGTCGCCGCCACCTCGGCCGACTACGTGGTGTTCACCGATGGCGACTGCGTGCCGCTGGCCGGCTTCGTGCGCAATCACCGCCGGCTCGCCGAGCCGGGCTGGTTCGTCGCCGGCAACCGGATGCTGCTGTCCCGAACCTTCACCGACCGCGTGCTCGCGGTGCCGCCCGTCGCGCTGGAAGACCTCCCGGCTGCCGAATGGGCACGGCGTTTCCTTCGCCGCGACGTGAACCGACTGGCACCGTTGTGGCACATCGGACTGGGCGACCCGCTCGGCTGGCGCAAGGCGCAGCCCACCCGATGGCTGGGTGCCAAGAGCTGCAATCTCGGTGTCTGGCGCGCCGACCTGGTCCGGGTCAACGGCTTCGACAATGCCTACAGCGGATGGGGGCTCGAGGATTCGGACCTGGTCATCCGGCTGCTGCACGCCGGCGTCCGGCACAAGAACGGCCGCTTCGGCACGCCACTGGCCCACCTCTGGCATGCAGACAACGACCGCAGCCGGCTGGCCGAGAACCGCAGCCGCCTCGACGCGCTGGTGGCATCCGATCGCATCCGGGCCGAGGACGGCCTCGAGCAGCATGCCGACTGAAGCCGCGACAGGCGTCCTGCTGCCGATGCCGGCGCCCCCGCGACGCATGCTGGTCGTGGTCACCCGCCGCATCGGGGATGTACTACTGACCACGCCGCTGATTGCATCGCTTCGCGCCGCATGGCCCGATGCGCGCCTGGACGTACTGGTGTTCGCGGGGACCGGCGGGGTGCTGGCCGGACTGCCGATGATCGATGCGGTGATCGAGGTGGCCGAACGGCCCTCCACTGGCGCGCATGCGCAGCTGCTGCGCCGGATCGCCGGCCGCTACGACCTCGCACTGAGCACGATCCCGGGCGATCGTCCGACGCTGTATGCACGCATCGCCGGACGACGTGCACTCGGGGTCCATCTGAGCGGACCCAAGCACCTCTGGAAGCGCCGCCTGCTCAGCGCATCGGTCCCTTGCGACGACTGCGATACCCATACGGTCCTGCAGAACCTCCGGCTCGCCGGTGCACTGGGGATAGAGCGGCTGCCTGCGGTCCATGTCGCAACGGGCGCAGCCCTGCCCGCCGGGATCGCCGCGGAGCTGGGCCGGGCGCCGTTCGTGGTCGTTCATCCGTGGCCCCGCTTCCGGTACAAGATGTGGCATGACGAAGGCTTCATCACCTTCGGGCAGTGGGCGCGCGCGCAGGGGCTGCGCGTGGTCCTGTCCGCATCCGGCTCGCCCGACGAAACAGCCTACGTGCAATCGCTGCGCGGGCAGTTGCCGCAGGACACGATCGATCTCGCCGGCCGCGTGTCGCTGGGGCAGCTGGCGAACGTGCTGCAACGGGCGACCCTCTACCTGGGACCGGATACCGTCGTCACGCACATGGCCGCTGCGCTCGGCATCCCGACCCTCGCGCTGTTCGGTCCGTCCGACCCGGTGAAGTGGGGACCGTGGCCGGCTGCTTACGCCGGGGACACCAGCCCGTGGCAACGCCTCGGCAGCGGCCGGGTCGGAAACGTGCATCTCCTGCAGGGCGTCGCCCCCTGTGCACCCGGGGTGCCGTGCCTGCTGGAGGGTTGCGAGCGGCATGTGAACAGCACGTCCGATTGCCTCATCCGCCTG
Source organism: Burkholderiales bacterium (assembly GCA_044340265.1). Taxonomy (GTDB): domain Bacteria; phylum Pseudomonadota; class Gammaproteobacteria; order Burkholderiales; family CAIKXV01; genus CAIKXV01. The sequence goes on along the minus strand of JBIITW010000002.1, from coordinate 2,098 downwards.
CCGGCCTCGCGCGTGATCGATGCGGCCGCCGAGTTCCTGGCCGATCCGGACCGACCGTGACCCGCGGGCTGCTGCGCCGCCGCTCAGGCCTCGAGCAACTGCTGCAGCCGTGCATAGACCCCGTCGCGGGCCAGCAGCTCACGATGGGACCCGGTCTCGACCAGGCGACCGCCTGACAGCACCAGGATGCGGTCTGCGCGCTCGATGGTCGACAGCCGGTGTGCGATCACCAGGGTGCTGCGCCCGTGCATCAGTTGCTCTAGGGCCGCCTGTACCTGCCGTTCGGATTCGGTGTCCAGCGCCGAGGTCGCCTCGTCCAGCACGAGTATCGGCGCGTCCTTCAGGAACGCGCGCGCGATCGCCAGCCGCTGGCGCTGTCCGCCCGACAGGCGGATGCCGTTCTCGCCCACCAGCGTGTCGTACCCGGCCTCCATGCGTTCGATGAACTCGTGCGCACCGGCGGCCTTCGCCGCCGCCACCACTGCGTCGCGCGGCGCGGCGACCATGTCGCCATAGGCGATGTTCGCGGCGACGGAATCGTTGAACAGGGTGACGTCCTGGCTGACCAGCGCGATGTTCCTGCGCAGGCTGGCCAGCGTGAGCGAGGCGCTGTCACGCCCGTCGAAGGTGATCCGGCCGCGCGTCGGCGAGTGGAAGCGGGGAATGAGGTTGGCGATGGTCGTCTTGCCGCTGCCCGACGTGCCGACCAGCGCGACGGTCTCACCGGGCGCCACCGAGAACGTGATGTCATCGAGCGCCGGAGGCTGCCGCTCGTCGGTTGCCGCATAGCGGAAACCGACCGATTCGAACGAGAGCACGCCGGCCATCCGTCCCGCGTCGACGGTGCCCGGATCGGGTTCGGGCAGGGTGTCGATGACCTCGAACACCGTCTGCGCGGCGGCCAGGCCGCGCTGCAGGTGCTCGTTGATGCTGGTGAGCCGCTTCAGGGGCGATGTCAGCAGGAGCATCGCGGTGACGAAGGACATGAATGCACCGACCGTGGTCTGGTCCTGCATCGCCCGGTTGGCCGCGATGTAGAGGACGATCGACACCGCGACGGCGGCGATCATCTGCACCACCGGCACGTTGGCCGCGGCGGCCGTCACATGCTTCATCGTATAGCGGCGCATGCGGTTGCTCACGTCGAAGAAGCGCCGGCGTTCGAAGTCCTGCCCGCCGAACACCTTGACCACCTTCTGGTTCTCGACCGTTTCCTGCAGCACATGGGTGATGTCGCCCATCGAACGCTGCGCACCAAGGCTCGCCTCGCGCAGGCGACGGCTGACCAGGCGGACGATCCACGCGATCAGCGGGGCCATCGCGAACACGATCAGCGTCAGCTGCCAATCGATCCACACCAGCACGCAGAGCAGCGCGATGATGGTCACCCCGTCGCGCACCAGGATGGTGATGGCATCGGTCGCTGCCGTGGTCACCTGGGCCGCGTCATAGGTCAGCCGCGAGATCACGTTGCCGCTGGCATGGCGTTCGTAGAACCCGGCGGGCAGGCGCACCAGGTTGTCGAACATGCGGGTGCGCAGGTCGAGCACGACCCGGCTCCCGACATACTGGGTGCAATAGGTGGCGAGGAAGGTGGCCACGCCGCGCACCGCGAACAACCCGATCAGCAATATCGGGATCAGCGTGATCCACTTCGGATCACGCTCGACGAACGTGCCGTCGAGGATCGGCTTCATCACCAGCGGCAGCGCAGCTTCGGTGGCCGCGACGCCGACCATGCCGAGGATCGCACAGCCGAAGATCAGGGCATGCGGCTTGACGAAGCCGAGCAGGCGGCGGTACAGCGCGACACTGTCGACGGGCGGCGAACCGGCAGAAGGATCCTTCGAAGAAGCCACGGCAGGGAGGACAGCCGAAAGACCGGCCCCGGGGAGTCCCGCGACGGGCGGGCGAGGGACGCATTATGCCCCCCCGCCCGCCCTCGCGCGCCGACCGTCAGCGGAACCGGTATGCCACCGTGGCCAGTGCCGTGCGTCCCGGCAGTGGATACGCGTTGTACCGGTCCGCGGTGGAGGCGAAGGTGGAGCGCACCGCGTAATTGAAGTAGCGCTGGTCGAACACGTTGTTCACCGCCAGC
>JBIITW010000076.1:0-19653 GCA_044340265.1 Burkholderiales bacterium | reverse complement strand
CGGCAAGACCGTGCTGCCGCTGCTGGTGGAAGCCGCGAGGATGCCCGCCGCCGCCGACCTGCCGCCGGACCTGCAGCGACTGTCGCGGCAGCAGGCGCTGGAACTTTCGGACAGCCGTTGGGCCCATGACATCGACCGATTGGTCGAGGCCATCGGCCGATGTGGCGTGCGCCCCGCGGCGCCCAGCGTCCCGGCCACACGCCGTCGGCTGCAGTTCGCAGTGGCGGGCCTCGCTGCCGCGGCCATCGTCGGCGGCCTGCTCTACCAGAGGACCCGCAGGATCCCGGATCTCACCGGGCGCTGGGAACTGCCCAGCGGCAGCTTCTGGATCGTGGTCCAGGACGGACGCCGACTGAGGATAGAAGAAACGCACTACCAGTCGCGCGAGGTATGGAAGCGCGGTACCGGCAGGGTGGAAAAGGCATCGATCCAGGTCTCCCTCGACTGGGTGTTCGAGCGCATGCCACCGCAGACCGGTACGTTCCGGCTCTCGGCCGACGGCCGCACGCTGAGCGGAGAACTGCGCGTCCCGGACCGGGAACCCGGGCGGTCTCGTTTCGCACCGACAGTCCTGACGAAACGCTGAAGATGAAGCCCCATGCCTTCATCGCGATGCCTTTCGGCACCAAGCCCGGCCATGACGGCATGCCGATCGACTTCAACCGCGTGTTCGAACAGCTCATACGACCCGCGCTGGAACAGGCCGGATGCGCGGTGTTCCGCGCCGACGAAGAAACCCGTGCCGGCGACATCCGCACCGACATGTTTCAGGAACTGCTGGTCGCCGACCTGGTGCTCGCCGACCTGACCCTTGACAACCCGAATGTCTGGTACGAACTCGGCGTGCGCCATGCGCTTCGTGCACGCGGCGTGCTGCTGATCCAGGGCCCCCGCCCGAACCAGCCGTTCGACATCTACACCGATCGCAAGCTGCGCTACTCGATCAGGGACGGCGCTCCCGATCCGGCAACGCTCGACGCCGACCGCGACCGCCTCGCCACGATGGCGCGCGCCACGCTCGCCGCGGATAGCGCACGCAAGGTGAGTCCGGTCTACACCCTGCTCGACGATCTCAGGGAACCACAATGGCGCGAGTTGCTGCTCAGCGGCGACAACGAGTTCAGCCGCGCCTATGACGCCTGGCACGGCCGGCTGGAGGTCGCACGCCAGAAGAACAGGCCGGGAGACATCCTGGTGCTCGCCACGGAAACGCCGACCCGGGCGCTGGCGCTGGAGGCTCGCCGCGCCGCGGCCGAGAGCCTGATGAAGCTGCGCCAGTTCGAGTTTGCGCTGGAACAGATCGAGGCGGCGCTGGAGATCGACGATCGCGACCGGCCTTCCCGCATCCGGCGCGCACTCTGCCTCGCCCGCCTCGGCCGCTTCGAGGAAGCGCGCGAAGCCGTGCAGCAGCTGACAGCGGCCTTCCCCCAGGACAGCGACATCTGCACGCTGGCCGGGCGCATCGAGATGCAGAGCTGGATCCAGCGCTGGCGCGGCGACGCCCTCGAGGACCATGAGACTGCACCGATGCGCGCCGATGGCGCCAGCGACGAAACGGCTGAAACACCGTTGCGGCAGGCGGCAGCCGACGAAGAAGCGGGGCTGTCATGCGCGATAGAGCCCTTTCGTACCGCGTTCACCCTGCAACCAGCCAACTACTACGCGGGCATCCACTGGCTGATGCTGGCCACGATACACGTGCACCTGACCGGGCGCGCCGACCCGGCGCTGATCGAGCAGGTGGTCGGCGGAGTGCACTGGTCCTGCCTGAGCGCGCGCGAGCGAAACCCACGCGACTATGCCGCACGGGCAAGTTACGCCGAGCTCTGCCTGCTCTGCCTGGACGCCGACCCGTCGAAACGTGCATGGAGCGCCGCAGTCGCGGTGGCCGATCGCGACTGGTTCGCGCTCGACTCGTCGCGCCGCACGCTCTCGGTACTGGCCGACCTGGGGTTCCGGCCGCAGGAAACCGCGACTGCGCTGGCAATCGTGGACCGCGAGATCGCGCGCGCAGCGCCGCCGTTCCGTCCGCGCCAGGTACTGCTGTTCAGCGGGCACATGACCGACGCGCAGAACCGGCCGCAGCCACGTTTCCCGGATGACCGGGTGGATGCGGCCGCCGCACGCCTGGCCGCGGCGCTCGAGCAGAGCGGCGCCGGCGCGGGTGACCTGGCGCTTTGCCAGGGAGCCGCCGGCGGCGACCTGCTGTTCCTCGAGGCCTGCCAGGCGCGCGGGGTGCGCTGCCAGCTTATGTTGCCGTTCCCGGAGCCCGAGTTCATCGAGCAATCGGTGCTCCCGGTCACCCACGGCGAGGCCTGGCGGGAACGGTACTTCCAGATGAAGGCGAAGCTGGACATGGCGCCCCGGGTGATGCCGGTGGAACTCGGCCCGCTGCCCGCTGGGGCCAATGCCTATGAACGCTGCAACCTCTGGCTGCTCAACACCGCCCTCGCCTGGGGCATCGATCGCGTGCGCTTCTTCACCTTGTGGAATGGCGGCGGTGGCGACGGCCCCGGGGGCACCGCCCACATGTATGACGAAGTGAAGCGCCGGACAGGCCGCGTGCACTGGATCGACGTGCGCACCCTCTAGGACGCAGTGGCGACCTCGAACAGCGTCGCACGGAGGCGCGCGAGCGAGGTGTCGTCATCGCGGGGAAGATCGACCCAGCGGACCGCCTGCGCCACGCATGCGCCGGCGCCTTTTGCGAGCGAGGTTTCGGCAAGTGCCCGGTCGGTATCCTTGTCAGCGACGAACACGCAGTGCCGAACGCGGCCGAACTGTCCGAGCTGTTCGAGCTCGAACACGCAGCCGGTGTTGTCCTGGTCGAAACCGCGCAGGTCCATCAAGACCACGCGGGCATTGACCAGCAACGATTGCAGGGTGGCTCGCCAGGTGTCGTCGAAACAGAAGAACGCTGCGATCCGATAACGCCCATCCGGATCGACCTGCCCACGCAGGCCGTGCAGCCGCCGCGCCAGTCCCTCGCGATCGGCGATGTATCCCGCTTCGATCTCGCCATGCGCGAACGCCAGCGCTTCATCAACGTCGATCGAGCGCAACGCCAGGTCTGCACCTGCGATCATCGTCACCGGCCCGGTGAACCGCCATTGTGCGGCCACCGCATCGAACAGCCGCTCGGTGCGGGCCTGGTGTCCGAACACGCGCAGCAGCAGGAGGGAGGGTCCGCCCTCGCCCGCGGCAAGTCCCTGCATGCGAAGCAGGAGGCGAACTGCCACGAAGTAGACCACCCAGGCTGCCGCGGCGCAGCCCAGCGCGAGTGCCCAACCGTACCGCCAGAGCAGGGCGACACCGAACGCCGCAATCACGCCCCACCAGGCGTCGGCAAGCAACTGCATGTCGCTGAACCGGCGCGCTCGGTATCGCGCCGTCAGCGCAGCCGTCCCGCGCCAGGCCAGCCAGCCGGCAGGCAACGCAAGCAGCAGCACCACGCCGGATGGGCCGATGGCCATCGCGACGGCGTGCAACCCGCTGCCCTCCACCTGCCCGTTTCCAGCGAACAACTGGGCGAACAGGTGGTAGACCGCGGCTACCACCAGCGAAAGAGTCATCACGACCAGCAGCACCAGCGGCAACACATTGCGCAACCGCGGGCGCCCGATGACCAGCACCAGCAGGACCGGCAACGCCGCGTTGATGGCGAAGGCAACGACGAAATAGAACCCGTTGGCGAGCAGTTCAGGGCCGAGCGCCGCTTCCTTGGCCAGGCGCATCGCTGTGGGCACCAGGATCGACAGCGATGCACCCACCGCGACCGCGAAGGCGACGGCCACCCAGGTCTGCCGGCGACTCAGGTGGAGCAGCGCGGCAACGATGAACAGCGTCGCAGTCCATGCCGGGAACCACCAGACGAAGGCGCGCAGCAGTCCGAGGCCATCGGTCGACTCCGCCCATAGCGCATGCATCGCGGGTCCATGCAGCACGGCTGCCGACAGGCCGAAGGCTGTCCCGTAGGCCAACCCGACCTTCCGCCGCGTGCGATCAGCCGCAACGCGCAGGCCGTGGGCCGCGCGCTCGCCCGGGGCGGTCGAACCTGCGCCCGGCAGCTTCCGCGCAGCCTCTGCATTCTCTGCAGCCTCTGGAGCCCGGGCGCCCGGCTCGATGCCGCCCGCCATCGACGCCCGACGCATGGTGCGCGCCACAGACTGCCGATAGAGCGCGAGGAACGCGGCGGTCACGGCAAGGGAGACCAGCACGCCGCTGATCAGCGCGAACAGGATCTGCCCGGACTGGATGCCTGACATCGGGTGCCCATCGACGCGCGTTGTGCGCTAATGTGCGACACCCTAACGCGTGGGCAAGCGCATGGCAATCAAGGACCGCCCGGTGCGGGCTGAAATGCAATCCGGTACTGCCACCGATCGCTGGATGGCCCTGTCCCGCTACCTGCCAGGCTGGGCACGTTTCATACTGGCCCTGTGGCTGGTCTGCCTGCTGTTGCTGGGTTTCCAGCAGCTTTCGTTGCTGCTGTTCACGATCTCTTCCGGCGGCAGGGGGTGATCGCGGGCTCGCGTGCCCGGGCCCGCAACAGAGGCCCGGCAACCAGGACTGCCTGCTCAGTGGTATTGCGAGCGCGCGATGGCTGACGCAATCGGCGTCTCATCCAGCCCCAGAGAACGCCAGCGCTTGATGCCGCCCGCAAGCTCGACCGCTTTCAGGCCGCGCAGGGTCAGCAGGTGCACCGCCCGTGCCGACAGGGTGCTCCACTCGTCCCAGCAATAGACGACGATCGTGGCGCCCTGCGGCAACTGCCGCCAGCGAACCTCGAGTTCTTCCACCGACAGGACCTGAGCCTCCGGCAATGTCGTGCGCAGCATTTCCTTCGGACTGTTGCGGACGTCAACGACGACGATCCGGTCGCCCTGGCGCTTGCGCAAGGACATCAGCTCTGCGGGCTCGATCGCGCGGATTTCATCGACGACCCGCTGGCTCGCACGAACGCGACGCGGCTCTGAACCGCTCAACATCACTTCCAGACCTTTCCACGTGTCCAGCATAATCAGCCTCGGAATTGGAACGACAAGGAAAAGACCGCTGCGGGAACCCGCCGCGGCAAACGCACCGATCGGGGAAACTGACTGGCCCATGCGGCATCTACATCAGGCAATGTTCCTGCCCGCATGGAGGATGACGCCGGGGCCATCGGTGCGAGGGGATAAAAACAATTACAATCAGTTACTTGGGGATCAGGACGGTATCGATGACATGGATTACGCCATTGGAGGTCATCACGTCCGCCTTCACTACCCTTGCGCCGTTGACGGTCACGCCGCCTGCGGTGTCGAGCTTCAGTTCCTGACCATTAACGGTCTTTGCACTACCCGGCTTGACGTCTTTGGCGAGAACACGGCCCGGGACGACGTGGTAGGTCAGCACGGCTGCGAGTCTGGCCTTGTCCTTGCCGAGGGCTTCCAGGGTTTCCTTGGGTACTTTTGCAAATGCTTCGTCGGTCGGAGCAAAGACGGTGAACGGGCCTTTGCCTTTGAGGGTGTCGACCAGTCCGGCCTGCTTGATCAGGCTGACCAGTGTCTTGAACGATCCCGCGCTGACGGCGGTGTCCACGATGTCCATCTTCGCGGCATCTGCGGCGATGGCACCAGTAGAAGCGAAACCGAGGGTCATGGCGGTGGTCAGTGCGGCAGCCAGGGCGCGAAAGGATTTCATGGTGGACTCCGTTTCTTCAGGGTCGATTAAGGGATGAAATCGCTGCGTTGATGTTAGTTTGTCTTAGTCAAAGACGCAACGGTCGAATCGTGACTGATTAGTCATTTTTTGTACAATAAAGTTCCCTGTCCGCTCGGATATTTGGCCCGCGCCCCCAACGAAAGCGATTCGAATGAGACTTTCCTTTCAGAAACAGCAGTTTGCAGCACGCGAAGACGCGATCCTCGACGCGGTCAACGTGTTGCTGGCAAAGAAAGGCTTCGATCTGATGACGATGGACGACGTCGCAGCCGAGGTCGGGATCGCCAAGGGAAGCCTGTACAAACACTTCGCCTCCAAGGAAAGCCTGGCCGCCGCCGCGCTGTGCCGGATGACCCGTGACACGATCGACGTGCTGGCCGCGATGCCGGCCGAGATGTCGCCGATCGACAAGCTCAAGGCGACCCTGCGCTGGGCGCTGGAGCGAAGGATGAAAGGCGCCGTGCCGCACCTGCCCTCGACCAGCGTCGCGCTGCAACGCAGCCTGATGCTGAACCTCGGCTATGTGCGCCTGATCATGAAGCTCAACGGTGAACTGAAGCACCTGGTGATCGCTGCGCAGAACGAAGGCGTGCTCGATCGCAGCCTGCCGCACGAGGTCATCGTCTACACGATCTACGCCCGCTCATGCGACCCGACGCTCGAGTACCTGCGCACCAGCGGGCGCTATGACGACGCGCAGACCGTCGATTACCTGGTTCGTACCTGCTTCGAAGGCCTGAACGGGTGACGGTCAGGTGGCCGGGCGGGTATCGCGGCGCGTGAGCAGGATGCCGGCGAAGATCAGTCCGATGCCCACGAGATGAAACAGCTCCACGCGCTCACCCAGGAAGGCCCAACCCATCAGCGGCGTGTAGACGGGCATCAGGTACATGAACGGCCCCGCGCGACTGGCGCCCAGCACCTCGACGCCCCGATTCCAGAAGATGTAGCCGAGCACCGTCGCGCCCAGCCCGATGTACAGGAGACTGCCGACCACCGGCAGCGACCAGATGAATCGTGCGCCCATCGCATGCTCCACGGCGGCGACCGGCAGCGACACCAGTGCGCCCAGCGTGGCCACGGCACACAGGAACGGCAGCGGCGGAAGCCCTGCCGGGCGCCAGCGCAGCAACACGGTGTAGGCGGCCCAGCTCAGCGTCGCCAGCAGGATCAGCAGGTCGCCGGTCTCCATCGCCCAGTGCACGAGTGATCCGGGCTGGCCGCGGGTAGTGATCCAGACGGCACCGGCAAGCGCGACAACGACGCCGGCTACCACGCTCGAGGCGAGCCGCTCGCCGAGCATCAACCAGCCCATCAGCAGGATGAAGATCGGCGTGGTCGCATTGAGCAGTGAAGCGGTCGTCGCCGTGGTGGTGCGCAGCCCCAGGTAGACCGGCAGGTGCTGGAAGATGCTCGCCGTCAGCGCCAGCAGCAGCAGGATCCGCCATGACTTGCGGATCAGCGGCCAGTACTGGCGCATCGCCGCTGCATTGAACGCGAGCAGCACGCCGGCGGCGATCGCCCAGCGCGCGAAGGTGATGCCCCCGGGCGGCGCATCGAGCCGGATCATGCGCCCGATCACCCAGTTGCCGGCCCAGAGCAGGACTGCAGCGGCCAGCAGCAGCGCGGCAATCCATGCCTGGCTGCCGCGCGCGTTCAACGCCGGCAGGCCATCAGGCGCTCGCGCAGCGATCAGCCGGCACGGAGGAATCCGCGGGGGGCGCGGTGCAGGCTCTCGAAACCGGTGGCAGTGACACGCACCAGTTCGCCGACCTGCACGCCAGCCTTGCGCACCGTATCGACCACGTTCGGCTGGACGACCATCGTCATGTTCTCCGCGAGCACGATGTCGGGCAAGGGCCCTGCCGGCCGGCTGCGGCAGCCCAGGATCGGCTGGAAGTAGCCACCGCCGAAGCCATGCACCAGGTCATCGCAGATGGTGAAGCCGCGCGATTCGATCACCGACGACGCGTCCACGATCTGCTCCATCGTGCAGCCCGGGCGCATCACCGAGGTGACCGCATCGTAGGCGGCCTCGGCAGCATCGTGCAGGTCGCGGTAGAGCGCAGGCGGTTCTTCGCCCACCGCGAAGGTGCGCAGCACCTGCCCGCCGTAATCCCAGAAGGAACCGGTGATCTCGGTGAACACGCAGTCGCCCTTGCGCACGATGCGGTTCATCGGATGCTGGCGCGGTATGTAGCAGTCGGGCGACGCCATCGACGTGACGCCGAAATAGTGCAACTGCGTCACGCCACCGAACGGCGCGTAGGCACGCTCGACGATGTCGCCCAGGTCGCGCTCGTTGAGTCCGTCGCACAGGCCGTCGGCGAGCGCCTGGATCGACGCATCCGAGAACGCAGCCCCGATGCGCAACCAATCGATCTCCTCCTCCGACTTGGTCAGGCGCAGCCGACTGTAGGAAGGATTCAGGTCGACGAGATCGGGAAAGGCCGCGGCCAGCCTGCGGTACTTCCCGAAATTGAACACGCCCATGATGCCGACGCGGCGTGCGCCCCGTCGTTTCAGTTCAGCCACCACCTTCTCGATGCTGCGATGTTCGCTCCACTCGACATCGCACTGCCAGGCGATCTGCTTCGCGAGCGGCGCATGGTTCACCCACTCGACGAACATCTTCGGCCGTTCCCGCGCATCGAACACGATGATCTGTTCGCTGGTGGTCACCCAGCCGGTCACCCAGGAGATGCCGGTGCCGGCACGCTGCTCGCCGCAGACCAGCAACTGGTCGACGCCATTGCGTTGCATCACCTCGGCCAGCGCCAGTCGCCTGCGGTTCATCTCGCCATCGGAAAAGCAGGGAAACGGCTGGTCGAGGATGGCGCGCAGGCGCGGCTCGAGACCGAGGCGGTCCGGATCGGCAGGCTTGAGGTGCGGCATGGAGACTCCAAGGGCGTGCGGAACGAGGGTGAACGAGGGTCAACGGACAAAACCGATAGAATCGGAACTTCCATCCAATCTTACCGAGCTTCGATGACCTACGCGCTGCGCACCGCCTCCCGCACCGTCTGCAAGACCCGCACTGAACGTGCCGTTCCGGCAGCTGCATTGTCCGCAGTGCTGGCCGCAGTGCTGGCCACGTTCTCCATCGCGCCGGCGCACGCCCAGGCCTGGCCCTCCAAGCCGGTGCGCCTGATCCACGGCTTCGCGCCGGGCAGTGCGATCGACGTATCGATCCGGCCGCTTGCCGCCCAGCTCGCATCCGAGTTCGGCCAGAATTTCTCGGTCGAACCACGGCCCGGCGCAACCGGCCAGCTCGCCAATGAATTCGTCTCGAAGTCGGCGCCCGATGCCTACACGCTGCTCGCGGCCCCCGGCACTTCGCTGACCTCCGCCCCGCACCTGCAGAAGGCTCCGTACGATTCCCTGAAGGATCTCACCCCGATCGCGATGATCACCGCCTTCTCGTTCGTGCTGGTGGCGCATCCGTCGGTGCCGGCGAAGACCGCGCGCGACCTGGTCGCGATCGCCAGGGCAAAGCCCGGCGTGCTCACCTACGCGTCGACCGGAGTGGGCAGCGGCTTCCACCTCGCGGGCGAGTTGCTCGCGTCGCTCGGCGGCGTGAAGATGGTGCACGTCCCCTATCGCGGCGGCGGCAGCGCCACCATGCCCGACCTGATCAGCGGTCGCGTGGACATGATGTGGGAGAGCTATGCTGGCGTTCGCTCCCAGGTGGAAGCGGGCAAGCTGCGCGCGATCGGCGTCACCGGTCCGACGCGCATCAGTGCGCTGCCGAACGTACCTCCGATCAACGACAGCGTGCCCGGCTACGACCTGGTCGGCTGGCATGGCATCCTCGGCCCGGCAGGTGTTCCGCGCGACGTCGTCGATCGCATGAATGCATCGATCAACCGCGCGCTCGACCGCAAGGACCTGCGCGCACTGTGGACCCAGCAGGGCTTCGACACGCCGCAACTGTCCGCAGACCAGTTCGCCCAGCGCATGCGCACCGACTTCGCCTTCTATGGAAAGCTGATCAAGTCCATCGGCCTGCAGGTTCAGTGACCGGCGCCGCACGATGTTGATCGCGCTCAACCGGGTATCGCTCGGATACGGCGCAGGCCTCCTCCTCGACCAGGCCGAGTTCGTCCTGCAGGAAGGTGAACGCGTCGGCCTGATCGGCCGCAACGGTACCGGCAAGTCGACGCTGATGAAGCTTGTCGACGGCCGCATCGCCGCCGACAGCGGCGAGCTCGTTCGCACGCCGGGACTGCGCAGCGTCCTGCTCGACCAGGAGCCGGTGTTCGAACCGGGGCTGAGCATCGAGCAGGTGATCGCCGGCGGGTTCGGCGAGATCGCCCAGGTATTCGCGGAACACCATGCACTCGCACATGCCGAAGACACCCCGGCCAATGCAGAGCGCATGCAGTGGCTGCACGACCGGCTCGACCATGAGCGCGGCTGGGACCTGCCCTCGCGCGTATCCACGCTGCTGCTCACCCATGGCTTCGACGGCGACACGCCCTTCGACACGCTGTCCGGCGGGGGTCGAAAGCGCGTGGCATTGGTCCGAGCACTGGCCGGCGAACCGGACCTGCTGCTGCTCGACGAGCCGACCAACCACCTCGACATGGAAGCCATCGAGTGGCTGGAGAACACCCTCCTCGGCTTCCGCGGCGCGGTGATCGTGGTCAGCCATGACCGGCGATTCCTCGACCGGGTGATCACCCGGATCATCGAACTCGACCGCGGGCAGCTCGCCAGCTACCCCGGATCGTTCCGCGACTACAAGGCGCGCAAGGCACAGCAGCTCGCCGACGAGGCCGTGGCCGCCGCGCGTTTCGACAAGCGGCTGGCGGAAGAGGAAGTCTGGATCCGCAAGGGCATCGAGGCACGGCGCACGCGCAATGAAGGACGCGTGCGGCGGCTGGAGCAGCTGCGACGCGACCGGGCTGCCCGGCGCGAGCGCATCGGCCAGGTCGGCTTCAAGCTTGCGGCCGGCGATTCGTCCGGCGAACTGGTCGCGGAACTCGAACATGCCACCGTCGCGCTCGGCGGCCGCACGCTGATCCGCGATTTCTCCACGCGCATCGTGCGCGGTGACCGCATCGGGCTGGTCGGGCCCAACGGCGCGGGCAAGACCACCCTGTTGCGCGTGCTGCTGGGGGAACTGCAGGTCGACTCGGGCAAGGCCCGCCTCGGCACCCGCCTCGAGATCGCCTACTTCGACCAGTTCCGCGCCCAGCTCGATCCGGACGCCCGTCTCACCGACGTGGTCAGCCCGGGGTCGGAGTTCGTCGAGATCGGCGGCACGCGCCAGCATGTGATCGGCTACCTGTCCGAGTTCCTGTTTCCGCCGCAGCGTGCACGCTCCCCGGTCTCCGCCCTCTCGGGCGGCGAGCGCAACCGCCTGCTGCTGGCACGGCTGTTCGCGCGCCCGGCCAACCTGCTGGTGCTCGACGAGCCGACCAACGACCTCGACATCGAGACACTCGACCTGCTCGAGTCGCTGCTCGCCGAGTACAAGGGCACGGTGCTGGTGGTCAGCCATGACCGGGAGTTCCTGGACAACGTGACGACGCAGGTGATCGCCTTTGCCGGTGACGGTCGACTGGTGGAGATCGCCGGTGGCTACAGCGACTGGCAGCGCTACCGCGAGGGGCTCGCCTCCGGCGCAACGAGTGCCGGTACCGGCCCGACCCTCAATGCACCCGCATCGAACGCCCCGGTCGCACCGGTCGCCCCGGTCGTCACATCACCGCCGCCGCCCGCGCCGAAGCAGAAGTCGCGCCTCAGCTTCAAGGAAACGCGCGAACTCGAGGCGATGCCGACCACGATCGAAGGCATCGAAGCCGGCATCGCCAGCGTCGGGCTGACGCTCGCCGATCCCGCCACCTATGCCCGCGATCCGGCAGAGCTCAAGGCATTGCAGGCGAGTCTGGCGAAGCTCGAGGACGAACTGGCGAACGCGATGCAGCGCTGGGAAGACCTCGAGCGCAAGGCACGCGGCGACGTGGCCGCCTGAGGGCGCGTTGCCCCTGGCACTGCCCGACTCGGTGGAACTGGGCGCGCTGGCGATCGCGACCACGCTCGGCGCCACGCTGTTTCTGTCAGCCTGCATCGCGCCGCTGATCCGCCTGCGGCTGCAGGCGGACATCGCCGCCCGGCTGCTGCGTGCACTGCGCCCCGCACATCACGCCTGCGCCGCCGGCGGCAGCGCACTCGGCGCGATACTCTGCGCCGGCAATGCACCCGCCGCCGCAGCGCTGTCATTCGCCGCGTTCCTGGGCCATCTGTTCGCGCGGCAATCACTGCTGCCGGCGATCGACGCCGCCTGTGATGCGGCGATGGCAGACCCGGGTGCCGCGAGAACGTACCGGCGCCTGCATCGCACGCGGCAGGCGATGGACGTCCTGCTGCCCGTGATCCTGCTGCTTGCCGTCCTGTTCGCGTTCGACGGCACCTGAGCCCCCAGTCCGGCTCGAAGACTGTCGAGCCCTCGCAGGTCGCTCGGCGCGCCCGGTTGGTGCACTGCAGCGCCAATGCTGCCGGCAGTGCCTGCCCGTGCACCCTGCGCAACCAGGGCATCGCGTGCAGTCCATTGAAAGGACTGGATTTTTGCAATGCAGCAGAACTGGCCCGGTTGTTGCGACAAAGCAGACATCCCGCCTGATCGATCGACGCTGATGACCTTCATCACCCCCGCTGCATTCTGGCTCCTGGCGCTGCTGCCCGGACTGCTCCTGTGCTACGTCCTGCTGCTTGCGCGCAGGCGCCAGGCCGTGCGCTATGCGAGCCTACAGCTGGTGATGGCGGCCATGTCCTCGACGGGCGCGCGACGACGGCACGTCCCGGCTGCCCTGCTGCTGCTCTGCCTCGCCGCCAGTGTGCTTGCCATCGCCCGGCCATCCACGATGCTCGACACGCCAGCCAACGAACGTACCCTCATCCTAGCGATGGACGTGTCGACCAGCATGGCGGCCACCGACGTGGCGCCCAGCCGATTCGCCGCCGCCAAGGCTGCCGCCGCCGCGTTCATCGCCAGCCAGCCGGCCGGCGTGCGCATCGGCATCGTGTCCTTTGCCGGCCATGCCGACCTGATCCAGCCGCCCACCCGGGACCGTTCGGAAGCGATCGCAGCCCTCGACCGACTCTACCTGCAGCATGACACCAGCATCGGCGTCGGACTGCTCGCCTCGCTGCTCACCCTGTTCCCCGACGAGAACCTGGCGGGGCATCTGGACCTGTTCGGCATGGGGCGGTCGCCGGTCGGGCTGGTGCCGCGCCACGGCAGCACACCCGACACGATGGGCGGTGCCCCCCTTCGCGGCAGCATGGAGCGGCGCGCCCCTGGAACGCACCCGTCGGCCGCCATCGTGCTGTTGACCGATGGTCGCGACACGATGGGGCCGCGCGCGGACAAGGGTGCGGTGATGGCGGCCGAGCGCGGCGTACGCATCTACACCGTGGGCGTCGGCCGCGCCGGCGGGCATCCGAATGCCGAGGGAACGGCCAGCGGCATCGACGAGGAGACCCTGAGGTCCATCGTGAACCGGACGCGGGGGGAATACTTCCACGCCGCCACCGCCCGCGACCTGCACGATGTGTACCGCAACCTGCAGGGCCGCATCGTCCTCAATCGACTGGAGACCGAGCTGACTGCCGTGGTCGCAGCGATCTCCGGCCTGCTGCTCATGCTGGCCGGCCTGCTTTCCGTGTTCTGGTCGCACCGGTCCATGGAACCGGTGCGACCGCTGCCACGCACGACCTTCCCGGCCGCGCGCGACGCTCAGTACGTCTTGTAGGGCAGGAACTTGCCGCTCAGCACCACCTTCACGCGATCAACCCCTCGATGGACGTCACGCGGGAACCCGATCCAGAGAACGATCGCGGGAAGAAGCAGTGCTTCCATCGTGCGCCCTGCCAGTGCGATCGTCGCCGGGGCAGATCATCACTCACCGCAATCGTGCGAATCGTCTTCCTGGCGCATCGGCGCGATGCATTTCCCCCACGGGTGACCGCTTCAGGACGCCTGCCGCGGACCCGACGAGGGCGGCGCGTCTGTTGGCACATCCGGTGGTACATCCGGCGGCAGTCCGCGCGAAGTGAAGAACAGCGACGGCGACGTGATCAGTCTTCGTCCCAGCGCATCCCCGAGCCCGCGCACGTCATCGCGCGCGATCGCGCGTGCGCGCATCGCCATCCACAGCGCCAGCGAGAAACTCACCAGCAGGTTCACGATGCCGATCATCATCACGCCCAGCAGGCCCCAGGCGAAGACCTGCCAGGGCAACGAGAAGCCGCTGCCCGCCCAGGCGAAGCCGAGGTTTGCCGATGAAAACGCGATATGCCTGATGTCGATCGGCAGTCCGAGGATCATGCCGATCGTGCCGGCGGTGCCGAGCATGCAACCGAACAGGAAATTGCCGAGCAGTCCGCCGAGGTTCGCTTCGAGATACACGCCCAGACGGGCGGCCCGCGGGGCGCCAGCCAGCTGCCGCAGCCACGGCAGGCGCTCGATCCGCTGCGCCAGGCGCGCGTAACTTGCCTGGTTGTCGAAATAGCCGGTCAGCACGCCCGAGAGGAACAGGAACACGCCAGCCAGCGCAGCGTGCGGCAGGGCCCAGCCGACGATGTCCAGGTCGTGCAACAGGTGCTCGACCTTCGCCGCATCGATCGGCGACGCACCGGACAGCGTCGACAGCAGCAGGCACAGCAGAAGCGCGACCGGAAAGGCGACCACGACGTTGCCGAGGATGGCCGCCGTCTGCGTGCGGCCCACCGCAGCGAACAGGTCGACCACGCGGTCCAGATCGGCAGCCCGGCGGGCGCCGTTGGCGTGCAGCTCACCCAGGTAGCCGGCAATCGTCTGCGCGGTCATCGCCGGCTGCTTGGTGGCAACTGTCAGGTGCAGCATGTAGATCAGCACGAAGCCCAGTCCGTAGATCAGGCTGTAGCCGAGCGCATATCCGATCGGCGCGAGGTCGAGCTTGCTGGTGAAGATCTTGATCAGCGCCATGGCGCCGATCAGCGCGCCCGCGCCCATCGCGGCGCCCCACATCGCGCGATAGGCAGCGCGCGTCTCCGCGATATAGTGCTCGCCGGTCCTCGCAGCGTTCTCGGTGACCCTCATCGCGAGCATCGACACGCCTGTGCCGACATGGCTGCGCAGGCTGCAACGCTGGCTCTCGGCGGCGAGCGCCGATCGCACCAGTGCACTCCAGCGCGCCACCACCATGTCGCGCCGCAGGTCGAGTTCCGCGTTGACCACGCCGGCATCCAGAAGGTAGCCAAGGTCGCTGATCCGCTGCAACGACTGCTCGCTGCGCCGGAGCACATAGGACAGTCGCACGCTGGTGCCCTGCGCCGCCGCCAGCCGCCGCGCCCGGCCGATCACCGCCTGGCACTGGTCGATCAGCACCTGTACCTCCGCGCTGTCCAGCGCGCGCAGCGACGGATCGGCGATGTGCGCCCGTACGGCATCGACATAGCGCTGGCTGGCTCCGGTCAGGCCGCGGAAGCAGGCTGCGAATTCCTTGAACTCCGGGCCGAGCCGTCCGAACTCGCCCTCGACATCGGTGCCGCCGATCCGGTAGGACAGGATCAGCAGGGCTTCCATGAGCTGGGCCGTGATCGCCCGGCCCATGTCCTCGTCCGCAGGCGTTTCCCGCGCGATCAGATGCCAGAATCGGCACGACAGGTCGGTGGGCAGTGCCGAGAACCAGACCCAGTCGCGCCTGCGATGAAACACCTGGCGCAGCGCGCCGCGCAGATCGTCCGGATCCGGCACGTCGGCAAGCAGCCGATCGGTGATAATGCGGCCCATCTCGGTGAAGAACCCGGTGCTCGGCAGGATGCCGCTGTCGGCGAAGAAGCCGACCAGCCGGCGCGTCGCGAGCAGTCGCAGCACATGTCGACGCACCTGCGCCGCGCGCACCGGATCGGTCTCCATCAACGCGATCACGGCCGTATAACGCGCGCCGGGCCCGTCGATGTCGTGCCTGTCGCGCGGACGCACGAAATCGAACAAGGCAGCCAGTGCAGCCTCGGGCGCCACGGCCGGATCGGCGAACGGGGCCAGCGCCTCCGCAGCCGCCGCGGTCGTCGGCTCAACGCCACCGGTTGCCGGCCCGGTGGTCACTGCCCGGCCTGCCGCGCCACCTCGCCAGGTACCGGCACCAGCTTCGGCGTTGCCGGGTCGCTGAAATAGTGCGGCGACATGATCTGCACGCCGCGCTCGTTGAACACATCAAGCAGGTGCTGGTGAAGCGTGGCCAGCACCTCTGCCCGTGGGCGCGGCTCGCTCGGCACGGCCTGGCAGACGAGTCGGTACTCGACATAGAAGTCCGACAACGCGGTCTGGAACACGCGCGGCTCCGGGGTGGCCAGCACGGCCGGTGTCCGCCGCGCGGCCTCCAGCATCATCGCCTCGACATCGCGCCAGGGCGTGTCGTAGCCGATGGTGAGCGTGGTGTCGACCACGTAGCCACGCCCCTGCACGGTGCGCGAATAGTTCTTGGTGACCGTGTTGAGCAGCATCGCATTGGGCATCGTGACCTCTTCGCCCATCCCGGTGCGGATGCGCGTGGTGAAGGTGCCCATCTCGGTGACCGTACCTTCGTGGTCGGCCACACGCACGTACTCCCCCACCCGCAGCGTGCGTGAATACATCAGGATCAGTCCGCTTGCGCCCTGCCCGACCAGACTCGCACCGCCGACGGTGAGCATCAGGCCGATCAGCACCGACATGCCCTTGAACGCTTCGCTTTGCGCGCCCGGCAGGTAGGGGTAGGCCATCACGATCGCGAACAGCCAGACGCCGATGGTGAACAGCACCCGTGTCGGGCGCACGGTGTCGGTGTCGAGCCAGCCCAGCGCACCGCCCGGCAATGCAGCCCGGTCGAACATGGGCGAGGCCAGACCGATGGCGCCCCGCGCCAGCATGAAGATCACCACGGCCACCAGCAGGTCAGGCAGCGCCCCGAGCACCCCGCTGGCGATGTTCGACACCATGCCGATGAAAAAGGCGGTCAGCTGCTCGCCCCAGGGCCGGGTGTAGGGGAAACGCCCGAACACGAAGCTGAGCCATTCGTAGGCGAACAGCCCGAGCAGCATCCAGGTCGCGGCAGTGATCGACAGGCTGGCCACTTCGACCAGCTTGCCCGGTTGCAGCAGGTGGGCATCACCGATGCGCAGCGCATCGGCCTTGGCGATGATCAGTGCCCGCGCCCGTGTGCGCAGCGCACGGCGCACGCGCAGCACGCTCCACGCCAGCAGGGCCAACGCGACCGTCGCCGCAAGCGCCTGCGCGAGGCCGCGCAGCAGCCGCGACCGGTCCCGCCCTTCCCGCGTCTCGGCAGCCACCTGCCGCAACGCCTCGACGGTGCGTGCGGTAGCCCCTTCCAGGGATTCACCCTGCAGACGGTCCGCATCCTCCGGCAACAGGATCAGCGCGAACCGACCGTCCACCAGGACCACGGTACCCTGCGGCTCGGTGCGCGTCGTGATCTCGCCCGGCCCGCCCAGGTCGAACAGGTCCCGCAAGGTCTGCCGCGCGCGGCGCGCCCGATCCTCGGGAGGCGCGCCGAGGAACGGCGCGCGGTAGGTGGCGACCGTGCGGTTGAACACCACCACCGGCGCCTCGCGCATGGCGGGGGCGGTGTCCGACGATGCGGCCGCCCATGCGGGCAAGCCCGCCGGTACCAGACCGAAGATCAGGAGGAGCAGTACGAACAGGGGTGCAGGCATGGCCCGGGACGTTTGGTTATGCCGAAGTGGAGCCTGCCGATGATATCGGTCAAAGGCAGGTTTCGGCCACCCGCTATCCTGCAAACGACGCCGGTGTTGATGGCGTCCCCAGGGGGAGAGCACGAATCCCCCGCTCGATGGACGGGGGAACCGTTAAATCTGGCACGGCGCCGGGCCTGACTCTCGCTACACTGGCGGCATGTCGCCCAAGCTCGCCGCCGCCCTCTCCCTTGGAATCGTCGCCCCCGTCCTGGTCGCAGCCTGGATCACATCCAGCGCGCGCCCGGAGGCGCCGGCCCCGAAGGATCCCGCGCCGCCCCGGCAGTGGGC
Organism: Burkholderiales bacterium; assembly: GCA_044340265.1. GTDB lineage: Bacteria > Pseudomonadota > Gammaproteobacteria > Burkholderiales > CAIKXV01 > CAIKXV01. Next base: position 1,914 of record JBIITW010000076.1, on the reverse strand, counting down.
CTACGTCGAGCGCACCCAGGATCTCAGCCCGACCGAATCCCTGTCCCTGGTGATCGTCGCGCACCCGCGCTGGACGGCGCTCGATACCCGGTGCCTGATCTACCGGGACAAGCAGCTCGGCACGGTCACGTTCACGTGCCCAGGGTCGGCGGTCACGGATGCGGTTGAGGAACGGGAGAGGTAGACGCCTACCCTGCGCACTCCCACAGGGTAGGCTCCGCAGCAGCGGCGTCCTTCGTCGTGTTCGTCACCGAGTCCAGGATGACGCGATCGACCGCGCAGAACCTTTCGACGTAGACGATGCGCCAGCCGATCGAGCTGAATCCATCGGCGTTGCGCTCTTCGATCTCCTTGCGAACCTTCGCCAGTGCATCGTCCTTGCTGGTTGCGCCGACGCGATACCAGTACACGTTGTGCATGCGCTCGCGTCCGAACAGCGGCAGCACGACCTTCGCGCGGTACATCTCCATCACGATACCTCCCCGGTAGCCTTCGCGATCACCGCATCGAGCCGCTTCGTTAGCCGCACCGCATCGTCATCGCCACCGGCTGCAGACTCCGGGATGCAGGACAGGTAGTCGCGGGCGGCGCGCAGTTCGGCCAGCAGCTCCGAGTGCAACCCAGCGCGGCGGTCCCGTTCCTTGTGGGCAGATTCCGCCGCCTTAAGGATTCGCTCTCGCTCATCGAATCTGCGCCGATACTCCGCATCGCGCGCGGCGGTCTTGGCGGCCACGGTCGGCGGGTGGTGCGTCTTGCAATACCACTTGCCGTCGTGCTCGTGCTTCGCGCTCAGCCCGCACAGCTTTCGGTGGTAGCCGGTCCATATGGCCCCCGCGCAAGTGGGCTTGTCTGCGCTCATGCGGACTCTCCGGTGGCTTTGGTCGCCTTGGTAAGCGCTTCGCGGGCCTTGAGCGATTGCTCGACTGTTAGCCACGGCTGCACCTCAACGTCATCAATGATGTCCTGCAAGGCTGCCAACAACTCCGGCGCAGCGGCAATGAGGCGGGCGTTGGCTTCTACAGTCGCGCCGCGCGCTGCAAACGGTGTGGCGACCAGCTCGACATCTGCGTCATGGCGCGGGTCATCATTCGACGGGCGTGGCTGGCGGTCGATGATGTACAGACCGTCGTTCTGCGCGCCGACGTACCACGGTCCCGGCGTGTGCTTGCTCATGATGCTTCTCCCTTCCCGAAGTAGTTGATCGCCAGCAGGTCGTGATACGTCCCGAAGGCTTTGCACGCGGCGGCGACATGGGACAAGTGATCGAACACCTTGACCGTGCCGTAGTGCAGGTTGCCGCCGTAGCCCAGGCGCCGCGTGCGCAGCACCCACCCGAAGCCGTCGTGGCGCAGCGTGTACTCGACGTTGCGGTAGGTCGTGGTCAGGTACTTGTGCCCGTCCACGATCTCGGTGGTGATGCTGGTCTTGCCCATGAGTCCTCCTTGGTTCACGAAGCCACGGGGTAGATCGACTCTGCAGCGCGGGTCCATTCGTCGCCCTTGCGCTTGTTCCCGGCGCGGGCAACGTAACCTGCGGTAGCTGCTTTGCGCGCGGCGGCTAGCGTGGCATGGCTGCTGATCACGCGCGCCCGGTCGCCGTAGTGTCCGGGCGCGGGGGTCACGAAGTATGCGGAGGCTTCTTTCATCTATGTCTCCTGGTCAGAATGCAATGTCGTCGTCGTAGTTCACCGGGGCGCGCGGGCCCACGAAGTCGGGTCGCCACTCCGCCATCGGCGCGAAGGGCTCCCAGTCGCCCCGGTCGAACCCGTCGAACCTGGAGCTGCAGGGGGCGCTGTCGCGCAGGTGCTCTTCGTACTTGTCGTAGCCGTACATCAAGCCACCTCTTTCACGATGTTGGTGTCGTCGGACAGCTCGATCATCAGATCGGTGAACTCGTCCATCGCCGCAGCGAATC